>JAKPQM010000019.1 GCA_029546925.1 Actinomycetes bacterium
GTCTTCAAGATGGCAGAGGCCAACCGCGCCTTCGCCCACTACCGCTATTAAGTCCGCGAGGTAGCCCAATTATGGCCAAGATCAAGTACAAGCTCGAAAACCTCCGGAATATCGGCATCATGGCCCACATCGATGCCGGTAAGACGACAACCACCGAGCGCATCCTCTACTACACCGGCAAGACCCACAAGATCGGCGAGGTCCACGACGGTGCGGCAACCATGGACTGGATGGTCCAGGAGCAGGAGCGCGGCGTAACCATCACCTCCGCTGCCACCACCTGCTTCTGGGGCGATCACGTCATCCAGATCATCGATACCCCGGGCCACGTGGACTTCACGGCCGAGGTCGAGCGCTGCCTGCGCGTCCTCGACGGCGCCGTCGCCGTCTTCGATGCGGTTGCCGGCGTCCAGCCCCAATCCGAGACCGTGTGGCGCCAAGCCACCAAATACGGTGTGCCCCGCATCGCCTTCATCAACAAGTACGACCGCATCGGCGCCGACTTCTTCCACGCCATCGAGACCATGAAGGAGCGTCTGGGCGCCAACGCCGTCGCTGCCCAGATCCCCATGGGTTCCGAGAACAACTTCTGGGGTCTCGTCGACCTTGTCACCATGGAGGCATGGGACTTCAAGGAAGACTCCAAGGGCATGATCTATCCCGAGAAGCTGGATGCCATCCCCGCCGATTTCGCAGATCTCGCTGCCGAGAAGCGCGACGAGCTGCTCGACGCCGCCTCCAATTTCTCCGATGAGGTCATGGAGCTCGTCCTCATGGAGGAGGACGTCCCCATCGACCTGCTCAAGGACGCCATCCGCGTCGGCGTCATCTCCGGTGGGTTCAACCCCGTCTTCGTGGGTTCCGCCTACAAGAACAAGGGCATCCAGGAACTGCTCGACGCAGTTGTCGATTACCTTCCCAGCCCCCTCGACGTAGCCGAGATCGATGGGCTTACCCTCAAGGGCGCCGACGATGTCCGCCATGCCGACCCAAAGGAGCCCTTCTCGGCGCTCGCTTTCAAGATCATGACCGACCCGTATGTGGGCAAGCTCACCTATATCCGCGTCTACTCCGGTCAGGCAGAAGCTGGCAGCTACGTCTACAACTCCACCAAGGACGGTCGCGAGCGTCTCGGCCGTATCCTCGAGATGAACGCCAACGACCGCGTGGACCGCGAGGAGTGCTCCGCAGGCGATATCGTTGCGTGCGTGGGCCTCAAGGGGACCACAACCGGCGATACCCTCTGCGACGAGAAGCATCCCATCATCCTCGAGTCCATCAAGTTCTCCGACCCGGTCATCGATGTCGCCGTCGAGCCCAAGACCAAGGCCGAGCAGGAGAAGATGAGCGTCGGCCTCGCCAAGCTGGCCGAAGAGGATCCCACCTTCCAAGTCCACACCGATCAGGAGACCGGTCAGACCATCATCGCCGGCATGGGCGAGCTGCACCTCGAGATCATCGTCGACCGCCTGCGCCGCGAGTTCAAGGTCGAGTGCAACGTGGGCAAGCCCCAGGTTGCCTACCGCGAAACCGCAGGCCGCGCCGTCAACCACGTCGAGGGCAAGTTCGTGCGCCAGTCCGGCGGCCGCGGCCAGTACGGCCATGCGGTTATCGATATCGAGCCCAACGAGGTCGGCAAGGGCTATGTGTTCGAGAATGCCATCGTGGGCGGCGTCATCCCCAAGGAATACATCCCCTCGATCGACAAGGGCATCCAGGAGGCGCTGGAGAGCGGCGTCATCGCGGGCTACCCCGTGGTCGACGTCAAGGTCAAGCTCGTCGACGGCTCCTACCATGAGGTCGACTCCTCCGAGGCCGCCTTCAAGATCGCCGGTTCCATGGCCATCAAGGAAGCGCTGCGCAAATCCAATCCCGTCCTTCTCGAGCCGGTGGAGGCCGTCGAGGTCGAGACCCCCGAGCAGTACATGGGCGACGTCATGGGCAACCTCTCGAGCCGCCGCGGCAAGATCGAGGGCATGGAGGATCGCCGCGACACCAAGGTCATCAAGGCCAAGGTGCCTTTGGGCGAGATGTTCGGCTATGCGACCGACCTCCGCTCCCAGACGCAGGGTCGCGCAAGCTATACCATGCAGTTCGACTCCTACGAGCCGGTTCCCAAGGCAGTTCGCGAAGAGATCGTCGCCAAGCACGGCGGTATCGCCTAAGTTTGTAGCCCAAGGCGTGGAGACACGCACGATTACGGAGGTTTTGAAAGTGCCAAACCAGAAGATCAGGATTCGTCTCAAGGGCTATGACCATGAGGTTGTCGATCAGTCCTCGAAGCTCATCGTCGATACCGCCCTCAAGACCGGCGCCCGCGTGTCCGGTCCCATCCCCCTGCCCACCGAGCGCAACCTCTATACCGTGATTCGCTCGCCGCACAAGTACAAGGACAGCCGCGAGCAGTTCGAGATGCGCACCCACAAGCGCCTCATCGACATCCTCGATCCCTCCAGCTCCACGGTCGATTCGCTCATGCGCCTCGACCTTCCCGCTGGCGTTGACATCGAGATCAAGCTCTAGGCTTTTCTCCAGCAGGAAACCGAACGCCTCCGACCCGGTCCGGGCCGGAGGCGTTTTTGCGCCGTGGAAGCTGCGCTCCACACGAACATCCCAATCGAAACACGATCATCCCCGGGATGTTCGCGAACACCTGTGGTATGTTCGTGATTTCATGGGGATGTTCAGAAAAGCGCTCCACTCGTTGTCAAGAGAACTACCTGCAGATCCTCTTGCAGTCCGTCAGCCAGTTGATAACTGGATGTCAGCCATCCGAAAAACCCTCCTGATATGCTCTTCTCCCCATCGAACGAGGAGGAAGGCATGCATGTGGTGATCAGCCATTCCAGCGCGCTGCTGTTTCTCGATCAGTGCGCTCGCCTAGTGCCGTCTCCCGCATTCAGGGAGCCGGCTAGAGCTTTCGACGGTCCGGTCGAGGCGTGGGCACGGACGAAGCCGGAGCTGAAAGCATTCCACCTCGATCGCTTTATGCGCATGGGAAGAGATGCCGATATCCTTGTTCCCACATTCAGGCAGAATAAGCGGGTCGCGGGGTATGCCCATCATGCTGCAGGCGGAAAGCTGCCAGAGGGATCGTTGCTCGATGCGGGCGGAGGAGTGCTCGTGTGCTCGGCACCGCTCGTATTCGTGCAGCTTTGCCGGGGCCTTCCTTTGCCGCGCTGCATCAAGCTGGGCCACTTCATCTGCGGCACGTATTCCAAGGAACCGAGCGTGCGGAGCGGCGTGGTGGAGCGGCATCCGCTCGCGACGCAAGCTGAACTCGCCGAGTTCGTTCGCGCCGCGCATCATCTGCGCGGGTCCCGCAATGCCGCAGCGGCGCTTCCGTGGGTGCTGGAAGGTGCAGCATCGCCGAAGGAAACCGAGCTCGCCCTGCCGTTCTATCTGCCCGAACACTTGGGCGGATATGGTTTCATTCCCCCGAAGATGAACTATGAGGAGCGGCTCTCGGAAGCAGCGGAGAAGATCGAGGGGTCGATAAACGCGATAATCGATGTGTATTGGCCCGAGCAGAAGATCGGGTTCGAGTACACGAGCTATGCCGAGCACGGCGATCCGCACAAGATAGGGGAGGATGAGCGGCGCAAGCTGGCATTGCAAACCATGGGCATCCGCCTCGAGCTGGTGACCAACCAGCAGCTCATGGATGATAGGCAGCTTATGGCTCTCGCGCAGCTGCTGGCAGACTACGGCGTTCCGAAGGCTGTCTCGGTGGGCGCCGGAACGAACATCCCAATCGAAACGCGATCATCCCCGGGATGTTCATGAACACCCCCGGGATGATCGCGTGGGGAACGGGATGTTCGTGTTGAGCAGCTATTCTTTACCAGCTCACAAGCTCCCATAGCGAGAAGAGATAGCTCT
Organism: Actinomycetes bacterium; assembly: GCA_029546925.1. GTDB lineage: Bacteria > Actinomycetota > Coriobacteriia > Coriobacteriales > Atopobiaceae > RUG721. The sequence goes on from JAKPQM010000019.1 coordinate 3,883, forward strand.
CGTCGAGCGTGACGCCGCCTTCGCGGATGCTGGGCTCGGCGACGATGATCTCGAGCGCATTGCCCTCATCGATCTGGACGGCCGAGACGTAGAACATATTGGGGCGGTCGTATTCGTCGTTGAAGCGGTACCAGCCCCAGAGCACTTCGTGGCCGTTGATGGCCGTGCGCATGAGCCCGCTCGACTCGATGTCGGTGTAACGGCCGCCGAAGAGGCGGCTTCCCACGATATTGTCAGTGTCGAGCTGGTAGAGGAGGTATTTCTCGGCATCGTCGGAGGAGTAGGAGATGTCCACGCTGCCCCGCGCCCATAAGCAGCCGATACGCTCCTCGGCGATGGACGTATCATCGGTGAGCGGCTCGTACTTGGCAGTTTCAAGCCAATCGGGCAGCCCCACCGTCACGCGCGGGGCCTCGGCGTCGTGCCACGGGACGAGCACCACCGAACTCTGCGCGGCGAGATCGATCTCGATAGCGTTCGGTGACATGCCATCTCCGCAACCGGCGAGCACCAGGCAGGCGAGAAGGGCTAGGGCGCATATGAGCGAGAAGCGCTTACGCATGGACACTCCCAACGGAAACGGCAACACAGCCAGTGTACGCCATCATAGGCTGGTGAAAGCTCCAAGACCTAGAGCCCTTCGAGCAGCTCCGAGAGTGTCAGGTTGAGGCTGGCGGCGATTTTCCTGAGCAGGTTGATGGTGGGGGCATGCTTGCCCTGCTCGATGGATGCGTAATATGTCCGATCGATGCCGGCCTGATAGGCGAACTTCTCTTGGCTCAAGTTCGTTCGCTCAAGCCTGAGCGACTTGATGCGTTTTCCCAACGCTTGCTGAAAGACCTCGTCCATACGGCGAAGTCTAAGTACACCAATGAAGAAGTTCGATAGGCTCCTAGCTGCGCTCGTTGTTCTTGCTCTGGCGTTTGGGGTGGCAGGTTGCAGCGGCCAGGCAAACGACAAACAGGACGAGGCTGCGGTCGTTGCCAAGCAACCCGAACCCGAGGTAGAACCGGAGTCCGAGGCAGAACCAGCAGTCCTCGGGGAGCGCGACGAGACTCACATCCGCCCCGAGTTCCAAGAGTTCATCGATGCCTATTTGGACTTCTATCGCGAGTATGCAGAGTTCATAAAGTACTACGAAGAGCACCCCGCTGACACCGAAGTCCTGCTGAAACTGGCTGGCATGATCGATCGCGAGGCAGATATATCCGATACGAACATCCCAATCGAAACACGATCATCCCCGGGATGTTCGTGAACATCCTTGGGATGTTTGTATTTCCATGGGGATGTTCGTGGCCGGCTATCCCCAAGGCTGCAAAACCCCGCAAACCAGCAAAAAAGTGCTTGAGATACGCCCGGAGCAGTGGTACTCTAGTAAAGCTGCTCGTTCTAGGCAGGTTGTCCTGCTATGCAACGGCAAGCAGCACGTCTGATGGGTGTGGTCCGCTGGGGACGGGCGATAAGGGATCGTCCGCATGTCCTACGACCACCGAAGGAAAGGACCAGGAATGGTCAAAACGATTCTCGGCCGCAAGCTGGGGATGACGCAAGTCTGGGACGAGAACGACAATGTCGTGCCCGTCACCGTCATCCAAGCTGGCCCCTGCACGGTCTCGCAGGTGAAGACCAAAGCGACCGACGGCTACGATGCCGTCCAGATCGGTTTCGGTGAGATCAAGCCCAAGCATGTCAACAAGCCTCTCGCGGGTCATTTCAAGACCCAGGGCGTCGAGCCCATGCGCTACCTCCGCGAGGTGCGCGTCGAGAACGCCGAGGAGTACAAGCCCGGCGACCAGGTCACCGTCGAGATCTTCGCCGAGACCA
>JAKPQM010000020.1 GCA_029546925.1 Actinomycetes bacterium
GGTTTTCATGGGCAAGTTCACAATCCATACCACCGAGAAGGGCTGCCGTTTCGTGCTTAAAGCTGGCAACGGCGAGATCATCGCCACGTCGCAGATATACGCCTCTCTAGATGGCTGTACCAACGGCATCGAGTCTGTGAAGAACAACGCCCCGGTGGCTGCCATCGAGGATCAGACCGTCGAGGGTTACGAGGAGCAGAGCTGTCCCAAGTTCGAGGTTTACGTCGATAAGGCCGGCGAATTCCGTTTCCGCCTGCTTGCCAAGAACGGCCAGAACATCGCTGCTTCCGAGGGTTATGCTGCCAAGAGCAGCTGCATGAACGGTATCGAGTCCGTTCGCAGGAACGCCGTCGATGCCGAGGTCGTCCAAGAGGGCTAGCCGGTGTCTTGCAGGCACATGCGCCCTACGGTGAAGCCAGGCCGCTGAGGCCTGGCTTCTTCTCGAGGAGAGGTGGATATGGAAGCTAGACCGTATGTTTCTTGGGATCTCATGGAATCGTTCCTCGTCGATGTGTTCTGCGCGTACGGCGTGCCGCACGACGATGCGGCCATCTGCGCGGACGTCCTGCTGGAGTCGGATCGCCGCGGCATCGAGAGCCACGGTTGCAACCGCTTCAAACCCATCTACATCGACCGCATCGTCAAGGGTACGCTGCTGCCCGTCACGGATCTCGAGATCGTGAAGGAGACTCCCACCACCATCGTCGCCGATGCGCACGACGGCATGGGCATGGTCGCGTCCTACCGCATGATGGAGCGCCTTATCGAGAAGGCCAAGCGATACGGCATGGCGGGCGGTGCCGTGCGCAACTCCACCCACTACGGCATCGCGGGCTACTGGGTCACCATGGCGAGCAAAGCGGGCCTCATCGGCCTCACGGGCACCAACGCGCGCCCGTCTATCGCGCCCACGTTCGGCGTGGAGAACATGCTGGGCACGAACCCTTTGACCTTCGCGCTTCCCACCGATGAGGACTTCCCCTTCTGCATCGACTGCTCCACCTCCATCGTGCAGCGCGGCAGGATCGAGTACTATGCCCGCGAGGGCATGCCCACGCCCGCCGGCATGGTCGTGGCGGACGATGGCAGCGAGCTCACCGACTCGGAGCTCATCCTGAAGAGGCTCGTTGACGGAACGGCTGCGCTCACCCCGCTCGGCGGCGGGCCGGGCGACGAGATGTGCGGCTACAAGGGCTACGGGTATGCGGCCGTGGTCGAGATCCTCTCGGCCGCGCTCGCAGGCGGCGAGTTCATGAAGGCGCTCTCGGGCGTTGCGTCCGATGGCAGCGCGCAGATGTATCATCTGGGCCACTTCTTCTTCGTCATCGACCCCGATGCGTTCTGCGGCCGCGATACCTTCGAGAGGATCGCGGGCGATATCTGCCGCGCCCTGCGCGCTTCCAAGAAGGCTCCCGGCTACGATCGCATCTACACGGCGGGGGAGAAGGAATGGTTGGCGTGGCAGGAGCGCAAGGACAAGGGCGTGCCCGTGACGGCAGCCGTTCAGAAGGAGATGATCGAGCTCCGCGACCGCCTCGGCCTCGACTACCGCTTCCCCTTCGAGGATTGACGGGTGCGGCCTGCAGGATTTGAGGTCGTGCATCATGAGCCCGGTTCGGGCCAGAGAGGAGCGGAAGGCATCGCCGTGCCCGCCCGATAGGCATGGTCGCGGAAACCGAAGGAGTACGCAGAAATGAGCGGTAAGATTCTGGGCATCAAAAAACTGGGCACCCAATGGGAGGGCTTGGATCCGTTTCTGGTGATCATGCATCACAGGGATAGGTACCCGGCGGGCAATGAGAGCTTGGGCCCTGCCGCATCCTTGGAGGGCAGGGATCTGGGTATGGATTTCTCCAACAAGGACGGATGGAGCATGTATCACGGCCACGTCGTGCCGGGCTTTCCGGAGCATCCCCACAGGGGCTTCGAGACCGTCACATCGGTGCTGGAAGGATACGTCGACCACTCCGACTCGGCGGGATCTACGGGCCGGTACGGCGGGGGAGACGTCCAGTGGATGACCGCTGGCAAGGGCGGCAACCATACGGAGATGTTCCCGCTCCTCAACCAAGATGGGGACAACCCGCTCAACCTATTCCAGATCTGGATGAACCTCCCGGCGAAGAGCAAGTTCGCCGACTTCCATTACAAGATGCTGTGGGATGAGGAGATCCCCGTGGTCAGCAAGGTGGATGGCAACGGAAGGAGCGCCCGCGCCAGGTTGGTTGCGGGGACCTTCGACGGGGTGGAGAGCCCGGCTCCGGCACCGAGCTCCTGGGCGGCGGATAAGGGCAATCATGTTGGCATCTGGCACATCGATCTGGAGCCGGAGGCCACGATCACCCTGCCCAGGCTGTCTCCCACGCTGAACCGTGCGATCTACTTCCACAAGGGCGAATCCATCCAAGTGGAGGGCACCGAGGTTCCCGCCTACCACATGGTCCGCCTGACGGGCAACGACGAGGTGCGGATCGTCGCGGGCCGAAGCGACGTTGGGATCCTCCTCCTCGAGGGAGAGCCCATAGGGGAGCCGGTGGTCAGCTACGGGCCGTTTGTCGTGAACAGCGAGCAGGAGATCGCCGACGCGTATAACGACTACAACGAGACCGGCTTCGGCGGCTGGCCGTGGGACCGGGTAGATCCGGTGCACCCTAGGGAGAAGGGGAGGTTCGCGAGATACGCAGACGGGACGGTTGAGGAGAGGTAGCCTTGCCGAGTGCAGGTGTCTCGATGCCGGGAGCTGCGATGACGGGGATATGTAGGAGCCTGAGTCCCTCCGCATATTCAGCGTGGGCATCGGCCCTTCCCGGCTAGGCGAGTGGTCCGGTGCGGCGATGGGGCGGGCACTGCGCTTCCGCATGGCCGATCACCCCAGAGCTGGGATCCACGCTGGGAACGCATATCGCATTATGCAAAACCAAAAGTGCGGCGGGTTTCATCATATGATCTGTATAGGATGGGCTTCGAATCGCATAAACCAGCAGCTTCAACCCGCATATTGCATTGGAAGATGATCTTAAGAAGAGACCGTTCGCCGTAAATTCACTACCTTTCACGAAATGATATATAAAATAAAATATTCATGTTTATTGGATTTGAATACAAAATTATGCATTTTTGATTAAAAAATCTGAAAAATTTGTCCATTTGACCAGCTCGTTTCCCAAGAACGGATGGCGAGTTGTTCTCTCGCACGTCTCAGAGAACCGTTTTCGGGGAGTATTTGTACACTGCTGAGTGAACAAGTGATATTCGTTTTTCTGTGCAACTCGTCAAAAAGCACAGATCCAACAGCTGTTTTATAGTTTGCTCAACGGATTCGGCGGCAGGCGAGTGGGACAGGATGCAAGGGGGAGGTCGCATGTCCGAGAACGCTCAAGAGGTTCCGCTTCATATCCGGGCGGCAAGTTTCATGCGGGATAAGATCTACGCGCACGAATGGATTCCCGAGCACCAGATACCTACGGAGCACGAGCTTTGCGAGATGCTCGGTATGAGCCGCGGCACCGTCCGCCGCGCCATCAAGACGCTCGTTGATGAGAACCTTCTCATCCAGATGCACGGGAAAGGTACCTTCGTCACGAGCTCCATCCTGACCCATCCGACCGGGAGCATGCTCATGTCGTTCGCCGAGTCGCTTGCGTCGCAGGGCGTGGAATTCACTACGGAGGTTCTGCGCCAGGAGGTCGTCCCTGCAGATGCCTTTGCCAGTGCCAAGCTGTTCATTCCGAGGGGATCGCCCGTCCTCATGCTCGATCGCCTGAGAAGTGTGGAGGGCAAGCCGATCCTGCTCATCGAGAGTGCCATCAACCTGAGTGCTCTTCCGGGCCTCGAGAAGGTGGATTATGCCGAGCAGGGCCTCTTCAGCACGATCGAGTCGAAATTCGGTAAGAAGATCGGCCACTCCAACGCCCGCTACGCCGCGTGCGTCGTGGGAAAGGCGCGCGGAGAGCTCATGGGAGTCTCCGAGGGCGCTCCCGTGCTGCATCTGGAGCAGCAGATCTTCCTCACGGATAACACGCCGGCCGAATGGAGCAATGTTTGGCTGAGCGCGAATAAGTACATCGTCGGGACGGTTTTGCAGCGCATGTGATGCACTGACATGCCCAAATGTCATAAGGGTTGAGAGCCGACCTGATCGGCTAGGGATAGCTTTGCGCGGATTCGCAGGAGGGGAGTGTTTCGTGAAGATCATTTTGGTATCGCATGGAAGGTTCAGCCAGGGTCTCAAGGACGGCGTTCAGATGCTTCTCGGCCCTCAGGAGGACATCGAGGCGTTCGTCCTTTCCGCCGAGGAGCCTCCTACTGAGCTCGGCGAGCGCCTCGAGGCTGCGCTTTCGCCCGAAGACGAGGGGAACATCGTTTTCTTCACCGACCTGTATTTCGGAAGCCCATTCAACCAGGTGGTGGAGCTGTCACGCACGCATGATATCTACCACGTGACCGGCGTCAATCTTCCCGTGCTTCTGGAAGCGGTTGTCGCGCGCAACAGCGGCCAGTCGTGCGAGGAGGTCGTCGAGGCTGCGACGGCAGCCTCGGAGGGGAGCATCAGAGATGTGAGGAAACTTCTTGCCGAGCAGGTAAAAGAAGACGAAGAAGAGGAGGAGTGGTGATGAGGAATGTTGTGTTGGCTCGAGTGGATGACCGCCTGATCCACGGCGAGGTCGTTTCGGTGTGGACGCCCACCTTATCCGCGAACACGATTCTCGTGGTGGATGACGATGTGGCCAAAGATGACTTCAACAAGCGCGTGATCAAGTCGCTCGCGCCCGAAGGGGTCAAGGTGTTCGTATCGTCGATCGAGGGGGCCATCAAAGGCCTGCTCAAAGATCCCATCCCCGGAGAACGCGTGATCGTGCTCACCAAGAGCCCGGTAGCGTTCGCGAAGATCGTCCGCGCGGGTGTGCCTCTCAAAGAGGTGAATCTCGGCGGTATGGGTTTGCGCGGAGGACGCAAGACCTTCATCAAGAACGTTGCGGCGAGTCCGGTCGAGATCGAGGCTATCCGCGAAATGCGCGACAAAGGCGTGCATGTTTTCTATCAGCTCGTACCCGAGCAGGCCGTTATCGAGGTCGACGAAGCCCTCGAACGGGCGGGAAAGGAGTAAACGATGAGTATTCTGCAAGCTGTTCTCTGCGGCATCACCTATTGGTTGGCGATCGGCAACCTCCCCTTTGTGGGCCTCTGGTCGCTCCAGCGTCCTCTGGTCTGCGGTCTGGTGACCGGCATCATCCTCGGCGATCCCGTCACGGGAGCCGTCGTGGGCGGATCGATCAATCTCGTATATCTGGGCTTCATTTCGGCAGGCGGCTCCATGCCCGCTGATATGGCGCTTGCCGGCATCCTCGGAACAGCCTACGCCATCGTAGGCGGGCTCGATTCCGGGACCGCGCTAGCGCTGTCCGTTCCCATCGGCCTCCTCGGCACCATCGTATGGTATCTGCGCATGACCTTCGACTCGGTCTTCGTCCACATGGCGGATAACTATATCGAGAAGGGCGAGCACCATAAGATTTGGCGCGCCAACGTGCTCTATCCGCAGATCTTCGCTGCGGTTATCACGGTTATCCCCTGTACCCTCGCGGCATATTTCGGTGCCTCCTACATCCAGTCGTTCATCGACTTCATGAGCGGGCCTATCCTGAACGTGTTCCAAGTCATCGGCGGCATGATGCCCGCCTTGGGTATTGCAATCACGCTCACGTATATCTTCAAGGGTGAGGCGACCGTATTTCTGTTCGTGGGCTTCGTGCTTGCGGTGTACACGGGCCTCGGTCTGCTTCCGCTGGGTGTCATCGCCCTGCTCACCGCCATCGTGTACGTGCAGCTTTCGTCGAGCAGTGAAGACGCTGCGGCAACGCCTGCAGCAGAAGAGGATGAGGAGGAGTTCTGATGGCAGACAAGAGCAAGATGGCGCGCGAGGGCGGTCTTATCCCTAAGAGTGCGCTCACCAAGGCATGGCTCATCTGGGAGACCTTCCCTCAGACCTGTTACAACTACGAGCGCATGATGGGTCAGGTCGTAGCGCACTTCTTCTCCGCGCTCGTTGACTTCCTGTATCCCAATGACCCGGAGAAGCGCAAAGATCTCATGCGCCGCGAGATCGAGTTCTTCAACGTCCATATCGAGGCGGGTTCCTGCATCCTCGGCATGGTTGCCGCGATGGAGGAGGAGAAGGCCCAGGGCGTCGACATTCCGAATGAGTTCATCACCAACATCAAGACCTCCCTCATGGGACCGCTTGCGGGTGTAGGCGATACCATCTGGCAGGGTGTCGTCATCCCCATCCTGCTCGGTATCTGCATCGACCTCACCTCCATGGGTGGCGGCAACATCTGGGGAGCGATCATCTATGCAGTCGTCATCTGCGCCGCCGCCTACGCTATCTCCTATGCGAACTTCATGTTCGGCTACAACGCGGGCAGCAACGCAGTGCTCGACTTCCTTGAGAAGGGAACGCTCAATAAGATCCTCAAGGGCGCTTCGATCATGGGCTGCATGGTTATGGGCGGTCTCATCGTGAACTATGTGAAGGTGTCCTGCGGCGTGGAGATCGCCTCAGCCGGATCCGTGTTCAACCTGCAGACCGGGTTCTTCGACATGGTCATGCCGAGCATCCTGCCGCTTGCAACCACCATGCTCATCTATTGGCTGCTCAAGAAGCGCTGGTCATCCCTTAAGATCATCGGCCTGATCATCGCCATCGGCATCATCGGCGGCCTCACCGGGATTCTCGTGTAGCGGTCGGATAAGAAGCCCAGAACGGAGGCATCATGCAAGCATTGGTCATGAGCGAGCCTGGAAACGTCAAGCTCACC
>JAKPQM010000093.1 GCA_029546925.1 Actinomycetes bacterium
GAAAGTGACGAGGGCACGCGGATCTTGCTCGACGAGCTCGAAACTGTGGGCAACGTAGGCTTGAAATCGGTCTCGCGGACCGATGATATGGTCGCCCGTGACCACGGCGAGCACGGCGTCGGGATCGCGCATTCCCACAACGATGGAGCTAAGCGCAACGGCGTTGAGTGTGTCCATTCCCACGGGCTCGCCGATTAGATTGTCAGGCGGCAGCGCCGCCAAAGAGTCGAGGATGACACGCCGATGGTCCTCGGACGCACAGACATAGATCCGCTCGGGGGGCAGCAGGCCCTCCAGCCGCTCCCATGCCATCTGGAGGAGCGTCCGTCCATCGAGGAACGGGATGAGCTGTTTCGGCTTGCCACGCCTGCTCATGGGCCACAGACGTGTGCCGCACCCTCCCGCCATGATCATCGCGTGGCGCATAATAGCTCTCCCGCTCTATCGGTTCAGTTTTTGCTGCCGACGCTCGTCGCGTGGGGACGAGCGTCTACGGCGACGCACTTCTTGTCAAACCGCTCGCGACTGCGCTTCGAACAACTGACGCCGGGTGGCTTGCAGCCGCTGCTCCAGAAGCATGGCAAACCGTTTGAGGAGTTCGTATCCGAGGCGGGGCTCCTCCATGCACTTGTTGCGCAAGACGGCCCCATCCAGAGCGAAAGCCCTGACGTCGGTGAGGCACCGCGCGTCGAAATGCCATTTGTAGGGGGGCACGAGCCATGACCAGCCAAGGACCTGCCCTGGATCCAGCGTCTGCAGCACTATGCTGCCCAGTTCAAGATGGAAGGCCTCCAGCGCGACAGTGCCTTCTCGTATGACATAGAAGCGGTGGGCATCCTCGCCCTCTCGAAAGATAACGTGACCTGCCGGAAAGTGAACGTCGGAGGCGCAGGCCGCCAGAATCGCCAGCGTATCCGCATCGAGATCATGGAACAGCGGATGCTCGGCAAGTAGGGCTTCCAGAGTCTTCATGGTTCGCTCCGTACCTCCCTATCGCAACACGACATCAATCATTATACGACGTGTTAGCTCGAAGCGGCAAGGCGAAGGTATGCGCCGATGACGGTCTCGCCAAGCCGGCGGAAAGCTTGAATGCGCGCCTCGGCGTCGGGAAATCCCGGGCAGGGAAGCCCGTCGGAGTCCACGAATCCGGCCTCCCCTCGGGCGACTCGGTACGCATGCGCGGCAACCACGCATGCACCTTCCCAGAACATATCGGCCACGCCTTCGGGCACCGCCGCGCCCTTGAGACATCGGGGTGCAAGTGGGATTCTGTCGCGCGTGTTGTGCTCGGTGCCTGCCGTGATGACGACGCCTGCCTCCCGCAAAGCCGTGGCATAGGCGCTCAGGACTTCCG
>JAKPQM010000048.1 GCA_029546925.1 Actinomycetes bacterium
CCTCGAGCAGCCGGTCCTGAGAGAGCCAGCGGTGGCTTTCATCATCGGGAACATACGCACAGGCCCCCTCGAGCGGGGCGACGAAGGCGTCTAGGGAGAGAAGGCGATCGGGGAGATCGATCTCGAGGGTGTCGAGGTGCCAGAGTACCTGGAGCCCGATGCCCTGCTCCTCGGAGAGCCTGCGCCGGCAGGCTTCCTCAGGCGTCTCTCCCTTCTCAACCGCGCCGCCGGGGAATGCCCAGCCTGCCTCGTCGCAGGCGCTATCGTGCCTGATGGCGAGCACTTTCCCGTCGCAGTAGACGATGGCGCGGATGATGCGTTCGCGGGCCATGGTCAGGCTCCCTGTACGCATGCGAGACGGACGATGGCGTAGCTCGAGCCGTCCTCGGAGGCAAGGTCGACGCAGATGAGCGGCCCGTCGATGCGGACATGCGGGATCACCGTATCTCCCAAGAAGGCCATCTTGCGATACTGGACATCCAAGGCGGCAGGCATCCCGATCTCGGCCAAGGCCGATGCTGCCTCGAGCGCCATGAGCACGTACTGCGCGTTGTTGACATGGTCGTTGTAATCGAGATGGTGCTTTCCGATCGTGATGGGCTCGCATGCGGCGTAGTCGCCGGGAAGGAGGATCTTCTTCTCGAGGGGGCCCATCGCGAGGCGCGGGCGTTCTTCGAGGTAGATATGCTCGCTTTCGGGGATGCGCATGAGCTTGCCGTCCTCGCGGTCGAACACAACGTATCGGGCATCTGCCGCGACGAGGACGGTGCCGTCCTCGGCAAGAAGCGCGTAGTTACGCATCGCGTGCGTGTGCTTTATCTCGTAGCAGTAGGTTTCGATGCGTATGGGATCGCAGAGCTTGGGCAGCGCATGGATCTCGATGCGCCACGAGGTGATGGCCCACGCGAAGCCGCGCTCGCGCTGGAACTCGATGCCCACGCCCAAGCTCTCCGTGTGGAAGGCGGAACAATCCTGCAGGTAGTTGATGAGGGGCACCAAGGCCAAGGTGCTCGTCTCGTCGCATTCGCTGAAGCGCACGGTGCTCGTGAAGGAGTACATGGGACCTCTTTATGTCGGCATCTTAAATTCTCGGCTCCTTATCGTAGCGCAAAGCTAGAATCCAAACCTATGAGCACGCGCAAAGACATACAAGAAGCCCTGAAAGCGGCCTTTCCCATCATGTTGGGCTATGTCGCCATCGGCATTCCCTGCGGGGTTATGGAAAACGAGATCGGCATCGGCCCGTTTTTCGCCTTCTTCATCTCCTGCACCTTCTATTCGGGTGCGGGCCAGTTCATGATGTCGCCTTTGATCCTTGCGGGCACGCCGCTCGCCTCGATCGCCCTCTCCATCGGTCTCGTCTCATCGCGCCAGATGCTCTACTCCGCTGCCTTCTCGCCGTTCTTCGCCTCCGTGCGCAAGCGCCTCTCCGTCCTGTTCGCAGCCACGGTGACCGACGAGTCCTTCGGCGTCAACATGGAACGCTACAGCTCGGATGGGGCATGGGATGAGCGCAAGGCCACGCTCGTGAACATCTTCTCGATGCTCTCGTGGGCCACGTCCAATGCCCTCGGCTCCGCGCTGGGCGCTGCGGTCGACCTGCCGCTCGATGTGATGTCCTTCGGCATGACCTCGATCTTCGCATGCCTGCTTGTGAGCCAGCTCGCGGGCACAACGGCGGTAGTTGTCTGCACCGTCTCCTTCATCGCGGTAGCCCTGCTCAAGCTTGTGGGCATGGGTGGCATCGCCGTCTTCGCGGGAGCCCTTGCGGGTATCGTTGCCGGCCTCGTCTTCGAGGAGGTCGCAAGCCATGCAGGTGCATAGCTTCTGGTTCCTCTACATCCTGCTGCTCGTGCCCATGCTCATCTTCCGCGTGGTGCCCCTGCTCGTCCTTAAGCACCGCGACCTGCCGCCCAAGGTGCGTGCCGCCCTCGGCCTCATCCCGGTCGCCGCTTTCTCGGCGCTCGTCGCGAGCGATATCCTGCAACTCGACCTCTGGGCGCGCGATCCTGCCAGGGGCCTCGTCCCGATTGCGGCGGTCCTCATCGTCGTTCCGGTCGCGCAGAAGAGCAAATCGCTCGTGTGGTCCGCCGTGGCGGGCATGCTTGCCTATGCGTGCTTGAGCTACGCTGTCTCGCTGTTGGGATAATAGGGGCTCGCCCCGTCTACGATCACGCGTATGGCCTGCTTGAGGATGCGGGCCCGGTATCCCGTCACAAGGCCCTCGACCACATCGCCGTCTATCTCGAGCGGCGCGGGTTCTGACGAGGTGACCTCGATCTCTGCACCCCTCTTATGCGAGAAGGTCGGCCTCCCGATACGCCGCCCGCTTCTGTCGAGAAGACCCGCGAAGATCGGTCGGACCAACTCGCCGAAGTTCTCGGCTTCAAGGACGATGCAATCGAGAAGCCCATCGTCGAGCCTGCAATCGGGCACGAGGGCGATATCGCCCTGCATGGTTGCGGTATCTGCAACAAGGCAGGATATGCCCTGATGGTTACGGCGGATGCCGTCTATGGTGACTTGGAAGTCGACGACAGAGACATGGGGGTGCGCAAACACGGCGGCAAAATAGGCCGCCTGGCCCATCGACTGCTTGTTGGGAAGCGCTGCACGCATGAGCTGGGCGTCGTAGCCCATGCCGCTTATGAGCGAGAAGCCGCGCGTGCGCTCGGCACCCTGCTCGTCCAACCAGCTGATCTCGCCGAGGTCGAGGAGGGCCGTCGTACCCGTCCTGCATGCACGGGCCAGCGCAGCGGGCTCGAAGGCGTTGCCGATGTTGCTGTAGAGCAGATTCGCCGTGCCCGATGGAAAGACGCAGGCCGTGACATCGCGGTATGCGAGGGCGTGGAGCATGTTCGAGACCGTCCCGTCGCCGCCCGAGAGCACGCATACATCGTAGTCCTCGGCGTCGAAGAGCGCATCGGCTCCCGATTCGTCCGGGCTGAGGATGCGCAGGCAGCACTCATCACCGGGGCCGATGAGCATGCGTTCGAACTCGAAGATGGCATCGGACCCGAAACCCGATTTCGGATTATGGATAATAAGGCTGCGCATATGCCTTCCTCGCACGAAAGGACAACGTTTACCTTAAGATGGTATCGCTAAATGTGAAACCGGGCATTGGAGATTTCAGGTTGTACATCCAAGACAAGCAGACACTCCGCGCTTTCTGCGAGCGGGCGGCCTCATCCCACGTTCTTGCCGTCGATACCGAGTTCCTCCGCGAGAAGAGCTTCTTCCCCAAACTCTGCCTCATCCAGCTCGGCACCCATGAGGAGGTCGCCGCAATAGACCCGTTCGCCATCCGCGACCTCGCTCCCGTGCGCGCCCTTCTCGAGGACGATGCCATCACCAAGGTCTTCCATGCCTGCACACAGGATCTCGAGGTGCTCCACCATGTGCTGGGATGTGGATGCGAACCGCTCTTCGATACCCAGGTGGCGGCCTCGTTTCTGGGCATGCGCCAGCAGGTGAGCTACGGGTCCCTCGTCGAGGCCTTCTCCCACGTGCACCTGCCCAAGGCCGAGGCTCTGACCGACTGGTCGCAGCGACCCCTCGACGCGGAGCAGCTCTCGTATGCCGAGGATGATGTTCGCTACCTTCCCGCCATCTATGACTCCATGATCTCCACGCTCATCGAGCAAGACCGCCTCTCCTGGGTCCTTCCCGAGATGGAGCATCTTTTCGAAGGCGCGACTTGCGTGCGCGACCCGCGCTCGGCCTACATGAGGCTCAAACGCGTGACCTCGCTCACCCGACGTCAGCTCGGAGTCGCCCGCGAGGTCTGCTCATGGCGCGACACGCTTGCCGCGAAGCGCGATATCCCGCGCAAGTGGGTGCTTTCCGACGAGGTGTGCATCGAGATCTGCAAGCGCCTGCCCACGAACGAGGCGTCGCTGCGCCGCATCCGCCAGACCGAGCAGCTCTCCTCGCGCGATGCCGCAGCCATCGTCGCGGCGGTTGAGACGGGGCTGGCGCTCTCGCCCGAGGATCTCCCCAAGCTCGAGCACCATGACCGCCCAACGCAGGATCAGGAGAGCATCATCGATCTCATGTACGCCCTCCTGCGCATCATCTCCGCACGCACGGGTGTCGCCACCCAGGTCATCGCCACCCGCGATGATTTGCTCGAATTCATCCACTCCAAGAAGACCTCGCGTCTTCTCACCTCGTGGCGCTACGATGTGGCGGGACAGTACTTCGAGAAGCTTCTTTCCGGCGAGGTTGGACTCACCGTGAAGGGGAATACAATAGAGTTGCTTTAATGGGTATAACGAGAGCAGGTTTCCTACGCCTGCCCCGCGCGACGTAGGCAGATGCTTGGATGAAGGGATCACGATGTACTATTACGGTGGCTACGATATGGGATATCTGCTCATAGCCCTGATCGCCACGGTGCTGGGCGCCATCACCCAGGCCTATATCAGGCGCGCTTACAGCAAATGGTCGGCGGTCGACGCCTCTTTCGGGGGCACCGGTGCCGATGTCGCCAAGAACATGCTCGCACACGCTGGCGTGTCGGACGTGGGATTCGCACGCATCGACGGCACGCTCACCGATCACTACGATCCGCGCGATAACACGCTGCACCTCTCCGAAGACAACAGCTACGGCGGGTCGGTCGCCTCTGTTGCCGTTGCCTGCCATGAGGCGGGCCATGCCATCCAGCACGCGCAGCACTATTCTCCCGTTCAGATCCGCACCGCCCTCGTTCCCGTGGTGAACCTCACCCAGGGCACGTGGTCGCTCGTCTTCTTCGCCGGCATCATGCTGCAGCTAACGGGTCTCGTGCAGCTCGCGCTCATCCTCTTCGCTGCATCCGTGCTCTTCCAGCTGGTTACCCTCCCCGTCGAGTTCGATGCCTCGCGCCGCGCGCTGGTCTACCTCAGCGAGGAAGGCCATGAAATCGACCAGAAGGGTGCCAAGGAGGTCCTTACCGCCGCCGCGCTCACCTATGTCGCCGCCGCGCTCATGTCGGTTCTCCAGCTCCTGTACCTCACGAGCAGGACGCGCAGGCGCTGATGGACGGGCTCCGGACACAGGGACAGGCCCTCTCCGTCTCCCAAGCCATCGCGTTGGCGAACCGTTCCCTCAAAGAAATCGGCACCATCTGCGTGGTTGGCGAGGTGAGCGGCTTCAAAGGACCCAACTGGCGCTCGGGACACTGCTATTTCGAGGTCAAGGACGAGGAGGCCACGATTGCGGCCACCATCTGGAGCTCCGGATACAGAAACCTCGGCTTTAAGCTCGAAGACGGCCAGCAGCTCGTCATGTACGGTTCCTTCGACGTGTACAAGGGTTCCGGCAAGATGTCCTTCATCATCCGGCACGCCGAGATAGCGGGGGAGGGGCAGCTGCGCCAGCAGGTCGCCCTGCTCGCGAAGAAGCTCGCCGCCGAGGGCCTCATGGATCCGGAGCGCAAGCGCAAGGTTCCCAGATTCTGCGAGCATATCGTCGTGTGCACGTCCTATTCGGGAAGCGTCCTGCACGATGTCGAGCGGACCCTTGCCCGCAGAAACCCCCTCGTGCTCATCGATACGATCGAATGCGCAGTGCAGGGTGGGGAGGCCCCCGCTTCCATCGTCCGCGCGCTTGCCATCGCCGCGAAGGCGCAGCCCGATGCGATCCTGCTCGTACGCGGCGGAGGCTCGTTCGAAGATCTCATGTGCTTCAACGACGAGCAGGTGGCCCGTGCCATCGCCGCATGTCCCGTGCCCGTCGTCACCGGTATCGGGCATGAACCCGATACCTCGATCGCCGATATGGTGAGCGATCTTCGCGCCTCCACGCCCACTGCAGCTGCGGAGATGATCGCACCGAGCATCTCGGAGATCGAGGACAGCTTGAACGGCCGATCGCGCCGTCTCGAGCACTCCATGCACGGGCTGCTCGCTGCCAAATCCCAGGCACTTCAGGCGCTTGCATCCCGACCGTGCCTCACGAGCCCCTATGCGCTCCTCGACGAGCGCCGCCGCGATCTCTCGCGTGCCGAGGAGCGCCTCTTTTCCGCGCCGCTCCATCTCATCGACCAATACACGAGCCGCTTGAAGCTCCTGTCCATGCGCCTCGATGCGAGGGCGCAGCGTATCTGTCAAGCACCTGCCGCGCTTCTCGATCGCCTTGCGGCGGCGCTCTCTGCACTCTCGCCGCTTTCCGTGCTCGAGCGCGGATACGCCATCGTCCGGGCCGAGGAGGGGCGGGTCGTCTCGTCCTGCGGGCAGGTCGAGGCCGGCGATGCGCTCACCATCCAGCTTTCCGATGGCAGCATCCGAACCAAGGTTACCGGTATCCAAGAGGAGGGAATCGACCATGAATGAGAATCGGGCCGAAGACATCGAGCAGATGAGCTTCAAGGAGGCCTCGGTCGAGCTCGAGCAGATCGTGCGCTCGCTCGAGACGGGCGATCTCGAGCTCGAGGATTCGCTCGAGACCTACACGCGGGGCGTTGCGCTCCTGAAGAGCCTGAAAGCCCGCATCGCCGAAGCCGAGCAGAAAGTGCGCAAGCTCCTCGAGGATGGCACGCCTGCAGAAGACAGTCCGGCAGAGTAGAGAGGGGATCGCCATGGAAGAATGCCTGTTCTGCACCATCGCGCGCGGCGCGTTCGGCACCGAGTTTTTGTACGAGGACGATCAGGTCGTGGCCTTCGAGGATCTTCATCCCCAAGCTCCCGTCCATGTGCTGGTTGTTCCCAAGCGGCATTTCGACAACATCGTCGATGGCGTTCCCGCCGAGGTGCTCGCGTCCATGGTCGCAGCCGCCCAGGCCGTCGCGGAGAAGACCGGCATCGCATCCACGGGCTTCCGCTGCATCATGAACACCGGTTCCGATGCGGGCCAGACGGTTCAGCACCTCCACATGCATATTCTTGGAGGTGCTTCGCTCGGCGAGGGCCTTATCGCGCAGAGATAGCGGTATGATTAAGGGGTTGGCAGGTACCCGCAGACACGAAGGAGTCCCATGAACGTTTTGGTGATCAATGCAGGCTCGTCCTCGCTTAAGTTCCAGCTTCTGGATGTCGATACGCGCAAGGTCTACGCCAAGGGCAATTGCGAGCGCATCGGCATCGATGGGTCGTTCGTGGGCTATGAGTCGATCGCTGTCGAGGGCAAGCAGAAAATCGATGCCGACCTGCCCGACCACAGGGTCGCCATGACGTACGTCATCGACATCATCGACGCCACCGGCAAGGACTTCATCGGCATCGGCCACCGCGTTGTTCAGGGCGGCTGGTACTTCCCCGAGTCCAAGATCGTCACCGATGAGAGCCTCGGCTGGGTCCGCGAGGTCGCGCCGTTGGCACCGCTCCACAACTATGCGGAGGCGGATGCGATAGAGGTTTGCCGCGAGCTCTTCCCCAACAAAGGCAACGTCATCGTAGCCGACACCTCTTTCCACTATGCCATGCCCGAACGTGCGCATCGCTATGCCCTGCCGCGTGACGTGGTCGACAAGCTCCACATCCGCAAGTACGGTGCCCACGGTACCAGCCACCGCTATATCTGGCGTGCCACCAAGCAGTTCCTCGGCGACGGTGTTCACAAGCTCGTGAGCTGCCATCTCGGGTCCGGGGCCTCGCTCTGCGCCATCGCCGACGGCAAGAACATGGACACCACTATGGGTCTCACGCCGCTCGACGGCCTCATCATGGGCACCCGCTGCGGCACCATCGATCCTGCCACCGTGTTCTATCTCCAGCGTGTGGGCGGCTACACGGTCGATGAGGTCGACACGATGATGAACAAGCAGTCCGGTCTTCTCGCCGTCTCGGGCATCAGCTCCGATTCGCGCGACATCGAGCAAGCAGCCGATGAGGGCAATGAGCACGCCCAGATGGCCATCGAGATGTTCGCGTATCGCACCGCCCAGCTCATCATGGAAATGGCTCAGGCCAACGAGGGCATCGACACCATCGCGTACTCCGCTGGCATCGGTGAGAATTCCTCCCGTATGCGCGCCGAGGTCGCCAAGAAGCTCGCGTGGATGGGCGTCGAGCTCGATCCTGATCTCAACGCTATCCGATCCGATGACATCCGCATCATCAGCACGCCGAAGAGCGCGATCAAGGTGCTCGTCGTCCCCACTAACGAGGAGTACATGATCGCCCTCGATGTCGCCGAGCTGCTCGGCTAGAAGATACATCGCATGCATACGGGGACGGTTCCTCGGCAAAGCGCTGGGCCGTCCCCGTTTTCTAGGGAAGGGGAGGGATATGTCGCGCCACACCATCCGCAAAGGCGATCTCGAAGCGACCGTCGAGAGCCATGGTGCCCAGCTTGTGAGCCTGAAGCGCGGCGGCCACGAGTACCTCTGGCAGGGCGATCCCACTTGGTGGGGCGGCCAGGCGCCCATCCTGTTTCCCATCGTGGGAACGCTGCGCGCGGATAGGGCCGTGAGCGGTCAGGGCCCCATCGAGCTCAAGCGCCACGGCCTCGCCCGTCTCTACGACCACGTGGTCCTCTCGCAGAGCGAGAACGAGGTCGTCTTCGAGCTCCTTGCCAACGAGGAGATGCTCGATCGCTACCCCTATCCCTTCGCGCTCAGGATGCTGTACCGGCTCGTCGACGATGGCCTCGTGCAGACCTTCGAGGTCGAGAACACCGGAGTCGCGGTCATGCCCTTCGCCGTAGGCGGACACCCCGCCTTCAACGTGCCGATTCCCGGCTTCAAGGGTTCGTTCGAAGATCACGTGCTCAAATTCTCCCGCCCGTGGACCTATGCGACGCCTTGGGTGGACAAGGACAGCGGTCTTATCGATTATGCCAACTCCACACAGCTCGTCGACGATTCCGACACGCTTCCGCTCTCGCGCGACCTCTTCGAACACGACACCTGCGTGCTCGAGGATGTGCCTGACGGCACGATATCGCTGGTGGGTCCTCAGGGTCATGGCGTCAGGCTGGACTTTCCGGGCCTTGCGTTTCTCGGCATCTGGTCGCCCTCGGATGCTCCGTTCGTGGCAATCGAGCCGTGGGCGGGCATCGCGACCCGTTTCGACGAGGACGATGTCTTCGAGCATAAGCGCAACATGCAGTTTGCGGAACCGGGCGAGAAGAAGCGCTATTCCTTCTCGATCATGCCGTTCTAAGCGCCTGCGTGCTAGGGGCCGCAGAGCCGCGTTTCCAGTGGTAGGCGATGCGCGGCGTGCTATCGTCCATGTAGACGGTGCCGCAGCGCGCGAAGCCTGCCCGCTCGAGGAGCGCCTGCATAGCTTCGTTGTCAGCGTGCGTATCGGCGCGTAGGCAACCGAAATGCTCCTGCGCCCATCTAAGGCAGTGCATCCCGATACCCCGCCTGCGGTATTTCGAGGCGAGCCTGTGGATCGTGCCGTAGGGCATCTGGTCGACCCAGGCACCGTCGAAGATCTCCGCATAGCTGTGCTCGGGCCAGGTCTGCATGCAGAAGGTGGCGACGATCTCGCCCGTCTCGGCATCCTCGCAGACCATGAGCGCATCGTGTCCTATGTCTGAGAGGACGTCATCGAGCGAGGGGTAGCCATCGACCCATTGCACCGTGTTGCCGCCGGCGCGCATGAAACGGCGCGCGTCGTCTATGATCTCGAGCGCCGCAGCGACATCGCCGTACGTGCCGTGCCGCATGCGCAGATCCATGGGAACCGCCTCTCCTGCATCCTATCCCTGTACTATAGCAATTTGCCTGGAGGATGAATCTATGGTTAACGCAGGCCGTCCCAATGTTAATTTTCCCCATCGGAGCGATGGTTGCCTATACGATTGGTCGGGACAGAATCAAGGAGGCAACTATGGTTAACGAAGAACTCGCCCAGTATGGAATCGCCCACACGGATTCCAAGACCACCGTCGACGCATCTCCCGCCGTGCTCGTGGAGATGGCGGTCGCACGCGGCGAGGGGACGCTCACCAGCACCGGCTGCCTTGCGGTCAGCACCGGGGAATACACGGGCCGCTCGCCCAAGGACCGTTTCATCGTCGATACGCCCGACGTGCACGACAATATCGCGTGGGGCTCGGTCAACGTGCCCATCTCGATCGAGCAGTACGAGAAGATCCATGCCGAGGTCGTCTCCTATCTCTCCGAGCGGCGCGTCTATATGGTCCATGCGCTCGCGGGCGCCGATCGCCGCTATTCCCGCAAGGTCCTCGCCATATGCGAGCTCGCCAGCCAAGCCCTCTTCGTGGAGCAGCTGCTCGTGCGCCCCACGGCTTGGGAGCTCGAGAACTTCGGCGTGGCTGATTTCGTGGTCATGGCCGCCCCGCATCTCAAGCTCGATCCCGAGGTTCACGGCACCGCATCCGAGGCGGGCGTCCTCATCAACTTCCAGGAGCACACGATCCTCGTCGTCGGCACCCAGTACTCGGGCGAGATCAAGAAGTCGATCTTCTCGGTCATGAACTACCTGCTGCCCATCGAGAACAACGTCCTGCCCATGCACTGCTCGTGCAACATGAACCCCCTCAGCCACGGCACCACGGTCTTCTTCGGCCTCTCCGGCACCGGGAAGACCACGCTCTCCGCCGACGAGGGCCGCATGCTGATCGGCGACGACGAGCACGGCTGGTCAGACGACAGCGTCTTCAACATCGAGGGCGGCTGCTACGCCAAGACCATCCGCATCACGCCCGAGACGGAGCCGCAGATCTTCAACGCCATCCGGTTCGGATCCATCTGCGAGAACGTGGTCATCGACCCCGACACCCGCGTTGCCGACTATTTCGACGAGTCCATCACCGAGAACGGCCGCGTGGCGTACCCGGTCGAGTTCATCCCCAACGCCATCACCAGGGGCGTCGCCCGCCGTATCCCCGACGTCATCATCTTCCTGACGGCCGACGCCTTCGGCGTGCTCCCGCCCATCTCCGAGCTCGACGAGCGGTCCGCCATGTACCATTTCATCACGGGCTTCACCTCCAAGGTCGCCGGCACCGAGCGCGGCATCACCGAGCCCACCCCCACGTTCTCCGCGCTCTTCGGCGAGCCCTTCATGCCGCTCGACCCCAACGTCTACGCCCGCATGCTGGGCGAGCGCATCAAGCACAGCGGCACGCGCGTCTACCTCATCAACACGGGCTGGACGGGCGGTCCCTATGGGGTGGGCGAGCGCATCAAGCTCAAGTACACCCGCAAGATGGTCGAGGCGGCGCAATCCGGCCTGATCGATGACGGCGACTTCGTCTTTGATAAGCGCTTCGGCGTGAGCGTTCCGCTCGCATGCCCCGGCGTGCCCTCCAACCTGCTCGACCCCAAGGGCACGTGGGCGGACGGCGATGCCTACGATAAGGCAGCCGATGAGCTGGCCCGCATGTTCGAGGAGAACGCCGAGAAGCGCCATCCGGGCATGGATCCCGCCATCCGCGCAGCCGGCCCCAAACCGCTAGCGTAAGAGACAAGAAGATCGAATACAAGGGGAAACTCCCCGTAGATCCAACCGCGATTACGAACATCCCGGTTCTCGCACGATCATCCCCGGGATGTTCATGAACACCTGCGGGATGATCGTGTTTTGGTTGGGATGTTCGTGTAGGCGCGTGGTGGGGATGCAGGGTGAATAGAAGGGAAGCGCCTCCTATTCACCCCTGTTCGGTTATTTTGCCAGCTGGGCCTGGACAGCGGTGATGGCGATGACGCCCACGATATCCTCTGTGGAGCAGCCGCGCGAAAGATCGTTGACGGGCTTGGAGATGCCCTGGAGAATCGGGCCGTACGCATCGGCGTTCGCGAAACGCTCCACCAGCTTGTAGCCGATATTGCCTGCCTCGAGGTTGGGGAAGACGAGCACGTTGGCCCTGCCCGCGACGGGGGAGCCGGGAGCCTTCAGGTCGGCGACGCTCTGGACGATCGCGGCGTCGACCTGGAGGTCGCCATCGAGGGCGAGCTCGGGCGCCTTCTCGCGGGCGATGCGCGTTGCCTCTTGGACCTTGGTGGCGGTCACGCCCTTGGCGGAGCCCATGGTTGAGTAGGAGAGCATGGCCACGCGAGGCTCGCTGTTCATGAAGAATTCCCATGATGCAGCGGACGCGATGGCGATCTCGGAAAGGTCGTCGGCATCGGGTTCTATGTTGAGGCCGCAATCGGCGAAGATGAGCGTTCCCTCCTGACCGTACTCGGTGATGGGGTCGCACATGATGAAAAACGCCGAGACGAGCTTGGTGCCGGGTGCGGTCTTCAGGATCTGGAGCGCCGGGCGCAAGGTGGTGGCGGTGGAGTGGCAGGCTCCGGAGACGAGGCCGTCCGCGTCGCCCATCTTGACCATCATAGTAGCGTAGTACGTGGCGTCGGCCATCTGCTCGTACGCTTGCTCAGGCGTGACGCCCTTGGCCTTGCGCAGCTCATAGAAGGCATCGGCATATGCTTGGCGTTTATCGGAGGTGGTGGGAACGACGACGGTGACGTCGGGGAGGTCGATCTTGGCGGGATCGCCGATGATGATGAGCTTGGCAAGGCCTTCGTCGATAACCTGCTTGGCGGCATCGATGGTGCGCTGATCCTCGCCCTCGGGTAGCACGATGGTCTTGAGGTCCGCCCTGGCCTGTGCTTTCATCCTGTCTAGAAAGTCGCTCATGCTGTCCTCCAATAAACGGGTTTCCTGTGCAATTCATGGACTCGGAGGCCGAGTACCATGGAATCGCTCCGAGCCGATTTCGAAACACCTACCATTATAATGTCGAGTGATAGAATCGTTTCTGCTCAATAGGCTCGCTTTTTCGAAAAGGGGACACGTCAATGGGCATTCAAAGCGGTCTTACCGAGACCTTCTCTCCCGATGCGTACGATGTCATCGTCGTCGGCGCCGGTTATGCCGGTGCCGTATGCGCACGCCGCCTCGCAGAGGCCTGCGGCTTTAAGGTCTGCGTCCTCGAGCGCAGGAACCATATCGCCGGCAATGCCTACGATTGCCATGACGAGGCCGGAATCCTCATCCACCAGTATGGCCCGCATATCTACCACACCACCAACGAGCGCGTGCACCAGTTCCTCACGCGCTTCACGGAGTGGACCCCCTATCAGCACAAGGTGCTCGCCAACGTCAAGGGCACGCTCATGCCCGTGCCCTTCAACCATGCATCCCTCAAGCTTGCCTTCGGAGAGGAGAAGGGCGAAGAGCTCTACCGAAAGCTCGTCCTGACCTTTGGCGAGAACAAGAAGGTTCCCATCATGGAGCTGCGCGAGCAGAACGACGCAGACCTCACCGAGGTCGCCGACTTCGTGTATGAGAACGTCTTCCTGTATTACACCATGAAGCAGTGGGGCAAGACGCCCGACCAGATCGATCCATCCATCACGGGCCGTGTCCCTGTTTTCGTGGGCGACGACGATCGCTACTTCCCCACGGCGCCGTACCAAGGCATGCCTGCGGTGAGCTACACCGATCTTTTCGAGCGTATGCTCAACCACGATCTCATCTCCGTGTTCTTGGATGTCGATGCGCGCGATATCATCGAGGTGGGGGAGACAAGCGTCTCCGTCTGCGGAAACGCCTATGGCGGCGAGATCATCTACACGGGTCCGCTCGATGAGCTCTTCTCCTTCGATCTCGGGGCCCTGCCGTACCGCACGCTCGATATGGACTTCGAGACCCTCGACGTCGACCGCTTCCAGCCCGTGGGCACGGTCAACTACACCACGAGCGAGGATTTCACCCGCATCACCGAGTTCAAGAATATGACCGGCCAGGTCATGCCCGGCAAGACCACCATCATGCGCGAGTACTCCAAAGCCTACGAGCCTGGCAGCGGCCAGACACCGTATTATGCCATCATCGAGGACGAGAATCTCGATCTCTACAAACGCTATCGCGATCGCGTTTCATCGCTTGTCAACTTCCACTGTGTGGGGAGGCTCGCCGAATACCGTTATTACGACATGGACGGCGTGGTCGCCTCGGCGCTTGACCTGACAGATGAGATCGTCGCACAACATTAGGAATATCCAGGGTGATACAGATGAACAAGATCTTGAGCGTGGGCATTCCCTGCTATAACTCTGCCGAGTATATGGATGCCTGCATCATGTCGCTTCTCGAGGGCTCGAACTATGCCGAGGATCTCGAGGTCATCATCGTCGATGATGGCTCTCAGAATGACGATACGCCTGCCAAGGCCGATGCGTGGCAGGAGCGGTATCCATCTATCATCAAGGCCGTCCATCAGGAGAATGGCGGACACGGCATCGCAGTCATGAACGCTCTTTCCCATGCGAGCGGGCTGTATTTCAAAAACGTCGATTCCGATGACTGGGTGGACAAGGACGCGCTTGCCGCACTTCTCTCACAGCTCCGCGACTTTGCATCATCGGGCGAGATGGCCGATCTCGTGATAACCAATTTCGTGTATGAGCACGTCGAGGACGACACCCAGCATAGGACCACGTACCATCACAAGCTGCCGGTCGGCCGCATGTTCTGCTGGGATGATATCAAGCGCTTCAACAAATCGCAGTATCTGCTCATGCATGCGATCACGTATCGTACCGAGGTCGTCCGCGCGGCGAACCTCGACATGCCGCCCCATACCTTCTACGTGGACAATATCTACGCCTACGTGCCGTTCCCCAAGTGCGAGAAGCTCTTCTATCTGGATGTCGATCTCTACCGCTACTTCATCGGCCGCGACGATCAGTCTGTGAACGAGAAGGTCCTGACCAGCCGCATCGACCATTACTGGCGCGTGGCCCGCGTGATGATGCACGCCTACCATCTCTATGATGATGTCGAGTCCGTGCTGCTCTGCGACTACATGATGGGCTACTTCACCATCATCATGGCCATCTGCTCGGTCTTCTCGCGTTTCTCGGATCGCGAGGATGCCGCAGACCAGCTCGATGCGCTCTGGGAGGAGCTCAAGGCCTACGATCCCCACATGTACCGCCGTGCACGCCACGGGGTCATCGGCATGGCCACGAATCTTCCCGGCAAGCTTGGCGCGGGCCTCATCCGCAACGCTTACCGCATCGTCCAGAAGATCGTCAAATTCAACTAGCGGGCTCCTCTTACAGGTCGCACGCCGCCTTGAGGCCGTAGGCGCTTCGGGCGCTTCGGGCGGCATCGGCGATGGCGCGCTCCAGCGCACATGTCGCGAGCGCGCCCACCGCATCGACCATGCTATCCACCTCTCCCGTCGCCATCACGAAGATGGCATCGCCATCGTTGGTGGTGTGGGTAGGGGAGATGGCGTGCGCATAGGCATCGGAGCACATCTGGGCGACCTTGGTAGCCTCCGCCTTAGTGAGCTTGGCATTGGTGACGACGCAGCTGATCGTGGTGTTCTGGCGCGAGAGGGGCATCGACGCCTGTGCGGAGCACAGCAGCTCCGCCGAGGTGGCTGCCAGCCTGCCCGCCTCATCGAGGACGCCGGCGATGGGCTCATGCGTCTCGGGGTCGAGGATATCCCCCACCGCGTTGACGGCCGCGACGGCACCGCAGACGAGGTCGCCCGAGCACTGGACATCCTCGCCGAGACCAGATTTCATGCTGCGCTCGGGCCCGGCGATCTTGCCCACGCTGGCACCGGTACCCGCTCCCACATTGCCGCGCGTGAGGGGAACATCCGGGTTGTCGAGGGCCTCCATCGTGGCCTCGATACCATCCACCGAGGTGGGACGCACCTTCGCATCTCCTACCGAGAGATCGAAGAGGCAGGCTCCGGAGACGATGGGAACCACGCCGACGCCCACATCGAGACCGAGTCCCCTGCGCTCGAGCTCCTCCGCGACGCCGCAGGGCGCTGAGAGGCCGTAGGCGCTTCCGCCCGATAGGACGACCGCATGGAGCACGGATACCGTCTCCTCGGGGCGCAGGAGGTCCGTCTCGCGGGTGGCAGGGGCTCCTCCCCGCACATCGACCCCACCGCTTGCACCCGTGGGGCAGACGATGACGGTCACGCCGGTGCCCGCAGCAGCATCCGTGCAGTGCCCGGCATAGATGCCGGGGATTTGGGTAATCGAGGTGATCTCCTGCGCCATCTTATCCTCCCAGTGCGTCGAGAACGAAATCATGGGTACCGTCATAGACGGCATTGAGCTCGCGGACGAGGCGGGAGAGCGGCAGGCCCACCACGTTGTCATAATCGCCGCGGATGGATTTGACGAGGACGGCGCCCTGACCTTGGATGGCATATGCCCCTGCTTTGTCAAGGGGCTCTCCCGATGCCACATAGGCCCTGAGCCACGCATCGTCGAGCGCATGGAAGCTCACTTCGGTCGTCTCATGGAAGGTGTGCTCACGGGTAGATGCGCCTTCGATGCGGATGACGCACACACCCGAGGTCACGAAGTGCGTTCGGCCGGAGAGGAGCGTGAGCATGCGCAGGGCATCCTGCGCATCGGAGGGCTTGCCGAGCATGCCGAGCTCGGGCGTCCAGACGATGGTATCTGCCGCGATGATGAGCTCATCTCCCAGCTTGCGTGCAAAGGGGACGCTTGCATGCCCCTTGATGCGCGCTAAGCGTTCGACCATCTGGGGAGGGGTCTCATGATCGAGAGGCGTCTCATCGATCTCGGCGGCATGCACCGTGAACGAGAAGCCCGCATGTTCGAGGATCTCCTTGCGACGTGGTGATTGCGAGGCGAGAATCATGGATTTCCTTACATACGAGAAGGGGGCCGACGTGCGCCGACCCCCTCGATTCTAGACTATGTTGGAGATGCTACTCGACCTCGATGGCGGAAACGGGGCAACCGTCAGCGGCATCTTGGACGTCACCCTCGAGATCCTCGGGGATGTCCTCCTCGATAGCATGGGCCAGACCATCGTCGCCCATCGTGAAGACGTCGGGGCAGGCACCCTCGCACAGACCGCAGCCGATGCAATCCTCGTTGACAAAAGCCTTCATATGAATTCCTCTCTCAAAACACCCTCGGGCCCCTTTAACCCAAGTCCAACACTTTTGTACCCTTTTTCGGAGGGGGACGCAACAGGGAATATGGAAATAGTCCGGGGACGTCGACTTTGATACCGACGGAGGCGAACCGTCTCGGCGGATGCATCGCTGCAGTCGGGTCTTACGCGGATGCCTCGGCATCCCATACCCTTTTCGCGTATACGGCAACGAGCACCGCCATGATCCCGATTACCGCTTCGACGAGAACCACCGGCATGCCGATGCCGGAAAGCATGATCGGCAAGGCATCCGCTACGAGATGGATGAGGATCGCCAGCGGGTACAGGTGCCGGCTGCCCTGTTTCTTCGCCGAGAACCAGACCAGCACGGACAGAGAGATCTGCATCGTCACGGCAAAGATGCGCTCCGCTCCGCCCAAGAGGAACTGATATGGCGGAGCCGCGATCAGCTCCTGAACCGCCATCACGATCTGCGTGATCCGGTCAGCAGGGAGCGATTCGGTCAAGGCAGCAACGTTTCCGCTGTTGATCATCATGGAATAGACGAGATTGTTGATCATGGTGATACCGAGGAGCATGGCGGCTTCGAATCCGCCATGGCCAGCCCCGTACATGAGGGCGTTGGCATCCTTGTCCTGCCGTTTCCTCAGAACGGTTTTGAATGCGATGAACCTCCCGGTCTCCTCGAAGAGTCCGGCCATGGCACCTCCGTACAGAGCGTACAGCCAGATAGTGCCCTGGATTACCGATCCGATATCGGAGGACAGCACGACACGATGGACCATCGACTCCAGAATCAGAGCGAACACCAGCATGATCGCGCCGCCGACGAAGAACGGGAGGATATCGGCACCCTTCTTCTTACGGAAATAGATGAACAGCCCTAGCGGGATGGCGAATCCGATCAAACAGGAGACCGCCATGAATACGATGGATGAGGTCGGAACCGTTCCCGTCATACTTTGCCTTCTCTCTTGCAGCCGGTATCATGTTTTCCTGATCGGATGATGAGCGATGCACTATAAGTATGCGCCTCTTTCCCGAAAAGGCCCTCGTCCTTGGAGTTGAGTCCATGCTGGGTATCAGAAAGATGACAATCGATGACTACGATGGCGTATACGATCTGTGGATGTCATGCGCGGGCATGGGATTGAATAACCTGGATGATACGCGTGGGGGAGTGGAGAAGTTCTTGACGCGCAACCCAGACAGCTGTTTTGTCGCAGAGGATGGGAGGATTGTCGGCGTTATCATGGCCGGCCACGATGGACGGCGCGGATACATCTATCACACTTCCGTCGATCCTGAACACAGGCATCAGGGTATTGCCTCGAAGCTTGTCGACGAGACAATGCGTGCGTTGAGGTCTCTCGGCATTAACAAGGTTGCCTTGGTGGTCTTTGACCGGAATGAAAGCGGCAATGCTTTTTGGGAGAAGCAAGGCTTCACTGTACGGGACGACTTGGTTTACAGGAACAAGGAGCTTGCGGATATCGTCAGGATAGATACATAGCCGCAAAGCTGTCCTGATCGAAACGGTAATACGGCTTAGCAAGATGGAGGACCGACGCATGGAATACATGGTATACATACCCATTCTTTCAATTATGGTTTTATGCATCATCCAGATCTCGTCCATTGGCGCGTTGGAAAAGCAGCTTGTCGAACAGCGAAGACAGTTGGACAGGCTCTCTCGTTTGATAGAGAACGAGATGCTGACTGACGTTGATACGGCATCTTTTCTGTCGGCGGAGACGATGGATCGCGTCTTACAGCTGAAACGGGAGGGGAATATCATCCAAGCAGTCCACGATGTAAAAAAAGAGACGGGGCTCAGCCTGAAGGAGGCCAAAGAGTATGTGGACGGCTTATGACAGAGGTTGGGGTATCGGGGCGCAGGAATCCGCTGGAGCGAGATATCTTAGATAAGGCAGCCCTCTACATTCATGGGAAGAACGGGGATTATCTGGAGGCGGGGCAGTACAAGAAAAACTGCCCTGGCTTCGACATGTTTGGAATCGATTATCGGGTAGATCTTCCGTGGATAGCATGCGAGCAGATACAAGCCGCCTACGATAGGATCCGTGGGAGGTATGACCGCCTCTATGTTATCGCCAATAGCGTAGGGGCGTACTTTACCATGGCCTCCTTGTGGGATCGCAATATCGAGAAGGCCCTGTTCATATCCCCTGTGCTCGACATGGAGCAGCTCATACGGGGCATGATGGACCGAGCGGGTATCTCGGAGGCAGGGCTTCGCGAGAAGAAGGAGATACGCATCGGTTTTGGCGAGACGCTGTCGTGGGAATACCTGTGCTTTGTCAGGGAGCATCCGATAACGTGGGATATTCCTACGGAGATCCTCTATGGCGGGGACGATGATCTCGTACCCCGCCAAACGGTGGACCGTTTCGTCCATGACCATAAGGCCGGTCTTACCGTAATGGAGAAAGGCGAGCATTGGTTCCACACCGATGGGCAGATCGCCTTTCTCAACGATTGGATGCGGACGGCATTTATCGCATAGATAGCGGCGATGGAACCATTACGTCATGCTCTGCAATGCGGCCCTCTTATGCTCCCGAACTGCAAGGACGATAGCTGCGACGGGCATTATCAGAGCGTATACGGCCATGAAGGCAAGGTTCGCGATCGGCAGGCTCCTCGGGATCATGGGAATGAACGTGCCGTAGATATTCGATAGGGAGTGCAACACGATCGCCGGCAGGAGCTGCCCGCTTTTGACGGTGACGTATCCCCACACGAGCCCGAGAACGAAGGTGTACAGCATCTGGGCCAAACCCAGAGAGAACGCATGTGGAAGGGCGAAGAGAACTGCCGAGCAGATGATTGCAGATCTTGTGCCGAGTACGGTAAGCCTCTCCAGAATCAGCTTCCTGAAAAGAAACTCCTCGAAAAGGGGATTGAACATGACGAGCAAGAAGATGTAGAACGGCAGGTTGCCGAGGATCTCCCCACTAGACAGGCCTGTGACCTGCCCGCCGAGCATCATGGTTGCGATGTTCGTTATCACGATCACCGGGAAGCTCAGCCCCGATTGGATCACAAAGTATCTTCCGATTGCAGACGGAGCTATATCCATCGTGTCTCCCGAGGGAGCGCTCTTCTCCATGCTGCGGACGATCAGATAGAATGCGCCCAATCCGATGGTGTAGGGAACGACCATGGAAGCCAGCGCCATGCGCAGCAGTTGGGGCGCGGTACCCTCCAGCAAAGGGTCCACGAACACGCTGTACGATCTCTGTATTGCAAACCATACGGCGGTTGCGAAAAGCAGCCTCACGACGATAAGAGCGCGCTTTTTCGAATCCCTGTCATCATCTCCCGAATCTCAGAGAGCAGCGATCCATTGAGGTTGTCGACCCATCTATGCTTCCCGCCTGGCTTTCACGGCGGATATAAGCATCCCCGCAACGATAAAGCAGGCCATCACCGCTGTCCAGATGATCCATAGGTTGTCCGTCGATCCTCCGCCTGCATCGACTCCGCGACTATGGAGAAGAAGCCCTGCGCAAAAGCCCGCAACATATCCGATCGCAGTGGACATAGAGATGATAGCGCGGTTGAGGAATGTCGAGAGGCACGATATCGCGATTCCCGCGATTGCGAGGGCGAGCGGCCACTGCTTCATTCCATGAAGATGGAAAAGCGGATAGCGGAACAGGCAGTAAGCTGCAATCAAAATCAGCAGCGATACGATATCTGCGGCCTTTATCCTCATATCCCCACCCTCAGATCCTCAAATCAGCCGCAACGGGCGCTGGGCAGCGGCTCCATGCGGTATCCGGCAGCCAAGTGTTCGCGGAGCCTGTGGCTGGGCTTATCGTACTCTATTCGGGCGGATTCGGTATATTCTGGAGGACCTATCTTCTCACCAGCAGCAACATACCGTATCTGTCTTTGCCGTTCTCGATAAAACCGAGGGACTTCCAGAATCGAATCGAATCTTCTTTCGAGCTGTTGAGCTCGTAGTAGCTTGCCCCATCAGCTTTCGTATAGCGCTCCAACGCTTCGAAGCATCTATGGCCCATCCCATTTCCGCGCCACTCGGGAAACACCCAGTAATCCAAGATGAAGCACTTCCCATCCTCGCTCTGATACGTGCAGAACGATGCTGCGCCTATCCTCTTGCCGTCCCGGACGAAATAGACCATATGCTGCTTATCGATAGCGCGGGTCATGTGCTCTTGGAGAGGGCCACGATATGCTTTTCCCATGAGATAGGCGATGTCCTTATCGTCGGAGATCAGGCCGTCGCCGACCAAGTATGCGATATGGGCATCCCAAAATTCATCTATATCGGCGATCGGGATCTCCTCGATAGCTATCATGCGCGGTGTTCTCCTTTCAAGCTTCCCCATCATTGCCTCAGTCCGCCGCTGCCTACTTTGCTGTTGCATGTCCAAGCATGGAGAGCGGGGCAGCGCCCATGCGGTATGGCATAAGATTATCCTGATTATGCGATGATTGCACCTGAAGCAACGACAATGACAACAGCGCAGGAGGATTTCGGTTTGCCGCTGATCCATGAAAATCAGGAAAAAACAAAGCATCTCACATGGTTCGATCTCCTCATCCTCACCGTGATCCTATGGGGCGGGAGCATCTATTCCTCCACCGTGTCATACATAGCCCTTGTGCAGGGGACGGCAGCGGCTGAGGACAACCTCGCTTTCTCTGCAGCGGACAACTACAGGGCGCTGGCAATGCAGGCAGGGTTATTGCTGCTTGCACTGCTGTACCTGCGGCTGCGCCGCTTCGATTTCACGGTATGGACTGTACGTATCAGCTTGAAGGCCGTTGCCTCGGGCATCCTGATCTTCCTTGCGAGCGCGCTGCTCTTCGACATCTATTCGCTGCTTGCCTTCCCGTTGTTCTCTGGGTTCCCATTCCCAGAGCCCATGGGGGCTTTCTATGGCGATGAGACAGTATCTACCATGGCCTACGCTTTGCTCAACGGGATCTACGAAGAACTGTACTTCCTCGGCATCTGCCTTTCGGTGAAGCCGCAGCACGTGAAATGGGCTGTTCCGTTCTCCCTGTTGGTCCGGATCAGCTTCCACACGTATCAGGGAATGATGTTCGCACTTGGAATCGGCCTGCTGTTCGGAGGATTCCTCTTCCTGCTCTATCGCCGCTCGGAGGATAAGAATCTCCTGCCGTTCTTCATTGCTCATGCAATGGGGGATATCTTCGGCCTGGGGATCATGGCGTATCTCTGGGCATGAAGCCGGGATCTGCCAACACCTTCCCGCATAGATCCTCTTCTCTTCGGACGTCCACTTCTCTATGAACTCCGCTTTCGCATGCGTATAGGCATCCCGATCATGCTCGAACTGCTTCCAGAGCCGCAATTTCAGCGCCTCATATTCCTTGGCCACGTGCGGGTGCTCGTTCAAATAGTCCCTGAAGTACAATTCATCGTTATCCCCGGCATAGCGAAGATGCACATGGAAGACCTTTTCTGCAAATCCCTCTTTCGTGTATCCGCGATTGAGCGATACCCTTCCTGTCTTAGCCGACATCAGGATAAAGCCGTTCTCCTCGAGTGCCTTTGCGGTCCTTCCCATATCCGAGCCTTTGGATACCTCGATCAGCACATCGACGATATCCTTTGCCCATATTCCAGAGATGGCCGTGCTTCCGATGTGGCTGATGCTCTCAATCGGGCACTCGGACAGCGCCTCTTTCAGAAGAGCCTCGATTTCATCGTAATATCGATTCCACGTTTCGTTATGCTCGACAAGGAATATGGGAAACAGCTCCCATAACTCCTCCAAGGTCATTTCCGACAGTTCCTTTTACGCTCCCATGCCGCCTCGTAACATCCGGCCCTCATCTTGATAGCCTATATCACCCGCTCAGCTTTCCAGCCGACCACGCTTGCAGAAACACCACCTTGATTCTCTAAGATGCATTTTTGGAAAAGATTATACTTATACAGCGGATAGTAAATTGACGAAACTACAGATCCGCCTATAACGGCTTCAGCCACTGAACCTAAAGGATTTGGACATCGATGGCACCTGTTATAAATCAGCCGACCATTTGAGCTCGAAGGCATGAAAGGGGAATCGATCATGAGGAAATTCGCCGCTCTTTTACTGGTACTGCTGTTCACCATCGGCGCTTTTGCGGGCTGTGTGCAAAATGCGGATCCTGTTGTCGCTGCAGCAAAATCCTACCTTGCGGATTTGCCCGAGGACAAGAACATGATCTCTGTTCCCGAGCTCTTCGAGAAGATGGATGCCGGTGAAGAGATGCTGATCATCGACATCCGCTCGGAAGAGGATTACGCAGAAGGCCATTTGATCGGCGCAGTCAACATCCCGTATGCTACTGTCGGCGATTATGTCGAGCAGATTCCGGATGACATCCAGATCTATGTCCATTGCTATACCGGTCAGGCCGGATCCCAGACTACCGTGCTGCTGAATGTTGCAGGCAAGCAGGTGTCCAACATCCAAGGTGGCTGGAAGAATGGAATCATCGCGGAAGAAGGCCATGAGGCTTACATCGAGACCGTGGCGAACGAACTGCCTGAGGGCGCGTATCCGGTAGATCCGGAAATTCTTGCAGCTGTCCAGAACTTCTATGCTGTCGCCCCGAACGACGATCACGCCAACTTCAACTTCCCCGCCGATGAGCTTGGCAAGCTGATCGAGGCGGGTAATGATGAGTACACCATCGTTTCCGTCCGTAAAGCTGAGGATTATGAAGCCGGTCACATCGAGGGCGCCATCAATATCCCCTTTGGCCGAGGCATGCAGGAAGGGCTCTCCGGGCTGTCGACCGATAAGCCCGTCATCGTCTACTGCTATACCGGCCAAAGCGGCTCCCAGACCATGACGGTTCTCCGCCTGATGGGCTATGAGGCCTACAATCTCAACGGCGGTATGGGAGATGCGGAGAAAGAGAGCGGCTGGCTTGGTGCCGGCCTGCCTGTTGTAACGGAATAGTGCGGGGTAAAAGCGGAAGAAAGGGCCGTTCACGCGTGAGCTGTCAGACGGTGCGCCCCAAGGACACGACCGTATCTTGGTTTTGGCGTGTTCCTCTGATGCCGCTTGAATAAAAC
Source organism: Actinomycetes bacterium (assembly GCA_029546925.1). Classification (GTDB taxonomy): domain Bacteria; phylum Actinomycetota; class Coriobacteriia; order Coriobacteriales; family Atopobiaceae; genus RUG721. The sequence goes on from JAKPQM010000048.1 coordinate 23,914, forward strand.
CCTATCGCTCGGCGCGCGCCATCAACGTCGCGCGTTCTGCGTGCCTCGAGATTTCATTATGAATGCCAACGTTCTTATGAAGCGAGCCAGTATCTTCGGCATTTGCACAGCATCCTGAATGCTGCGCTCCTGCCTTTTGTCTTGCGCCGGTTTTTGCGGTTCTCTAATTACAAGCACGTCTTGAATTTTGAAAAAAGCGGCCGACTTCACAAATTACCTACAAGGTAGGAACGATTTAGGAACGCCACGGTTTCTTTGTTGGAACGGCAGGCCAATATCGTAGATAACGACAGCTGGCAGGAAACTGCTCGAAAAACGTTTTGGAGGAACTGATCATGTACTTTGACGCTATCGCAAAAATCGTTTCGGAACGCACCGGCTGCGATGTTTCTGCTGTAAAGCCGGAGAGCAAGTTCTCAGAACTCGGCATCGATTCTCTTGACACAGTAGAGCTCCTCATGAACCTGGAGGACGAAATCGGCATTGAAATCGAGTTGGATCAGAAAGTCGAAACCATCGACGATCTGGATAAGTTCATCCAGAGCAAGAAAGGTTAACGCTCGTGATCAAGTCGGCAATTTGCGAAATGTTGGGTATCGACTACCCGGTGTTTCAAGGTGGTATGGCTTGGATCGCTGACGGTAAACTGGCCGCTGCTGTTTCCAACGGCGGCGGCCTTGGCATTATCGCGGCGGGAAATGCTCCCAGCGATTATGTCAGACAGCAGATCCAGGTTGCCAAGAGCATCACCGATAAACCTATCGGCGTAAACATCATGCTGCTGAGTCCGTTTGCGGATGAGGTTGCAGATGCTGTAATAGAAGAAAACGTCGAGGTTGTAACCACGGGCGCAGGCAATCCATCCGCATACATTAAGAAATGGCTTGCCGCAGGCATCAAGGTGATCCCCGTTGTCGCCTCTGTTGCTCTGGCAAAGAAAATGACCAGGCTCGGCGCATCTGCTCTTATTGCCGAAGGCGGCGAAAGCGGAGGCCATGTGGGCGAGCTTACCACAATGGTTCTTGTTCCGCAGATTTGCGATGCGACCACACTGCCTGTTATTGCGGCAGGCGGTATCGCAGACGGCAGGGGCGTTGCAGCGGCGTTTATGCTTGGAGCCCAAGGTGTGCAGATGGGAACCCGTTTCCTCAGTGCGCATGAGTGCACGATCCATCCTGTATACAAAGAAAAGATCTTAAAGGCCACCGATCTGTGCACTATGGTGACGGGAAAGCGGTTGGGACATCCTGTCAGAAGCCTCAGAACGCAGTTCGCAAGAGAGTATTCCAAGGCGGAGTACGGCGGGATGCCGGACGAAGAACTGGAGGCGCTGGCAACAGGAGCGCTCAGATTGGCTGTTCAGGAGGGTGATACCGAAAAAGGTTGCTTCCTCTCCGGTCAGATTGCAGCCATGGTAAGAGAAGAACAGCCTGCGGCAGAAATTGTCAAGGAAGTCATCGAGGAAGCAGAGCCTATCCTTCTGAGGGCACCGCAATGGGTAAAATAGCATTTATTTTTTCAGGTCAGGGCGACCAGTATCCCGGTATGGGAAAAGACCTGCATGAAACATATCCGGTTGCCCAAGAGACATACGACCTGTGCGATAGAATCCGCCCGGGAACGTCTACGCAATGCTTTGACGGCACGGAGGACGAATTAAAGGAAACCAAGAATACGCAGCCCTGTCTCTTCGCAATGGAACTTGCAGCAGCACGCGTGTTGCTTGAACGAGGGATCATCCCCGATGCGCTTGCCGGATTTTCTCTCGGCGAGCTTGTTGCGGCAACGGTCAGCGGAGCGTTCGATAGCGAGACGGGTTTCCGGCTCGTCTGCAAGCGTGGAGAACTGATGCAGCGCGAGGCTGAAAAGTTCGACACCGCTATGGCTGCTGTTGTGAAGCTTACACCCGAACAGGTGCAGGCGGTATGCAGTGAATATTCCGATGTTTACCCGGTGAACTTCAACTGTCCCGGACAGATTACCGTATCCGGCCTTTCCTCGCAGATGGCAGATTTCTCTGCCGATGTGAAAGCGGCGGGCGGCAGAGCGATTCCCCTTAACGTGAAAGGAGCATTCCACTCCCCGTTTATGACTGAGGCGGCAAAGGCCTTTGCCGAGGAATTGGCGACTGCGGATGTAGGGGAGCGGACCATTCCCCTGTACTCCAATATGACGTCCGAGCCGTATGGAGACGATGTCGTGAGCCTGCTTTCCTCCCAGATTTGCAATCCCGTGCAATGGGAGAGGATCATCCGCAATATGATCGCAGACGGCGTGGATACCTTCATCGAGATCGGTCCCGGCAAAACGCTTAGCAATATGGTCAAGAAGATCAGCGCAGACGTACGAGCTGTAAGCGTTGCGGAATATCTTGCGGAGGTGGAAGCATGCTGAAGGGAAAAACAGCGGTTGTGTCCGGCGGCTCTCGCGGTATCGGTGAGGCGATCGTGTATAAAATGGCATCTTTGGGAGCCAATGTAGCCGTCATCTATGCAGGAAACGCAAGCGCAGCGGAGCATGTTTGCGAGCAATGCCGGCAGCAGTACGGCGTGGAAGCGAAAGCCTATCAATGCGATGTTGCGGATTTCTCGGCAGTTAAGGACACCGTTGCGCGGATCAAAGCAGACTTCGGCACCGCACAGATCCTTGTCAACAATGCGGGTATCACCCGCGACGGTTTGCTCGCCAGGATGAGGGAAGAAGACTTCGATGCGGTTTTGGATACCAACCTGAAAGGCGCCTTCAATATGACCCGCCATATGGCAGGCTTGTTTATCCGGGGGCGTGAAGGCTGCATCATCAACATCACCTCGGTTGCGGGCATGATGGGCAATGCAGGACAGTGCAACTATTCCGCATCAAAGGCGGGTCTTATCGGACTTACAAAGTCTGTGGCAAAAGAACTTGCACCGAGAGGCATCCGTTGCAATGCGGTTGCCCCCGGCTTCATTGCAACGGATATGACGGGCGATCAAGCAGACAATCCGCTTCTGAGCATGATTCCCCTCGGCAAGATGGGCGAAACGGAGGACGTGGCGGATGCAGTCGCATATCTTGCAACAGCAAAATACGTGACCGGCGACGTGCTCCGCGTTGACGGCGGCATCGCCATGTAAGGAGAAGAACCATGGGTGAGAACAGGCGAGTTGTCGTTACCGGTATCGGTGCGATCACCCCTTTGGGAAACAATGTCGCCGATACGTGGAGCGGCTTGAAAAACGGCAAAAACGGCATTGCCCCCATCACGCTTTTCGATACGGGGAAGTTCAAAGCAAAACTGGGCGCTGAGGTAAAAGACTTCGATCCGAAGGAGTATTTAGAGGTCAACGATGTGCTTCGCACCGATCGCTATGCTCAGCTTGCCGTTGCCGCCGCACAGCAGGCGGTAGATGAAAGCGGTGTGGAAGGCGCTGTTGAGCCCGAACGCTTCGCCGTGATATTCGGTACGGGTATCGGCGGCATCGGCACGTTTGAAACAGAGCATACCAAGCTGATGGAGAAGGGCCCCCGCCGCGTATCTCCGCTGTTCGTGCCTATGATGATCGGCAATATGGCAGCCGGCATGATTGCGATCCGCCATGATTGCCGTGGCTCTGCCATGCCCGCTGTCACTGCCTGCGCTTCCGGTTCCAACGCGATTGGCGAAGCGATGCGCCTGGTTCGCCATGGTTATGCAGATGCGGTGATCACCGGTGGTGCCGAAGCGGCCATTGTTCCCTCTGCCATTGCGGGATTTGCCAATATGCAGGCGCTTTCCACGTCCGAGAATCCCGATGAAGCGTCCCTGCCTTTTGATAGGCGCAGAGGTGGCTTTGTAATCGGTGAGGGTGCGGTTGCGCTTGTCCTCGAAGAATACGAACACGCAAAAGCTCGCGGAGCAAACATGTACGGCGAGGTGTGCGGTTACGGTTCTACTTGCGACGCGCATCATATCACCGCGCCCCATCCCGATGCCCGCGGCGGCGCTCAGGCAATGATGGACGCTATGAGCGAGGCTGACTATACCGAGCATGACGTTGTGTATGTGAATGCACACGGTACAGGCACCCCCATGAACGACGTAGTCGAAACGGCGGCCATCAAGAAGGCGTTGGGAGAAGATGGTGCGAAGAAGGCATACGTAAGCTCCACAAAGTCCATGACCGGGCATATGCTCGGTGCCGCAGGTGCCATCGAAGCCCTAGCGTGCCTTTTCACACTGAACGAGGGTGTTATCCCCCCCACGATCAATTTGAACGAGCAGGACGAAAACTGCGATCTGAACTGCGTTCCGAATACTGCCGTACATGCGGATGTTACCTTGGCGCTTTCCAACTCCCTTGGATTTGGCGGCCACAATGCCTGCCTTGCTTTCAGGAAGGTGTAAGCCGATGAAAGAGACGGATATTCGCAAATATGCCGAGCTGATGAAGGAGCTCGGACTGACCGGACTTGAGATCACGGAAGAAAACGGTGTGGTCCGTTTGGAGCGTTCTGTACCGGCGCCGGCAAAAGAAACCGTATATTCCGTTCCCGAATCTGTCGATGATGCGCAACCCGCATCTGAACCGAAGGACTATATCAGCGTGAAATCGCCGATCGTCGGCGTGTTTTATGCAGCTCCTGCAGAAAATGCAGACCCGTATGTTTCCATCGGGGACAGCGTGGCGAAGGGGCAGATCCTTTGCATCGTAGAGGCGATGAAGCTGATGAATGAGATTGTCGCCGAGGAAGACGGCGTGATTTCAGAGATCTGCGTCACCAATGGCCAGGTTGTGGAATATGGCACAGAGCTATTCCGTATGAAACGGTAAGAATATGAACAGAGAAGAATTGATGGGCATACTGCCTCACAGAGACAACATGTTGCTGCTTGACGATGCGAGACATGAGGACGGCATCGCTATCGGGCACTACACCGTCCGTGGTGACGAGTTTTTCCTGCAGGGTCATTTTCCCGATAATCCCATCGTTCCGGGCGTCATCCTCTGCGAGATCCTAGCCCAGTCCGCCTGCGTGCTGATGCAGGATGCGCTGGGCGAGGGGAAGCTGCCTGTTTATACAGGTCTCAACAACGTGAGATTCCGTTCTCCCGTCAAACCGGGCGATACGGTCGAAGCGCAGTGCCGTATCAAACGGGCGAAGCACCCCTTCTACTTTGCGGAAGGCACTATCACCGTGGATGGACGGCTCTGCGTATCGGCTGAATTTTCCTTCGCGATTACAGAGGCGTAAGCTATGTTTTCAAAGATATTGATCGCCAACCGTGGTGAGATCGCCGTCCGCATCATTCGGGCTTGCAAGGAAATGGGCGTGGCTACGGTGGCGGTATATTCCGAAGCAGACAAGAACGCCCTTCACGTGTCCCTTGCCGATCAAAGCTACTGTATCGGAGGTCCCGAAGCCTCGGAAAGCTATCTGAATGGGGATCAAATCATCAGCACCGCTATCTTGGCGGGCGCTCAGGCGATTCATCCCGGGTATGGATTCCTTTCCGAAAATGCGCACTTTGCCCGTGCTTGCAGAAAGAACGGGCTGGTGTTCATCGGTCCCGATCCCGAAAGCATGGAGCGCCTGAGCGACAAGGCGGTATTGAAAGAGTTGGTCCGCAATACGGGCCTCTCGGTAATTCCGGGATCACAAGCAGTGTCTTCTGTTGAGGAGGCAAGGCGTGCAGCGCGAAGAATCGGGTATCCCGTCATGCTGAAAGCCTGCGCGGGCGGCGGCGGGCGCGGCATACGTCTGATCCGCAGCGAGGACGAGCTGGACGATGCCTATCATCAAGCCACAAGCGAAGCTCTAAGTGCTTTCGGCGATGGCAGCGTATATCTTGAGAAGTATATTTTCCCCGCACGGCATGTGGAATTGCAGATCCTTGCCGACGAGCATGGAAACGCGGTGTGCCTCGGAGACCGCGACTGCTCTCTCCAGAGAAGAAATCAGAAGCTGTTGGAAGAAACACCGTCTCCTGCCGTCAATGATGAGCAGCGCGCAAGGATTATGGAGCTTGCGGTGGATGCCGTAAAGGACATCGGCTACGTTGGCGCGGGAACACTGGAGTTCCTTCTTGATGCAGAAGGCAACTTCTGGTTCATGGAAATGAATGTGCGGTTGCAGGTCGAACATTGCGTCACGGAAATGCTTACCGGCTTCGACCTTGTGAAATGGCAGATCCGTATTGCCGCCGGCATACCGCTGAACTTCACGCAAAGGGATGTCAGGATAAAAGGCTCTGCAATCGAGTGCCGTATCAATGCGGGAAGCTGCAGAACTTTGAACATGCTTCACGTTCCGGGCGGTCCGTCCGTGCGATTCGACACCTATCTGATAGAAGGAACGGCAGTATCGCCGTATTACGATTCCCTGCTCGGCAAGCTGATCGTGTACGCCAAGACAAGAGAAGAAGCGCTTCGCAAGATGAGGGCGTCGCTTTGCGAATTGGTGATCGACGGCATACCGACAAATATCGAGGAGCAACTGCGGATTGTGGAGGACGAACGCTTTACATCCGGGAATTATGACTTGACGTTCATGGGAAACAGGTAGCGAAATGGCATTGTTGAATTTTCTGAAACCCAAGAATCAATTGGAGGAAGGCGGGCGCAGTTCTGCTCCCGTGCAACGTGATGATGGCGAGCCTGAGAAAAAATGCCCGAACTGCCATAAAGATATTCCGTTGAGCCGCCTCTGGGCGAATGATCTTGTCTGCTCCTGCGGCCACCATTTCCGCATGAAAGCACGTCAGCGCATTCAGATGATTGCCGATAAGGAAAGCTTTCACGAGCTGTATTCCGATATGAGGGCGGATAATCCGCTGAATTTTCCCGGATATAACGACAAGATCGAAACCGTCCGCGTGGTAAGCGGCGAGAAAGAAGCCGTCGTGTGCGGCACTGCCACGATTGGCAAGCAAGCATGCTGCCTGTTTGCCATGGAATCCTATTTCATGATGGGCAGTATGGGCAGTGCCGTCGGCGAGAAGATCACCTCTCTTTTCGAATATGCCGTACAGCATCGTCTGCCCGTTATCGGCTTTACGGTATCCGGTGGCGCCCGTATGCAGGAAGGCCTGCTGTCTTTGATGCAGATGGCGAAAACAAGCGCAGCGGTAAAACGCCATAGCGATGCAGGATTGCTGTATATCGCGGTTCTTACCGATCCTACGACCGGAGGTGTGACGGCAAGCTTTGCCATGGAAGCGGATATCATCCTTGCAGAGCCCGGCGCAACCGTTGGCTTTGCAGGTGCACGGGTTATCGAGCAGACGACAAAGAAGGCTCTCCCCGAAGGGTTTCAAAAGTCGGAGTTTGTACTGGAGCACGGATTCATCGACAGCATCGTCCCGCGTCCCGGCCAGAAGAGCTGCTTGACCGAGCTGCTAGAAATGCACGATGGGAGGGCAATTGTATGAGCGAAGCTGCTTACGAGCGTGTGAGGCTTGCCCGCGATAGCAAAAGACCAACAGGGCTTGATTATATCAAAAGCATTTTCAAAGGCTTTATCGAATTTCATGGTGATCGCCGTTACGCAGATGATCCTGCTGTTGTAGGCGGCATCGCAAAGCTGAACGATCGTCCTGTGACCGTACTTGCGATTGAGAAAGGCCATACTGCCAAAGAGCGCACGTATCGTAATTTCGGTATGCCGCAACCGGAAGGATACCGCAAGGCGCTGCGCCTGATGAAACAGGCGGAGAAATTCGGCAGGCCGATCATCTGCTTTGTCGATACGTCCGGTGCATACTGCGGAATAGGTGCTGAAGAACGAGGCCAAGGGCAGGCTATTGCAGAAAACCTGCTCGAGATGCCAACGCTCTGCGTGCCCATCGTCTCTATTGTAATCGGCGAGGGAGGCAGCGGCGGCGCGCTTGCACTTGCGGTTGCAGACAGGGTCTGGATGCTGCAAAATGCCGTGTATTCCGTTATTTCCCCCGAAGGGTGCGCGAGTATCCTTTGGAAGGATTCTGCCAAGGCAGAAACTGCTGCGGCGAGTTTGAAATTAACGGCCGAGGATGCTAAAAGCCTCGGTGTGATCGAGCGCATCCTTTCTGAGAAAAACATCGGCAAAACAGGGTTTTACGACCGCATCCGCGCTCTTTTGACGGAAGAGCTCGAAGAGCTGTCACACGACGTAGATCTGACGCAGAGCCGGTACGACAGATTCCGCAATATGGGCGTCAGCGCAGTTATCAAGGTGTGAGCATGAGCGTATACAAACAGTATTGCAATGAGATTGTCGATGAAAACGGCAGGTTGAAAAGGATAACGCTTGATTATCCCGACAACTTCAACTTCGGCTATGACGTTGTCGATGCCATCGCCGACGAAACGCCGGAAAAACGCGCTCTCGTATGGTGCAACGTCGAGGGCGAGGAGCACACCTTCTCATTTGCGGATGTAAAAACATATAGCAATCGGATGGCGAACGTGTTCCGCAGCGCGGGGATCGGCCGCGGCGACCGCGTCATGCTGGTTTTGAAACGCCACTATGAGTACTGGTTCGCAGCCGTTGCCCTGCATAAGCTGGGCGCCGTGATGATACCGGCAACCCATATGCTGACGGTCGGCGACTTCGTGTACCGCATCAAAGCTTCCAAAGCTAAGGCCATCGTGTGCACCACGCAAAACGAGGTGCCCGAAAAGATCATCGCAGCGCTTGAGAAAGCCGAGATGACAGCGAAACTCTGGTGCGTTCAGCGGGATGCGGACGGCTTCGAGAATCTGACGCATGCCGTGGAGTCTGCCTCCGGAGACCTTGGGCGCATGCAGACGTTGGCGTCCGATCCCATGATGCTGTATTTCACCTCCGGCACCACCGGTTACCCCAAAGGCGTGATCCACGAGCACAGCTATCCGCTTGCGCATATCGTAACGGCAAAATATTGGCAGCAGGCAGAGGATAACGGCCTGCACTTCACCGTTGCTGAGACAGGATGGGCGAAAGCTTCTTGGGGGAAGATGTACGGGCAATGGCTGGTTGGCAGCGCGGTTATGGTTTACGATTTCGACAATTTCGAGCCGAAGCAGCTCACCGCCGTCATCAACCGCTATGGAGTGACGTCCTTCTGCGCTCCTCCTACCGTGTATCGCTATCTGGTGCGTAAGGGCATTCCCGATATGCCCACGCTCAAGCACGCAACGACGGCAGGGGAGATGCTGGCACCCGAGGTATTCCGTACGTTTACAGAACGCACCGGGCTTCAGCTGTGCGAGGGATACGGCCAAACCGAGACGACGCTTTTGACGGCAAACTTCAGGGGCTGCGATGCCGTGGAAGGCTCTATGGGAACGCCCTCGCCCTTCTACCATATCGAGCTTCGAGCGAAGAACGGCCAGCCGGTCGACGTTGGCGAGATAGGCGAAGTGGTTATCGTGCCGGAGAAGACAGGCAAGCAGCCCGGCGTGTTCTCCGCATATCTTGACGACGAGGAGCAGTACCGCCATGTCTGGCGGGACGGCGTGTACCATACAGGCGATGCGGCCTACATGGATGAAAGCGGCCGCTATTGGTTCCACGGGCGCTTCGATGACATCATCAAGACGGGTGGATTCCGTGTAGGGCCGTATGAAGTGGAAAATGTGCTGATGGAGCATCCTGCTGTTGTGGAATGCAGCGTCATCGGCGTGCCGGATTCGCTCAGGGGCCAGGCGATAAAGGCTGTGATTGTTCTCGCCGCCGGATATGCTCCTTCGCTGGAACTCGAATTGGAAGTCAAGAATTTCTGCAATCAAAAGCTAGCGGAATACAAATGGATTCGTTTGGTTGAGTTTGTAACCGAGATGCCCAAAACGATCAGCGGCAAAATCCAAAAGGTTGTGCTTCGCAATCAGGAATAGGTTCTCCATGCGGATAATCATAGATGCAATGGGCGGTGACAACGCTCCTCAAGAGATAGTGCAAGGCGTTCTCAACGCAGCGTCCAAAACAGATGCCCTGTTCACGTTGGTCGGCGAGAGGGAAGCGATCTCGCAGTGCCTTGCGCACGGCGCTGCCGGCATCACCCGATTCGAGCTGGTGGATGCGGAGCACGTTATCACGATGGAAGACGATCCATTGACCGCTATCCGAACGAAGCGGCATTCGTCGATGGTCGTGGCGCTGGAACTGCTCGCGGAGGGGGAGGGCGATGCCCTTGTCAGCGCGGGCAATACGGGCGCATTGTTTTCGGGTGCGACGTTGATAGTGAAGCGGGCGAACGGAATCAAGAGGGCTGCAATAGGGACGCTTCTGCCCGGCGTCAAGCCGTGCCTGCTGGTGGATGCCGGCGCCAACGTTACCGTTACAGAGGAATATCTGGAGCAATTTGCCGTGATCGGGTCTTCCTATATGAGGGAGATGTACGGAATAGCGAATCCCGAAGTCGGTATATTGAACAACGGTACCGAAGAAGGCAAGGGAACTGCTTTGCAGATTGAAGCCGGAAAACGGCTGCGGGCACATGAGGGCATCAATTTCATCGGCAATGTCGAGGCATCTGCGGTTATGGCAGGCGCATGCGACGTGGTCGTGTGCGATGGATTTACCGGGAATGTGTTCTTGAAGGCATCCGAAGGTACGGGAAAGCAGATCCTCTCCTCGCTCAAAGAAGTGTATTCCGAAAATCTGATAACAAGGCTGTCATATGCTCTCGTGCGCACAAGAATGAGGAAGAGCATGAAGAGATTCGATCCGTCAGAGCATGGAGGCTCGCCGTTCCTCGGGATATCCAAGCCGGTCGTGAAAGCGCACGGCTCCTCCGATGCGGTTGCCTTCGAGCATGCGATTCTCCAGGCAATACGCTACGCCGAGAGCCGCATCGGTTTCGATACGCCGAAATCAGGGTCTTGATCCATGGTCGATGCGCGCGCTATTCGGCGACACCTGAAGCATGACCTTGCGGTGTATGCGTATGACGTTATTCCGTCTACAAACGATGAGGCGCGGCAGCACCTGGCAGAGCATCCGTGCGACAGGGCTGTGTTTATCGCACGGGGGCAAACAGCTGGGAAAGGTCGGCTTGGGCGCAGCTTTTACTCACCAGCAGATACCGGGATATATATGACCTATGTATTCAGGTCCGACGGAATAGGTGCCGATACGGTGCGCGTGACAACCGCAGCAAGCGTAGCGGTTGCGAAAGCGCTTGATTGCGGAGCCGAGATAAAATGGGTGAACGACCTCTATTGCAAGGGAAAGAAAGTATGCGGCATCTTAACCGAGACGGTAAGGGCCGCAGAACATACCTACATCATGATCGGAATAGGGATAAATCTCACGACTGAGGATTTCCCTGAGGATATCCGCGAGAAGGCAGGCGCTATCGGCACCGCGCTTGACAAAGAGCGAACGATAGCTGCGATATGCGACAACCTAACGCAGCTTGCAGACAACCCTTCGGCAACCGATTATCTGGGATATTACAGAGACCATATGATGGGTATCGGTGAAACGATACACTACGTTGAGGGTGGCCAGATGCATACGGCACAGATCGAGGGAATAAGCGATTTAGGAGAACTGCTGGTGGTTGAAGGCGCTACGCGAAAGCTGTTGCGTTCCGGTGACATAACGATCGCTTCGTTTGAAGCGGCTGGCAGGTGAGAAGATGGATGGCTCGATTAAGGGAATCGGGTGCGATATCGTCAGCGTTTCTCGCATCGCCGCGTTGCTTGGCAACACGAGGTTTCTCGATAAGGTGTGTACGGAGTACGAGCAGAACTACCTATGCGGAAAAGGGGCGCAGACCGCAGCAGGTATATGGGCGGCGAAAGAAGCGGTCAGCAAGGCTCTCGGCACCGGATGCGCCGGATTCGGCCTACATGACATCGAGGTGCGGCACGATGAAAACGGGGCGCCGCGCATAGTGCTTCACCATGGAGCCAAAGCGAGAGCTGAGCTGATTGGCGCTACAAGCGTGCATGTTAGCATTTCCCATGAGACGGAACAGGCGCTGGCATTTGCCGTGATTGAATAGAAGCCGTATTTTCTACACAATCGCCACGATTCCATGCCATAATATTAGATGGTTTTGTATACAGCTCCATTGGCAGAGGCAGGCTCTCTGCAAAAGGAGTTACTGTGGATAACACGCTGAACAATATGGAAGAGATATTGAGCCGTCAGATCTGCGGCTTTCATCAGTATGTACTGACACCCCCCATTCATCTGAACTACGTCAGCCGCAATCTATGCGAGCTGTTGGGCGTTCAAGAAGATGAACTGTTGGATAACGGGAAAGATCTTTACGCGCAGCTGGTGCACCCTGCAGACCGTGAAACGTATTGTGATTTCATACACAAAATAACGCTGGGGGAGCAGGCTCACACTGGAGAATACCGCCTCGTGAAAAAAGACGGTACCGTCATCTATGTAAGAGATACGGTCACGCCCAAAAAGCTGCATGATGGAACCCTTGTCGGATACTCTGTTCTAACGGATATAACCGACATCAAAAAAGAACACGATGATCTGCGCTTTCTGAACGAGACCATTCCCTGCGGGTTTTTAAGGTATACCTGCGAAAAGCAACCCAAAATCATATACATCAACCGGAAAATGATCGAGCTTCTGCGGTTCCCTGAAGTGAAAGACGGCGAGATAGATTATCTGGAACTGTATAAAGGCGATATCTTCCTGATGATCCCGATGGAGGAGCGCCGCAGATTTTCAAAGTATCTCGATCGAGTTTACTCTGCAGATGCCCCTGTTGCCGGAGACATGGCATTGCTCCGCTGCGATGGAACTCGCGCCCATGTTTTCGGGTGGGTCACAAAATGCATCAACGAGCATGGAGAAGCCGAATTCCAAAGTGTCTGCATGGATGTGACGGAGCGCTACCAAGCACGAAAGGCGGACGAGGGGAAGCGCTATCTGCAGGCCCTTGCAGATGTCTACGATAAGATTTTTGAATTCAATCTTGCTGCCAATACCGTGAAATGCCTGCATTGTAGCGAGACGTCCTATTTCAAGCGCTTCGAGAACATAGCGATGCAGATTGAGGATGTGCTTGAGCAGTGGTTGGTATCCTCTGTATCTCCAGAACAGCAAGATGCTGTTCGCCGGTTCTTCAATGATTTCTGCCAAAAGAATCTGCACGGAGTAGATGGTAAGCCGCCGCGTATCGCCTATATGGCCCGCTCTACCGATGGCAGCGTCAAGCACTATACGGGCGTATTTATCAAGATTGATGAATCTGCAAGCTTGTATTGTTGCCGTGAAACAAGGGATTTGGATAACGCTGCAGCCCTGAAATTAGAGAACACTCAGCTAAAGGAGAAAATGCGTGATCTGGTCATGCAGTTTTCCGATGGACTCGCAGCGTTTGAGATATCGCCGGAGGGGCTGGTAAAACCTCTGTACGCAAGCGAAAATGTGTGCGAGTTCTTTGGCTATACCAAAGAGGAATGGCTGCCTTTAACAGAATGCTTCACTCCGTTCGACAGGTTCGTGGCATATAGCGACGCTACCTACGAGGATTTTGCGGATCTCCTGAGAACGGGAGAAGCAGAGTTCACTTACTTTGATCACCACTCTGGAACAGAGCGCAAGGTAAAGGCAATCTGTTCCGAGAAAGAGCCGAATGTCAACGCTTCGCGCTATGTCATGCTCTATGCCGTAGAAGGCAATGCAGCGGTCGATAAGCAGGCTTCGCAGGAAAACCGCATCGTATCTATCCGTACATTTGGCTATTTCGATGTGTTCATTGGCGGCAATCCGATTGCGTTCCGTAATAAAAAGTCCAAGGAGCTCTTCGCCTTGCTTGTCGATCGTAAAGGCGGATATGTTGCTTCGGAGGAAGCGATCAGCTTTTTATGGGAGGATGAGCCGGTAAACACATTGACGCTATCACGATATCGCAAAGTCGCCCTCCGCTTGAAAAGCACACTGGAAGAGTACGGTATTTCCGATGTTGTCGAGGCGGTAGGCGGGAAGCGCCGTATCGTGTTGGATAAGGTCGAGTGCGATCTGTATAAGTATCTCTCCGGTGAAGAGGAGTATGCGCAGCTTTTCAAAGGAAGCTATCTGACGAACTACAGCTGGGGCGAGACAACCTTGGGCGAGTTGGTAAATAACCGGAAATTGAATCTTTTAGGCTTATAAGTTTCATCCTCCCTTAGTTCGAGAAATAGTAATTTATTCTACTTTTCCGACTGCCAAAAACTCCCTGTCGCCGATCTGAAATTTCTTTTCACTTATCTGGTTGGCCATCGTCCTGCTGATAATATATTCATCCGTCAACAGCACGAAATACTGCTTCTTCTCCTCGTTTACTAGGTAGTACTGCTGATCCAAGCTATTCAAAGTTTTACCGAACTCCTGCGTACCAAACAACGGTATGCCGCCTAGAAGAAGAGCGAACCATCCAATAGCCCCATCTGCGGCCTTCTCACGTCTTGAATTTTCGATCTTCGTTACCGTGAGTCGTACGATCTCAGCTTCCGGGTATTCCTCCCGGATGATTTTTTCCTTGATCTCTATTTTCTTGAGCCGCGAAAGCTTTCCATCGCCTCCATATTTTATGAGATCAATTGCCTTCTTTGTCATAGTGAGATCCAGTAGGCTATCATCGTCCAGAAGATAATCAACACTGACATTTAAAGCACCTGCCATTATCTTCAGGTTCGCTACGTCTGGCATACCTCTGCCACTTTCCCATTTTGCGATTGCAGCTCTTGAGACTGTTAGTATATTGGCGAGCTCTTCCTGTGTGTATCCAGTCTCTACTCGCGCCTTCTTTAGTTTTTCTCCAAATGTCATATCTAAAACCTCCTTGCAGAGTGCTTGCGTCAACTCCAAGATAGACAACCTCTGACACAATGAACAAGGTACGAGCCGTAGCGCACCTGTTACGCTCCGTAACATACGCTTACATGCTCCTGTTGAACATTGCCCGTATGATCTCCACTGCGGGCAGGGGGTTCTCGATGCGCATGTAGCACCACCAGAAGATCGTTTTGATGCAATGCATGGGCGGCAGGCCGCGATGTGCTGGCGCAGCATGTCTCGCAGGCGGGCGTTGGCGACACCGATCTACTATAAAAATCCATCTGGGGCCGCAGTTCTCCTGCCCCATTCGGTCTAGGATTCCCACCGCAGTCCCGGTTGTATCTTGAAGCCGGTTTTTCTCGCTAGGGTGGGTTCCATGGCATGAACCTGAGAGCAAATTGGAGTTGTAGGAAGATTTTGCGTCCGCTCTTGGAATCTCGCAGCGCGTGGATCTGTTTGCGCAGGTACGCCGATCGCGGCAGATTGCGTTCCCGTAAGGAAGACACCCAATCCTCCTACAACTCCAATTTGCTCTCAGGTATGATCTTGAGAAGCATATGAAGACTGCAGGTAAACCCGAATACCAACTCCGAAAGGGAGCGTAGCCCCGACCCGAAAGGGTATTTAGCCGCCAAACACAGCGCCGACAGAAGGGGCGGAGCCGTGCTTCCTAAACAACAATATATTTGGATGCCCTTCCGGCTCCGATCCGTCTGACTGTTCCGTCTTTTACCATAGCGCCCAGCACGGCTTCCACCGTCGTGGGGCTGACATCCGGGAGAATCTTGCATATCTCAGCTTTGGAGAGCGGTGTCAGGCTGTTTAGGATCGTCGCCTCGATGCGGGCCTTCTTGGTGATCTTCTTCCCATGGACAACAGCGAAACGCTTATCCAGCTCTTTGTAGCACATATACAGTGTGGACAGAAAGTTTTCGATGAATGGGAAATAGCTGTTCTCGTTTGTGTGCCAGCCATCAGAAGATTGCCTCAATGCTTCGTAGTAGAGGGCTTTGCGGTTATTAATCTGCTCCTCAAAGGACACGTACTTTCCTACGTCGTATCCGTTCTTATACAGCAAGAGCAGGGAAAGCAATCTGGACATTCGCCCGTTCCCGTCCCTGAAAGGATGGATGCACAGAAAGTCCAGGATCACGCATGGGATCAGAAGAAGCTGATTGATATTCGCGTCATTGCTGGCATCCAGATAGGCGAGTTCCAACTGCTCCATGGCAGTCTCTACCTCTATTGCCGGGGTAGGCGAGAAGC
>JAKPQM010000056.1 GCA_029546925.1 Actinomycetes bacterium
CCCCTCTGTGCATTTTGGAAATGCACAGAGGGGCCCGTCCCCGGTGTGCAGACCATCCCCCGTGCAGCCTCCAGCGTGCAGCCCGCCCCCGCCTATCATGTCCGTCGTTTAGGGATACAATAAGAACTTGCACTAATGGAGAGGATGCTACGCCGGCATCAATAAGAGGTGGAGCCTATGAATTCCAAGACCCTGCGCTACATCGCCAAACGCATCATCTTGGCGCTTGTCACGCTCTGGGCGGTCATCACCATCACGTTCTTCGTCATGCATGCCGTTCCCGGCGGCCCGTTCACGCGTGAGAAGGCCATCTCGGCCGAGGCCCAGGCGGCTCTCGAGGCGAAGTACGGCCTCGATAAGCCCCTGTTCGAGCAGTACATCACCTACTTGAACGACGCTCTGCACGGCAACTTCGGCCCCTCCATCAAGCAGCGCGGTCGCATGGTCACCGACATCATCCTCGACGGGATGCGCACCTCAGCCAAGATCGGCCTCATCGCCTTGGTCATCGCCACGGTGCTCGGTATCCTGTTCGGTGCGGTCGCGGCGCTCAGGCGAAACTCGCCTGTGGATAAGATCATCATGGTGATGACCACGGCCTTCGTCTCGATGCCCTCGTTCATCATGGGATCGCTCCTGATGATCCTCTTCTGCGTCATGCTTGCCATCCTGCCGGCGAACGGCGCTTCCAAGGGCGGCCTGATACTGCCCATCATCACGCTCTCGCTCTATCCGATGGCCTACATAACGCGTCTCACGCGCTCGTCCATGCTCGACGTGCTCGGCCAGGATTACATCCGCACCGCCAAGGCCAAGGGGGTCTCCGAGCGCATGATCATCGTCAAGCACGCTCTCAAGAACTCCCTCATCCCGGTCATCACCTACTTCGGCCCGCAACTGGCCTACATCGTCACCGGATCGCTCGTCGTCGAGCAGATCTTCGCAGTGCCGGGTATCGGCCGCTACTTCGTGAACTCCATCACGGGCCGCGACTACACCCTCATCATGGGCACCACCATCGTGCTCGCAACGCTCATCGTCACCATGAACCTGGTGAGCGACATCCTCTACAAGGTCGTCGATCCCAGAATCAACTTGGAATAGGAGGTGAGCGCCATGACAAAGAACCCGCTTTCCCTGCATGTCGATGTCGAGGACTTCCTCCCTGCAAGCGAGGAGGAGAAGGCCTACATGGTGCAGATGCGCCCGTCCACGACCTTCTTCAAGGACGGTTGCAAGCGCCTCATCAAGAACAAGGTCGCATTCATAAGCCTCATCGCCATCGTGCTCATCACCCTCCTGTCCATCATCCTGCCCATGGTATGGCCCTACAGCTACGCCCGGCAGCTCGGCAACCAGCCCGGCCGTCCGGTCGACCCGAGCTTCAACAACCTGCGACCGATGGAGTATTCCATCACCGAGCAAGCCGCCATCGAAGCGGGGGAGAGCGTCTTCCCGCATCTCTTCGGCACCGACGCTTCCGGCCGCGACTATTTCATCCGCGTGGTCTACGGCACGCGCATCTCCCTTGCCGTGGGCTTCTTCGCCTCGATCATCGTCCTCGTCATCGGTATGACGCTCGGCTCGATCGCCGGTTTCTCCGGTGGCAGGATCGATATGATCATCATGCGCATCGTCGATATCATCTATTCGCTTCCCGACATGCTCATGGTCATCCTGCTTGCCAGCGTCATGCGCGAGACCATGGGGCCGCTCATCGAGGGCTCGGTGCTGCAGGCGATCGGCTCGAACATCATCTCGCTTTTCATCATCTTCGCCCTCCTGTACTGGTGCTCGATGGCGCGTCTCATCCGCGGCCAGATCCTGTCGCTGCGCGAGCAGGAATATGTCCTTGCGGCCCAGGCCACGGGCGCGGGTGCCGGCTGGATCATCAAGAAGCACCTCATCCCCAACTGCATCTCGGTCATCATCATCTCGACCGCCCTGCAGATCCCCAACGCCATCTTCACCGAGAGCTTCCTCTCGTTCCTGGGCTTGGGCGTCAACGCCCCCATGCCCTCGCTCGGCAGCCTTGCCTCCGAGGCGCTGAACGGCATCACGTCCTACGGGTACCGCTTGGTCATCCCCGCAATCGTCATCTCGCTCATCGTGCTCTCCTTGAACCTCTTCGGCGACGGCCTGCGCGATGCCTTCGATCCCAAGCTCAATCAGTAGAAAGGAGGGGCCGACCATGTCATCACTTCTCGAGGTCACCGATCTGCACACGTCGTTTTTCACCGACGCCGGCGAGGTCAAGGCGGTAAACGGCATCTCCTTCTTCCTCGATCGCGGTAAAGTGCTGGGTATCGTGGGAGAGTCGGGCTCGGGCAAATCGGTCACCGCCTACTCCATCCTCCAGATCCTCGCGCCTACCGGCAGGATCGTTTCCGGCTCCGTCAAGCTCGACGGCCAGGAACTCGTGGGTGCCGGTGAGAAGGTCATGCAGGATGTGCGCGGCAACAAGATATCCATCATCTTCCAAGATCCGATGACCTCGCTCAACCCCACCTACACCATCGGCCACCAGCTGATGGAGGCTATCACGCTCCACACCAACCGCAGCAGGCGCGAGGCATGGGATCGTGCCGTCGAGATGCTGCGGCTGGTCAACATCAACGAGCCCGAGAAGCGCATGAAGCAGTATCCCTTCGAGCATTCGGGCGGCATGCGCCAGCGCATCATGATCGCCATGGCGCTCGCCTGCGAGCCCGATATCCTCATTGCCGATGAGCCCACCACGGCTCTCGATGTCACCATCCAGGCGCAGATCCTCGAGCTCATGCAGGACTTGCAGAAGAAGCTGGGCATGGCCATCATCATGATCACCCACGATCTGGGCGTCGTCGCCCAGATGTGCGACGAGATCGTGGTCATGTACGCTGGCTCCTACTGCGAGCGCGGCACGGCCGATGAGATCTTCTACAATCCCAAGCACGAGTACACCAAGGGGCTCCTGCGCTCCATCCCCACGCTCGATACCATGGGCAAGAAGCTCCAGCCCATCACCGGCACCCCCATCGACCTGCTCAACCTTCCCGAGGGCTGCCCCTTCGCCCCGCGCTGCGATGCGGCCATGAAGATCTGCATCCGCCAAGCCCCCGAAAGCATGGATATCAACGAGTTCCATAAGGCGTCCTGCTGGATGAACGTGAAGGCGCTTGCCGAAGCCGAGGCCGCTCTTGAGAAGGACGCCGCTGCGGATGCCATCGAGACCCCGGAAGGCGGCGATGCCGAGTGAGCACCGAAGAGCGTCCTCTTGTCGAGATCCAGCATCTCAAGGAGTATTTCCCCATCAACACCGGCTTCTTCAAGACCACGCCCTTGAAGGCCGTCGATGATGTGAGCTTTACCATCAACCGCGGAGAGACGCTCGGCTTGGTGGGGGAGTCCGGCTGCGGCAAGACCACGGTCGGCCGCACCATCCTGCATCTCTACAAGCCCACCGACGGCCTTGTCATCTATGATGGGAAGCCCATCGAGACCAAGGGGGATCTGGCCGAATACCGCAAGAAGACCACGATGGTCTTCCAAGACCCCTATTCCTCCTTGAATCCCCGCATGACGGTCTCCGATATCATCGCCGAGCCCCTCGACGTGCACAAGCTGTACACCGATCCCAAGCAGCGCGAGGAACGTATCCTCGAGCTCATGGACCACGTGGGCTTGAACTCCGAGCACGCCTCCCGCTATGCGCATGAGTTCTCCGGCGGACAGCGCCAGCGTATCGGCATCGCCCGTGCGCTCGCCATCAATCCCGAGTTCATCGTCTGCGACGAGCCCGTCTCGGCCCTCGATGTCTCCATCCAGGCGCAGGTCATCAACATGTTCGATGAGCTGCAGGATCGTTTCGGCCTCACCTATCTCTTCATCGCGCATGACCTGCTCGTCGTGCGCCATATCTCCGACCGCATCGCCGTCATGTATCTGGGCAAGATGGTGGAGCTCGCCTCGTCCGGCGAGATCTACGATCACCCGCTGCACCCCTACACCAAATCGCTCATCTCGGCGGTTCCCATCCCCGATCCCAAGATCGCCCGTGCCAGCAGGCGTATCCCATTGCAGGGCGACATCCCGTCGCCGCTCAATGCTCCCTCGGGCTGCCCCTTCCGCACGCGCTGCCCATTCGCGGTCGATGCATGCGCCGAATCCATGCCCGATTTCAAGGAAGTGCAGTCTGGACACTTCGTGGCATGCCATCGTGTGGGTGAGATCAATCCGTAGCCTCCGCATCCTACCGATCGGATATACCCTTGGATGAGGCCGCCATCATGGCGGGTTGTCGATCCCGCTCGGCTGCTTCTTCGGTACGCTGGCAGGCAGGTCTTGTCCGACGGATTCTCCCTAGGTAGAATCGATACGGGCCGACCCTGCTTGAGCCTTATTTTCAACACCCTCACCCCAAGGCGAGAGGACCATGGAATGAGACTGTGCGCCCGATGCGGAGCAACCCTTTCTGATGATGCGGCGTTCTGCGGCACCTGCGGCCAGCAGGCAGGCTCGCCTGAGATCGTAGCCGAGCAGCCCGCGTCCCAACCCCCTGCCGCTGCCGCACGGGATTTCCCTGCGGGCTCTAGTCCGACCCTGTGCACCGATGGGAAGTACCGCTGGGTGTACGAGCTCGGCATGTTCAAGAACCCCAGCATCCTCTTCATCATCTGGAAGGTATTCAGCGCCGTGTCCGCCGGCATCTGGCTTTTCGTGATGGCCCTCGAGGCCTCGGATGGCGACTTGGATATGAGAAACGGCATCATCCTGACCGGCACGTTCCTCCTGTTCCTCGCAGGCATGCTCGTCCTCTCAACCGTCGCCTATCTCGTGTACGCCCTCATCATGGGCGGTCGCTACTGCGTCCTCTTCGAGATGGATGAGAAGGGCGTGGTCCATCGCCAGCTCGAGCGACAGGCCAAGAAGGCCGAGGTGATGGCTGCCATCAACGTGCTCGTGGGCATGGCCACGGCAAATGCCACGCAGGTCGGCGTCGGCCTTCTCTCTGCCAGAAGCGAGCTGGTGTCCACCTTCGCCAACGTGAGGAGCATCCAGGCCCTACGTCGCCGCAACACCATCAAGGTGAACGAGCCCTTCGCCAAGAACCAGATCTACTGCGAGGATGCAGACTTCGATTTCGTCTTAGGCTACATTGCCAGCCGCTGCCCGCACGCGAAGATCGAGCGTTAGGAAAACTGCGGTTTCCGATGACGATCAAGAGAGGTCGCGCCATGAGAACCGGACAGGGCACGCGTACTGCGAAGGATGCCATGGCGCGGGCGCATGTCCTGCTGATGGCAACCGCTCTGCTCGTCATCTCGCAGCTATCATGCCTTATGCCCGTGCAAGCGCGGGCGGACGAGGGCAGGATCGCGGTATGGCGGCTCGTGGACGAGCGGACCTACATCTCGAGCTACTGGGTCGAGTTCCATGGCGAACGCACGGTGACGTATACCGACACATCGATCACGGTGCATCATTCGCTTGATTACGCGCCCTCTTCGCTTGACGGGGATAAGAAGGGCGAGCACGAAGAGTACGTCTTGTACATGGAATGGGATGCCCCACCCAAAACCATCGCCGTCGGCAGCGAGGGCCGGTTGGCCCTACCCGTCACGCTGCGAATCGACGAAATCGACTACCGGGATGAGGAAGGAAATCCCGCTACCTCGGTCGACCTGTACGGCTGCCCCATGATCGACGCTGGGGCGAGCTTGGCTTGGGGTTGCTACAACTCTCGGGAGAGCCTTCCCGAGGAGTATCTGGAGGATCCAGAGCCCTACGAGTTCTCCGCGGAACGCTTCGGCAGCTATCGGTGGCCGCGGTGGGGGGAGAAGGGCTGCTATGCTCTGCAGCCTCCGGAGGACTATACCGATCCTTTGGGACTGGACTACGGGTATGACACCAACTTCCGCATCGTCTCGGCGGGACTCGATGCCACGAGCGAGACCTTTCTTCTGCACATCCGCGAAGAGTCGCGAGAGGATCTCGATATCAGGATGCGCCTGGCGGAAGGCGGGCTCCTGCCGTCCGAACTCCAATCCGACGCCGACTCCTTCGGCCTGATACTGGCGGTAGGCTCCTCGATCGATGCGGGCGCGGTGCACGTCTACTACTACGAGCTCGATCCCAATGGATCGGTAGCGGAGGTCGAGCCCTACGACATCTCCGTCGACATCGACGCCCCCCCAGGAGCCGGGCGAGTTCCCCGGCTCCGCCATTCCCATCGTCATAGTGATAGGGGGAGCGGCGGCAGCGGGTATCGGAGCCGTCATCGCGGGCAAGAAGAGGCGGGAGCACTCGGCGGGATCCGGCGATCGGCCTCAGGAGGAGCCGCGCAGCAGCTATCGCATGGTGCTCTTCAAGGAGTTCGGGGACACCATCCTCGACGGTGACGAGCCCAGGCTCGTAGGCGCGCGCATAGAGGAGCTGAGGCCGGATGGCAGTCCCGTCGACCGGCCGGATCTTACCGGGCTCATCCGGATCTTGCTCAGCGAGAACCTTGCGAGCGACGGCACCGGGGTGCACGGCCGCTACATGGCCACCCGTGTGAGTTCGAACGGGCTCGGCGAGGGAGAGGCCGCCGAGGCGGTCGTATCCTTCAGCTTCACAGGCCCCGGCGGCAGCCTCCGCAACAACGTGCACTTCAAGGTCAAGAACGAATGCGAGCTCATCTTCGCACAGGAGGCGCTCACCTTCATCGCCGGCGCGGGGCAGCGCCTCCAGATGCCCTTCGGTATCGAAGGCGTCGACCTTCCTTCTGGAATCGAGCCCCGCTTCGAGCTGGGCATCAGCACGAGCAACGCAGGCGACTTCACCGACTTGCGCGTCATTCGGGATGAGGAGCACCCCGATATCCTCTGGAATGTCGAGATGCGCGAGTGCGGCAAGTCCGACACGCTTCCCGCAGGCTATATGGAGTCATATAACTGCCAGGTCACGGCGGCGATCCCCGGCGCACGGGGCGATAGGATCATACGCGGAAGCTATGAATTCTACCGCTTCCACGAGGGCATACGCTTCAGCTGCCAGCATCTCAAGGCCTATTACGTGAAGAAGGACGCTCCCGATTCCCCGCAGCTGGCAAGCGGAACCGGAGACGGCACGGCTCAGGGCGATGCCCCCGAACCTGTTAAGGTCGTGCTCACGCCGGCCCGTACCAAGGCGACGGTCACCTTCTATTCCTGGGATGCCGATAACGGGAAGCTCATCAACCCCATTCCCAACATCGAGGAGATCAAGCTCTCTTTCACCGATGTCCCCGGCACGGAAAGTTTTTGGGGCAGGGAGGGCGACAGGATCGGCAAGCCTTGCGAGGAGCTCGGCTTCAAGTACTTCATCTCGGATATCGGCGGCGACGACAACACGCTCCTCTATGACATCCTGCCCGTGTACGGGGTGATGCAGCCGCCCAATCGTTGCCAAGCGGACGTCGCGGTCTCACTCACTTGGGAGGGAAAGTCCTACCAAGCGAAGGAACGGGTCAACATCATCTCCCAACCCTACCGCACGGATTTCGATACGCGGCGTGCCGAATACGAGGAGCAGGACCGCCACCGCGAGGAACGCCTGACCTACATCAAGCACAAGATCCTCGATGATCCGGTGTATGGCGACATGATGCCGGTCTACCACCTGATCGATGCCATGCTGGACGGCTATGCCCCCGAATTCGGCTTCTTCGAGCCCGACTGGCTGAGGGTGAACAGCCTGTTCATCCGTTATACCACGGGCGAGATAGGCAGCATCGAGGCGAACGACCTCGCGTTCTACGGGCGGGCGCTGGAATACTCGGACGCGTTCAAGATGACGGTGCAGGGTTTCAACCGATCCATCCCCATGGTCGTTTTGCGCATAGGTTGCGCCATAAAGACGGGCGGTACTTCCGAGGCTTTCTTCCTTCCGCTCACAGCCATCGCGAAGGGCACCGAATCCTCCTTGGATTGCATAGATAAGGGCGGGGAATCCCTGCTCGAAGCATATCGCGTGGGAGTCAGCTCCGCTTCCAGGGCGGCGCTTGCGGACTACCTCACGGGGAAAATTATCGAAAAGACCGTCAAGCTGACGGTATCGACCGCCAAGCTGACGGTATCCGGCGCGCGTGCGCTTGCGAAGAAGGCGAAGGTTGCCAAGGACGCCCTCATGATGCGTATCAAGGGCTTGTTCTCCACAGGGAAGGGCGCGGGTTCGCTCAAGTCCGCCGCCACGAACGTGGGCAAGCAACTGGATGATGCGGCCGACGCCGCGCAGAAGATCATCGACGCCAACCGCGACCTCGTGTACGGCAGCAAGGAGCTCACCGCACGGGATATCTCCTATACCTTGGGGCGTATCAATGGGAAGATCAAGTATCTCGACACGGTCAAGGCACTCAAGCGCTGGGACAAGCTCTCCCGCTTCGAGCAGCGGAAAATCATCCTTGCCGTGCAATCCGACAAGCACGCCATGCGCGCGCTCATGGAGGAGACGGGTCCGCTCGCCAACCTCGTGCGAGCCAACCATTCCAGCGTCATGGCCGACATACAGGGCAAGGCCCTGCATATGGCCCGTGTCTCGCTCGCCGATAAGCTGAAGGTCCCCCTGTCCAAGATCCGCATCAAGACCACCTCGGGCAACCTCGCCGCCGATATCAGGGCCGGCAAGAGCCTCTCCATGGATATGGACGCCTCCTTCGAGGTGCTGATCGACGGCAAGTGGGTGTATGTGAAGGAGTCCTTGGGGCAGCAGCACTTCGACAAGGCGTTTTTCAAGATCGCTCGCGGCTACGATGCGGTCGACGATGCCGTTGCGGCGATGCACTCCAAGGCGCACGATCTCTCCATCGTGGATGGCGCCGGCGTGCAATCCTACGGTACCTACGCGGATGCCCTGCGCGTCATCAAGGCAGAGCGCGCGGGCGAGGCCTTCGATGACGTGCAGCGCGTGGTGAAGACCGTCGAATACAAGAACGAGGAATGGCTCGAGCTCGCACGCAATGCCCGCGCAGATGCCAAGGCGGCGCTCGCCCAAGGTAGGGTGAAGGAGGCGCAGTGGCTCTCCGAGGCCGCCGAGAGCTTCGTCGAGGAAGGCTGCCGTTCCTTCACCAAGCAGACGAACCGTGCCGTCGTCAACAAGCTCATCGCCCTCGAGAAAAGCGGCGTGAAGGTGGATACGGGCAACTTCCTCGTCAAGGCCAAGGTCATCGAGCGATCCGGCATAGGGAAGAACGGAGGCACGGGTCTCACCACCGCCGAAGTCGAGGTCACGCTCGAGAACGGGTTCAACACCACGCTCGAGGGCGTGTTCGGCGAGCTGGGACCTATGATCAAGAAGCTGAACCACTTGTTGGGGGGGTAACGCGCGCTGAGCCTGCAGCGCAGGAGACGAGGAGGACGGCCATGGCATTTTGCGAGGGATGCGGAACGCGGCTCGTCGAGGGGGCCCGGTTCTGCACCGTATGCGGCAGGAAGGCTTCCGCGCCTTCGACCGCCGCGACCCATGGTGCCGATACATCCGCAAGTGCTGGGTCGTGCGCGTACTGCGGGGCCCGCCTGCCTGCGGCAGCCAGATTCTGCGAGGTGTGCGGGAGGCCCGTGCAGGGACAGAACCATCGGGAATCTGCACCGTCGCCTACCATGCCCGCCGAGCTGGATCCCGCGGTCTTCTCCGACGGGGAAGGGGAGCCCTACCGCCTCGAAGGCGAGCTCCCACCTCCCGATGTGATCGATGCGGCGATCAGCACGACGGAGGATGCCATCCGCGCCGCCATGAGGGAGGTCGTCGAACTCAACGTGACGGCACCGTCCGAGAGCGGCGAATCGATAGTGGCAAGCTGGCTGGGATAGCCTCCGCATCGGCACTTCAAGCTGCGCAGGCGATGGGAAACAGACCGTCTGGGAGATAGTCCCTGCCGGGGGTTCCCTTCGCGTGTTCTCCGTACTATACTTTTCCATAGTGTGAAAACCTCGTGGAGATATGGAGTAGAAAATATGAATTCTATTTGATTCACACGGTCCCGCAGGTATCAGGAGAACAGGTAAGGAGGAAGTTGCATGGTAAGTATCGTTCTAGCCAGCCACGGCGCGTTGGCCGAGGGCATCCTGGAGTCGGGGAGCATGATCTTCGGCCCGCAGGAGAGCGTCGCGGCCGTGGCACTCACCCCCGACATGGGTCCTGACGACATGCACCAGAAGCTGCTCGACGCCATCGCCGACTTCGCCGACCAGGAACACGTGCTGTTCCTCGTCGACCTATGGGGTGGCACACCGTTCAACCAGGTCTCCCGCATCCTCGAAGAGGAGCAGCACGAGGACTGGGTGGCGGTCACGGGCCTCAGCCTTCCCATGCTCGTTGCCGCCTATGGCTCGCGCATGGGGGCGGACACCGCGGTTGCGGTTGCCGAGGAGATCTATCCCGAGGCCAAGGCAAGCGTGAAGATCAAACCCGAGGCGCTCGAGCCCGTCGAGGCGGCACCCCCTGCCCCCGCCGCTCCCGCCGTCCCCGCAGGCGCTATCCCCGAGGGCACGGTTCTGGGAGACGGGCACATCAAGTTCGTCCACGTGCGCGTGGATACCCGCCTGCTCCACGGCCAGGTGTCCACGGCTTGGACCAAGGCCGTCTCGCCCGACCGCATCATCGTGGTCTCCGACGGGGTCTCCCATGACGAGCTGCGCAAGACCATGATCGTCCAGGCGGCTCCTCCCGGCGTCAAGGC
>JAKPQM010000027.1 GCA_029546925.1 Actinomycetes bacterium
CGCCCGGCCCTTGCCCCGATTGTTCCGCGCGAGGGCGGCCACTTCATCCTTATCGATGGAGGCGCCAACCCCGAAGCGAAGGCCCAGCATCTCGTTCACAATGCCATCCTCGGCACGCACTATTGCCGCGTCGTCCTTGGCATCGAAAAACCACGCGTGGGCCTGCTGACCATCGGCACCGAGGAAAACAAGGGCAATGCGCTCATCTCCGAGACGCACGATGCCCTCAAAAAGCTTAACGGCCTGATCAACTACGCAGGCCCCGTCGAAGGTTTCCACGTCTTCCTCGATGAAGTCGACGTCGTCGTCTGCGACGGATTCGTCGGCAACATCTGCCTGAAAAGCTGGGAGTCGATGAGCAAATTCTTCTCCCGTACGCTCAAGACCAACCTCAAGGCCAACCCGCTGCGCATGCTCGGCGCACTCCTCGCGCAAGGCGCGTTCAAGGAGCTCAAACAGCGCATCCAACCCGAGCGCTACGGCGGAGCCCCGCTCCTCGGCCTTCGAGGCAACATTCTCAAAGCACACGGCTCCGCCAACCGGCAGGCAGTCAAAAACGCCATCCGTGATGCCAATGAGTGCATACGCATCGATCTCAATCACCGTATCGAAGTCGATGTAGCGCAGGCCAACAACGTGTTGCAGCCCGCCGCTTCCGTCTAAAGGAACCTCCTCCAATGGTATCGCCCTCGACTGTGATTCTGGGCACGGGAGCCTATGTGCCCACCCGTGTGCTCACCAATGATGAGTTGTCCACCCGGCTCGATACGACCGACGAGTGGATCCGGACCCGCACCGGCATCGTCGAGCGCCACATCGCCAGCCCTGAGGAGGCGACCTCCGACCTCGCACTCAACGCAGCCCGCGCCGCACTCGTCGACGCCAAACTCAGCCCGGCCGACATCGACCTGCTCATCGTCGCCACCATCACACCCGATCAGCAGATCCCCGCGACCGCCTGCATCGTCCAGCATAAACTCGGTCTGGCAACGACCACGACCTGCCTCGACATCAACGCTGCTTGCTCGGGCTTCATCTACGCGATGGAGCTGGCCAGTGCCATGATCTCCACCGGCCGGTACCGCCACGCCCTCATCATCGGCGCCGAAAAACTCTCCTCCATCGTCGACTGGCAGGACCGCACCACGTGCGTACTCTTTGGCGACGGCGCCGGCGCCG
>JAKPQM010000035.1 GCA_029546925.1 Actinomycetes bacterium
CTATGGTCATGATCTGGTGCAGCTCTCGGAGCATCGCTCGCCGTGCGAGATATGCGCCCCATACGAAGGGCGCGTGTATTCGATGACCGGCAAGACCGAGGGATACCCGAGGCTCGATCAGGTGCCGGGATTCGATATGGGATACATGAATTTCCATCCTAACTGCCGTCATGCTGTTACCGCATACATTCCCGACTTCGACAAGGACGCGGAAGGCACCAAGGCGATGAGCAATAGACCCTTCGAGGATGAGCGCACGGATGCCGACAAGAGGGCTTATGCGCGCTCGCAAGAACAGAACAAGCTCAGGCGCGACAGGAAGCGGCTCGAAGAGAAAGTGGCCACTTTGCCGAAGGGCACGCCGGAGTATGAGAAGGCCCGCGAGAAGTTGCGCGAGACACGGGCAGAGCAGCAGCGACTCGGGCGAGAGGAACGCAAGTGGAAGGAGCAGACGGCGAGAGAGAATCGCGCCTACTATGCGGCGCGTGACGCTGGCAAGGAAGCCGAGTGGCCGGGGCGACAGTAGGAGGTGCAGCTATGCGCTTACGGGGCAGGGCATACACTCGCTACCAGCGCAAGCGCATGATTCGGCGGAGGATGCCGCTTTATCCCTGGGTAGACAAGCCCGGCAAGCTGGCGCGACACAGTTACCGCTACCGCTGCACTTGCGAGTGGTGTGCCGAGACTAGGCATGCGCATGTTCGGCGCAAGTGGCGGCGGGCGGCATGGCGAGAGATTGAGCAGGCGTGGCGAGATTGTGATGAGTGCCTGCGCGAGATTCGGTTGTTTGGGCGAGAACGGAATATGGCACGATGGCCGCCTAACGAGGCGGCAATTATGTTTGAGAGGTGATGCAACGTGCGCATAGACGTTAACCATCCCCGAGCGAGGCATTGCCAGCCCTACCTCGACGGCGAGCCGGTGCGGCTCTGCATTGAGGCCGACGATGAAGAGGGCCGGGTGAAGCGCTATAAGACCGATACCAACGGGCAGATTGTCGTTGATCCCGTCGCTTCTGCGCAATACGGGATGCTCACCACTGATCTGGATTACGGTTGGGTAGCAGAGACTCTGCACGGCAAGGTGGAGCTTGTGTTCAACGATGCTGGGGAGAAGCCATGACTGATTCTGTGATTCCCGGCGTGGGGCCGGATGCGCCGCCGAGCGTGAACGAGAAGGGCGGTAAACAGAGCTATAGCCCATATCGCTTTGACCTACTCGATGCGCAGGCCATGTTCCGGCTTGCTGAGACTGCCGGGCGCGGGGCAGAGAAATATGGCGTGGATAACTGGCGCAAGCTCACCATCGAGGACAACATCAATAGGGCCATCATCCATCTCTATGCCTACCTGGCGGGCGATAGGCAGGATGATCATCTGGCGCATGCCTTGTGCCGGGTGCTGTTTGCAGCGGCGCAAGATGAGAGGTGACGCCATGGCATACACGCACGAGCAGATAGAGCAGGCAATCGCGGAGTGGCGACAGCGCCTCGGGCTTGAGCGCTGGCAGGTCAGAGTGATATGGCAAGATGAGATTGACGATGGCGTATTGGCCCAGGTATCGCCGAATACCCA
>JAKPQM010000069.1 GCA_029546925.1 Actinomycetes bacterium
GCTCGCGAAGCGCGGTTCGCTCGACCCGGTGATCGGCAGAGATGAAGAGATCCGCCGCGTGATCCAGGTGCTGTCGAGGCGCACCAAGAACAACCCCGTCCTCATAGGCGAACCCGGCGTAGGCAAGACCGCCATCGCCGAGGGGCTCGCCCAGCGGATCGTGGCAGGCGACGTGCCTGAAGGCCTGAAGAACAAGCGAGTGCTGGCATTGGACCTTGGATCGCTCATCGCGGGGACTAAGTACAGGGGCGAGTTCGAGGATCGGCTGAAGGCCTTACTCAAGGACGTCGAGGAAGCCGCAGGCGAGGTAATCCTGTTCATCGACGAGCTGCACACCCTGGTGGGCGCAGGCGCCGCCGAAGGCGCCATGGACGCCTCCAACATGCTCAAACCCGCATTGGCCAGGGGCGAACTGAAGGCGGTAGGCGCAACCACCATCGACGAGTACAGGAAGCATATTGAGAAAGACGCAGCCCTCGAGCGCAGGTTCCAGCCTGTCATGGTCAACGAGCCAACGGTGGAAGACACCATCGCCATCCTGCGCGGGCTCAAGGAGAGGTATGAAGTCCATCACGGAGTGCGGATCAAGGACTCGGCGCTGGTGGCGGCGGCAGTGCTGTCGCACCGCTACATCTCCGACCGGTTCCTGCCGGATAAGGCCATCGACCTGGTGGACGAGGCGGCATCGCGCCTCAGGATGGAAATCGACTCCCTCCCGGCCGAGATAGACGAAGTGGATAGGCGCATCATGCAGCTCGATATAGAGCGACACGCGCTTTCCAAGGAAGACGACGACGACGCCCGCGAAAGGCTCGCGAAGCTCGAGTCGGAGCTAGCCGAGTTGCGTGAGAAGTCGGACGGTATGAAAGCTCACTGGCAGCGGGAGAAGGATACGATATCTCAGATCCGTGAGATCAAGCAGAAGATCGAAGAGGCCAAACAGGAAGAGCAGAAGGCGGAGCGCGCCGGCGACCTGGGGCGCGCGGCTGAGCTCAGGTATGGAGTCCAGCTCACGCTGGCCCGCGAGCTCGACGAGGCAAACGCGAAGATCGCCAAGCTGCAGAC
>JAKPQM010000112.1 GCA_029546925.1 Actinomycetes bacterium
TGTGGTAGAGGGCTTTGCGCAGCTCATCGCCAACAACGAGGTGCCGGAACTGCTCAAGGGGAAGCAGGTCTTCACGCTGGACCTGGCCGCTCTGGTCGCCGGGTCAAAATACCGCGGCGAGTTCGAAGAACGTCTCAAGAAGGTGATGAAGGAGATCCGCGACGCGGGCGACATCATCCTGTTCATCGATGAGCTGCATAATCTGATCGGCGCCGGCGCGGCGGAAGGCGCCATCGACGCCGCCTCCATCCTCAAGCCGGCGCTCGCCCGCGGCGAGCTGCAGACGATCGGCGCCACGACCCTGGACGAGTATCGCAAGCACATCGAGCGGGACGCCGCCCTGGAGCGCCGTTTCCAGCAGATCCGCGTCAACGAGCCGAACATCGAGGAGACGGAGCAGATCCTCAATGGGCTGCGTGACCGGTACGAGGCCCATCATCGTATCCGCATCACCGACGAGGCTCTGCACGCCGCCGCGATCCTGACGGACCGCTATATCTCAGACCGCTTCCTGCCCGACAAGGCCATCGACCTTATCGATGAAGCGGCCAGCCGCATGCGCATCCGTACGATGACGGCTCCGCCCAGCTATCGTGAGTTGGAGGAAGAGATCGCCACCGTGCGCAAGGAGAAAGAAGCCGCCATCGAGGCGCAGGAGTTTGAGAAGGCGGCCAACCTGCGTGACAAGGAGCGCAAACTCGGCCATCGCAAGATGGAACTCGAAGAGCAGTGGAAGGCCGACGATGAGGGCATGCGGGCGAGCATCGGCGAGGACGAGATCGCCGAGATCGTCAGCATGTGGACCGGGATCCCGGTCTTCAAGCTCACTGAAGCGGAGAGCAAGAAGCTCCTGCGTATGGAGGAGGAGCTTCACCGCCGGCTGATCGGGCAGGAGGCCGCCGTCCACGCTGTCTCCAAAGCTATCCGCCGCTCCCGCGCGGGGCTCAAAGACCCCAAACGGCCGGGAGGATCTTTCATCTTCCTTGGCCCCTCCGGCGTGGGCAAGACGGAGCTGGCTCGTACCCTCGCCGAGTTCC
>JAKPQM010000084.1 GCA_029546925.1 Actinomycetes bacterium
ACCTGTAAGACGGGTGTTCGGGCCATCCCGTTCGCTATACTTGCATCTAGGCAACTCCCATCTCAGGCGATAGGACGAGGCGATGAGCAGAGCTGACAGCATCTTCATCGATATGTGTACCGATATCATCGAGAACGGTACCACCACCGAAGGGCAGAAGGTCCGCCCGCGCTGGGAGGATGGCGCGAGCGCCTACACCATCAAGAAGTTCGGGATCTGCAACCGCTACGACCTGCGCGAGGAGTTCCCGGCGTTGACGCTGCGACGCACCGCCCTCAAGAGCTGCATGGACGAGATCCTCTGGATCTATCAGAGAAAATCCAACAACATCCACGACCTGAAGCCCCATATCTGGGATGAATGGGCGGATGAGACGGGGTCGATCGGCAAGGCATACGGCTATCAGGTGGGTCAGATCTCGCACTATGCGGACGGCGATTACGACCAGATGGACCGCGTGCTGAAGGATCTGCGCGAGAATCCTTATTCGCGGCGCATCATGACCAACCTCTACACCTTTGCAGATCTTTCCGAGATGCATCTCTACCCCTGCGCCTTCAACGTCATCTACAACGTGACGCACGATGCGGGAGTCGAGAGGCCTACGCTGAATATGCTGCTCGTGCAGCGCAGCCAGGATGTGCTTGCCGCTAACAACTGGAACGTCTGCCAATACGCGTTGCTGCTCATGATGGTCGCGCAGGTCTCCGATATGGTTCCGGGCGAATTCGTGCACATGATCGCCGACGCGCACATCTACGATCGCCACATCGATATCGTACGCGAGCTCCTCGAGCGTCCGTGCTATCCCGCGCCGAAGGTCTCCTTGAACCCTGACGTGCATGATTTCTATGCATTCACCACCGATGACCTCGTCGTCGAGGACTATGTCTTCGGTCCGCAGGTCACCGGCATTCCGATTGCGGTCTAGCCATGGATGCGATCGTTTCCGTCACACGTGACTGGGGCATCGGCCGCAACGGCGGTCTGCTTGTCCGCAACAAGGCCGACATGCGGCGCTTCAAGGAGCTCACGATGGGCGGGAGCGTCATCATGGGCAGGCAGACCTTCGAAGGTCTGCCGGGAGGTCCGCTGCCGGGCAGGAACAACATAGTGCTCACGCGGAACCGCGATTTCTCCCTTGCAGGCATCGAGGTCGCCAGCTCGATCGACGAGGCCTTGACGCTGGCGGATGCGTACGGGGGGAAAACGTGGCTTATCGGCGGAGCCTCGCTCTACAGGCAGTTTCTCGACAAGTGCAGCAAGGTCTACGTCACCCTCCACGATATCGTCCTCGATGCAGATGCGTACTTTCCCAATCTTGACGAGGATGATGCGTGGTCATGCGTCGATATCACAGAGACCGACTTCACCGAGCACGGAGTCCCCTTCCGTTTCGTCCTGTACGAGCACCTGTGACTGCGGGCCGTCGCGCTCGTTTCACGTTTCCCCAGCACACCCATCGGTGACTGTACAGCCACTATGGCCTTTGCCGGCCAAACGCAGCGTGGCAGGTTTCTAGGAGGGCCTCAATCCAACGTTTCCCCAGCACACCCATCGGCGACTGTACAGCCAGCGAGGGGCGTGCTGGGGAAACGCCAAGCCAAGAAAGCCTAGATGCTGAAGTCCGCTCCTCCATAGAGTGCGGAGTAGAACTCGTTATTATCGGGATTGATATCCCACGTTCCATCCTCGTTCTTGAAGACCTCGAGCGTGACGTCGGCAGTCGTGGTCTCCAGCTCGCCCGAATCGATGAGTTCGTAGAGGAATGAGAAGAGCTTCTTGACGAGGGCGCTTTCCCCTTCCGCGTTGAAGAGCTCCTGCGCTTCATGGGTAGCTGCGAATTCTTCGAACTGCTCGCCCGCCCGCTCAAGTGCCGTGCCGAGGTTGACGTTGGTTACCGAGAGGGCGACCGTACCCGTATCTCCAGAGAGATTGATGTCGCCGATCTCCCACTCGAGATGCTTGAAGCAGTAGCCTAAAAACTCGTTGGCATCGACGCCATAGACGTTGAGCGAATCGAGGACGCCTTGGTCGGCAAAGCTCACAGCATCGGAGTTCTCGGCATTCTTGAAGATCTTCATCGCGTTGTCGACGGCATCATGCACAGCACCCTCCTCACCCGCGAAGAGCGAGCAGGATGCAAGCACGATCGACATCGTCAGCAAGCAGAGGATAGATGCGATGGCCTTGAGCTTTGCCTTCATGGCTCTCCCCCTATTCGAAGTCGGCAGCCGCATTGATCCAGCCGAGCAGGAACTCATCGTAGATCTTACGCCCGCGCGAGAGCTCCGCCGCCGCCAAAACAGGAAGCCAATAGCGGATCTTCTGCTTGGGGATATCTGATTTGATGGAATAGGTATCGAGGTAGAGCTCGGCCCAGTCGGGCTGCTCGAGCGAGAGCTCAAGGTAGGTCATGGCAGCATCGGCCTCGGGCACGCCGCGCGAGACGTGCGCCCAGTCGCACACGTAGGGTTTGCTGCCGTCCTCGGGAATGAGGACGTTGCTGGGGTTGAAATCGCCGTGGCAGATCGTACGCCCGTTGCGCATGCCGTCGGCGCGCATCTGCAGATCGTAGCGTACGGTGGGATCGAGCTCCTTGACGCTGCTGACCATGCCGATGAGCTTGCGCTTCTGGTTATTGAGCAGCATGGGTGCCGGGATAGCCTGTATCTCGAGCTGCAAATCGACGAACTGATCCATGTAGGCCTTGAGTTCATCACCCGAGGCGTTGCGCATGAACGTGGAGAGCTTCTCGCTGGGGATATACTCGTTCGCGAGCGCCCAAGAACCGTCCTCGATCTGGGAAACCTCGAGGATGCGGGGGGCACGTACACCCGCCTCTTGGATACGGGCGCAGTTCAGCGCCTCATTGAAGATATCCTGCGCTGGCTTGGCGGCATTGAAGACCTTGACCACGCGATTGCCATCTCGGTAGACGACCTTGTTGTGACGGCGGACGATCTCGACCTTGCTATCTGAAAGCTGCATTTCGTTTCCTCCAAACGGTTGGGGCGCTCGATTAGTCTTCGTAGCTCGACGCCGGACGACCGTAATAGGCATCCAGATAGAGCTCGCGGATCTCGGAGATGAGCGGATAACGCGGATTAGCACCCGTGCACTGGTCATTGAAAGCCTGCTCGCTCATCTCATCGAGATTGTCGAGGAAGTACTGCTCGTCGACACCGTACTCAGCGATGGTCTTCTTCACGCCCACATATGCGAGAAGGGCCTCGATCTTGGCGATGAACTTCTCGAAGACCTCGGCATCATCGGCACCGGTCACGCCGCAGAAGCGAGCAGCCTCGGCATAACGCGCGAGCGTCTTGGGGTGATCGTACTGGGGGAAGGTGCCCATGCGCGTGGGGATCTCGGCAGCGTTGTAGCGCATGACGCGGGTGAGGATGACTGCGTTGGCCCAGCCGTGGGGGATGTGGTGCCAAGCACCGAGCTTATGCGCCATGGAGTGATTGACACCGAGGAAGGCGTTGGCGAACGCCATGCCGGCAAGGCAGGAGGCATTGGCCATGTGGTCGCGAGCCTCGACGTCGCCTGGCGTGTCGTAGGCACGCTCAAGGTAGTCGAAGACGAGCTTCATGGCACGCAGCGCCATGCCGTCGGTGTAGTCGGAGGCCAACATGGAGACGAAAGCCTCAAGGGCGTGCGTGAGCACGTCGACGCCGGAGGCCGAGGTGAGTCCCTTGGGCTGGGTCATCATGTTGGCGGTATCGACGATGGCCATGTTGGGAAGCAGCTGATAATCGGCGATAGGCCACTTCACGCCTGTGTCGGCATCGGTGATGATGGCGAACGGCGTGACTTCGGAACCGGTACCCGAGGACGTGGGGATGGCGACGAAGAAGACTTTGGAGCCGAGCTCGGGGAAGGTGTAGACGCGCTTGCGGATATCCATGAAGTCGACGGCCATGTCCTCGAAGCGGGCCTCGGGATGCTCGTACATCATCCACATGATCTTGGCGCAGTCCATGGCCGAGCCGCCGCCGATGGCGATGATGCAGTCGGGGTCGAACGCCTGCATCTGGCGAAGGCCCTGCTCGGCGCACTGCAACGTGGGGTCGGGCGTGACCTCCCAGAAGCTCGAATGCACGATACCCATCTCGTCGAGGATGTTCTCGATCTGCTTGGTGAAACCGCTCTTGTAGAGGAAGGTGTCGGTGACGATGAAGCAACGCTTCTTGCCATAGACGTCCTTGAGCTCGCGCAGGGCCACGGGCATGCAGTCCTTCTTGAAGAAGAGTTTCTCGGGGGTACGGAGCCACAGCATGTTCTCACGCCTCTCTGCAACGTACTTGAAGTTGAGCAGGTTCATAACGCCCACATTGCCGCACACGGAGTTGCCGCCCCACGAGCCGCAGCCCAGCGTGAGCGAGGGGGTGAGCTTGAAGTTGTAGAGGTCGCCGATGCCGCCCTGCGATGAAGGCGTGTTGATGAGGATGCGGCAGGTCTTCATGGCCTCTGCATGAGCCGCGATCTTCTCGCGCTCAGCAGTGTTGATGTAGAGCGAGCTCGTGTGGCCGAAGCCGCCGTCGGCAACGAGGCGCTTCGCTTTTTCAAGGGCATCCTCGAAGGTCTTGGCCTTGTACATGCCGAGCACCGGGGAGAGCTTCTCGTGGGCGAACGGCTCGGAGGGATCGACCGAGCTGACCTCGCCGATGAGGATCTTGGTGTTCTTGGGAACCTCGACGCCCGCCATCTGAGCGATCTTGTAAGCAGGCTGGCCGACGATCTTGGCGTTCACGGAACCGTTGATGATGACGATGCTGCCGACCTTCTTGGTCTCATCGCCTTTGAGGAAATAGCAGCCACGACGCTTGAACTCGTCCTTGACCTCCTGGTAGAGATCGTCGCCCACGACGGTGACCGACTGCTCGGACGCGCAGATCATGCCATAGTCGAAGGTCTTGGAGTGGATGATCGAGTTGACGGCGAGCTTGACATCGGCGCTCTCGTCGATGATGACGGGGGTATTGCCGGGGCCGACGCCGAGCGCTGGCTTGCCGGACGAGTATGCGGAACGGACCATGCCGGGACCGCCCGTGGCGAGGATGATATCGGAGTTGTGCATGAGCTCATTGGTGAGTTCGAGCGAGGGCGTGGGGATCCAGTCGATGATACCCTCGGGGCAACCGGCGGCCTCGGCGGCATCGCGTATGATGCGTGCCGCCTCGATGGTGCACTCCTTGGCGCGCGGGTGCGGGCTGAGAATGATGGCGTTGCGGGTCTTGAGGCAGATGAGGCACTTGAAGATCGCGGTCGACGTGGGGTTGGTCGTGGGGATGACCGCCGCTACGATGCCGATGGGCTCGGCGATCCGCGTCATGCCGAAGACCGTATCCTCCTCGATGACGCCGCAGGTCTTGGTCTCCTTATAGGCATTGTAGATGTACTCGGACGCATAATGGTTCTTGATGACCTTATCCTCCGCAAGGCCCATGCCCGTCTCCTCGACCGCCATCTTGGCAAGCGGGATGCGCGCCTTGTTCGCAGCAAGCGCCGCCCTGTAGAAGATCTCGTCGACCTGTTCCTGCGAGAAGGTGGCGAAGACTTCCTGAGCGGCACGCATCTGCTTCATGCGCTTGGTCAGCGCATCGACGCTGTCGATCACAATCGCTTTCCTTACCATGTCTACCTCCCTGTTCCGTAACATTCCTTACGCGCGCGATGGACGAGAGCAGCTGCCAGAAAACGAGACCGGCGCACGAGGTGAAGCGCTCATACACCGATGAGAGGATGAGAGATCGATGGGTGTGGCGTTTGGGAGATGGGCGAGCCGCCCGTTCTTGATAGGAGCAGAATCGACGGTCGTGCCGCCGCTATCGAAAAGCACTGCCTGTATCCGCTCCGGCCGACTCAAAGCGTCCCTCCATCGAAGGAAAAGAACATCGTTTTGGCCCCGTCGCATAAAAAAAGCGACACGGCAATCGGTCGCACTGGACCGCGCGCCCTCCTGGCCACGTGCGCCGGCACAGGACTTCCCTCTTGGGATAACGGCGAGCCGTTAGGCGGCGGAACAACGCCCTTACTATATCATCCCGATCGAGGTCTTGCCACCCGAATATGCAACGCATCGAAACTGCAAAATCAGGGAGAAACTGGGAGACGGGGACGGTCCTCGGTGTGCATTTTGCTGAAAACAATGCACACCGAGGACCGTCCCCGTCTCCCAGTTTCTCCCCGTGTCCCAGTGCGGCCCGGAGCATGAGCCCCGGGCCGCCACCTCCCCTATGGAATGGTGCTGGTAGCCTACGCCTGGCCGGTTGCACCGCAGAGATCGAACATATGGAGCGCGACCTCCTTGTAGCCTGCCGTGATGTAGTTGAAGAAGCCGTAGGCACCGAAGCCGGTGCAATCGTTGGTCTCGACGCCGCGGATGCAGCCCTGCATGAGCTCGTTGGCGATATTGAGCTTGTTGGCGCCCATGCGGCACATCCTGTGGAGGTTCTCCTCGCCGGTGCCCGAGCCGCCGTGGATCACGAGCGGCGCGGGGACGGCCTCGTGGAGCTCGGCGAGCAGGTCGAAGTCGATCCTCGGGGTGCCCTTGTAGACGCCGTGGGAGGTGCCGACGGAGACGGCCAGGGTGTCGGCGCCGGAATCGGCGAGGAAGCTCACGGCCTCGGCGGGGACGGTGAAGACGGTGTCGGCGGCATCGTCGTACCTGTCGCCGGTGCCGACGTGGCCGAACTCGGCCTCGACGCCGGCGCCGACGGCGTGGGCGGCCCTGGCCACGGCGGCGACCTCGGCGGCGTTGACCTCGTAGGGCTCGGAGGACTTGTCGAGCATGACGTCGGAGAAGCCGGCGCGCAGGGCGAGCATGCAGTGGTCGAAGGAGGCGCCGTGGTCGAGGATGATCGACACGGGAACGGAGGCCTTCTCGGCCAGGCGGGTGGACATGTAGCCATAGCTCAAGATGTCGTCAACCTTACCGGTGTTGAACATATAGAGCATGATGAGAGGGGCGTTCTTCTCCTCGGCGGCGGCGATGGCGGCCTTGACGGTGACCTCGTTGGCAGCGGACAGCGCGGGAATGCAGTAGTTGTTCTCGCGGGCTTTCGCCATGGTCTCGACCATAGAAACGAGCATGTGCGACTCCTATCTCTTAGCGGGGGCCCGCCGGTGGGGCGCCCCATGGATACCCGGACTCAGAGCTTGATGATGCAGCGGAAGGTGTCGGGGCGGATGGCCGCCTCGAAGGCCCTCTGGCAGTCGTCGATGGCGAAGACGCCGGAGACGAGCCTGCCGGGGTCGATGATGCCCTTCGAGAGGGCGTCGCAGGAGCGGCGGAAGCTGCGCACGGACGGCGAGACGGCCCCGGTGATGACGGCCTCGGAGTTGTGCAGCCAGTTGGGCGAGACCTCGATGGGCTTGTCGGGATGCTGGCTGGAGTACATGATGACGCGGCCCATCTGGGCGACCATGCCGATGGCCTGCTGCGCGACGGCGGAGACGGCGGTGGTGTTGAAGACGACGGCCGCCCCGTCGCCGCCCGTGAGCTCCCTGACGGCCTCGACGGCGTCGCAGGAGGCGGGGTCGACGGCGATGTCGGCGCCGAGCTCGCGGGCGAGCTCGCGGCGCGCCCCGTCGGGCTCGGACATGATGACGCGGGCGCCCTGGGCCTTGGCGCACATGACGTGGAGCTGGCCCATGATGCCGCCGCCGATGACGACGACGTCGTCGCCGATCTCGATCCGCCCCTTCTCGATGGAGTTGAGGACGCAGGCGAGCGGCTCGGCGAAGCAGGCCTTCTCGAGCGGGAGCTCGTCGTTCATGAAGAACAGCATATCGGGCTCGATGAGCACATACTGCCCGAGGCC
The DNA here is from genome assembly GCA_029546925.1 of Actinomycetes bacterium. Taxonomy (GTDB): domain Bacteria; phylum Actinomycetota; class Coriobacteriia; order Coriobacteriales; family Atopobiaceae; genus RUG721. The sequence goes on from JAKPQM010000084.1 coordinate 7,833, forward strand.
GCCGATGCCGGGGTACGCCATCCAGCTCTTGTCCTGCTCGGAGCCGTTGACGCAGAGGTTGCCCTCATCGTGGCGGCAGCCGTAGCAGTGTCCGCAGCTGTAGAAGGTGCGCGCGGCGATGCGCCTGCCGATGGGGTAGTCCTCGGGCTTGAGGCCCGCGCCGATGGCGTCGATGCGTCCGGCAACCTCGTGACCGCCGATGAAGGGCAGCGGAACAGGGACGACGCCCGTGAACATACGCTGCTCGAAGGTGCACAGAGCACACCCCTCGACGCGCATGCGGATCTGACCCCTACCCGGAACGGGGCGGTCGGCCTCGAGCACAGACGCCTCGTGGTCACCGGTGATGGCGACTATCTTCATTTTATCGGCCATGATGTACCTCTTTTCTTAGAGCCGAACAATACTACCGAGCTTGGAAGGCCACTCTAGCCGATGCCGTAATAGAGGTCGCGGTAGAGCTTCTCGAGATCTTCACGCGTGGCCTTGTAACCATGGCTATCGAGCGAGGGGTTGGCAAGGGTCTCCTCTATCCACGCCGAGACGCGAGCCAGGTAGGCATCCTCGTCAACACCGGCGTCCTTGTAGCACAGAGGCACATTCATATCGCGGCACATCTGGCGAATCTTCTCGATAAGGGCGTCGGTAACCTCCTCGTCGGCACCGAAGAGCCCGACCTGATGGGCAAGGCGCGCATATTCGGGCTGGGGTTTGGAGATCTCCATGACGAAAGGAACGCCTATGGCCTGCGCGAGGCCATGCGGGATGCCGAACTCCCCACCCGGTTGGTCAATGGAGTGCGCGAGACCGCAGTTAGAGTTGTCGATTGCCTGACCGGCAAGCGTGGCTGCAACCGCCATGCGCTGACGGGCACCCTGATCGCCGTTATAGGAGTCGACGAGGTTCTCGATGGTGGCCGTTGCTGCGGCAATGGCAACCGTACGGGTGAGCTCATTTGCCCAATTGATGGTGGATGCCCCGATGGCATGGGAGAGCGCATCCATACCCGAGAAGGCGATAACGCTCTTGGGAAGGCTCTCCAAAAGATCGTAATCGAGAACCGCGTAGGTGGGACGGATCTGCGGCGCAAGAATCATCGCGTAGTGCTCGGCCGTCTTGTCGGCCATGGCGCAGCAGGTGGTCTCGGAGCCGGTGCCGGAGGTGGTGGCAACAGCGATCATCCTGCACTTGCCGGGGAAGGGATCGACGGCGAAGAGCTGGCAGGCCTGCTCCCACGTGTACAGCGGAAGCTCGTAGAAGAGCCACAGGACCTTGGCGGAATCCATGGTGGCGCCCCCGCCGATGGCGACAATCCAAGTGGGCTCGAACTCTTGGCAGGCCTTGATGGGTTCCTCGAGGAGCTCGCGTGTGGGCTCGCCGGGGATACTGCAGAGGTACCTGTATGCCTCTGCGTCTTTGAGAAGCTCGGCAATGCGGGGCTCGAGTTCGAGCGCCCCCATGATACCGTTGTCGACAACCAAACCGACACGCTCGCCCTTGAGCTCGGCGAGGCAGTCGAGGGCACCTGATCCTATCTTGTATTGCGTGGTGCCGAACGTTCCGTAAGGCATTTCACACTTCCAATCGTTACTGCATGCGAACGTCTCTGGAATCCCAGATACGTGGCGCGACCCGCCTCAGAGATCACAGGCCGCGCCGTATCAAAGACACGGAAAACACACCAGCGTCAGCTGCGCTTCCCCTATGCGAGGATGCCGGTGACGCTACCCACAACACCGATGACAACGAGGAGCAGAAGAACCTTGGTGGAGCTCCAACCCTTGCTGACGAGCGCGTAGCACATCAGGGTTGCGGCAAGGGAGAGAAGTCCGGGAAGTATCGTGTCGAAGAGCCCCGTTTGCAGGCTGAACGGCTCGACGCCCTCGCCCATCGGGATGATGATGCCGGTATGGACGGATACGAAGTTCATGATGAGGGCACCCAGGACCATGCAGCCGAGGATGCCGGCGCCGGACAGGAGGTTCTTGAAGGTGCCCGACTCGAGAAGGTCGAGAAGGGCGTCGGAACCCTTGTTGTAGCCAAGATTGAACATGAAGCGGGCGATGGTGATCTGGATGATAGCTTGGAGGAGGATGACGATGATGGGAACGGCGGTGTTGCCCAGAACGCCCTGTGCGCAGCCGATGGCCAAGATGATCGGGTAGATAACGCCCTGCATATAGGAATCGCCCACGCCAGAGAGCGGGCCCATGAGACCCGTCTTGATGGAGCGGATGGCATCCTCAGTGACATCTTCGCCGGATGCGCGCTGCTCCTCCATGGCGAGCACGAGGCCCAGAACGCCGCCACCCGTGGTGTTCTCGATGTTATAGAACTCGAAATGGCGGGCTGCGGCGGCCTTGAACTCATCGGGATCGTCGGCGTAAAGCTCGCGGATTGCGGGGGCCATGGCATCGAGGAAGCAGCCACCCTGCATATTCTCGTAGTTGTAGCAGGCCTGGTAGGTCCATTCCCAGGTCCAGAAGCACTTGTTCAGCGTGCTCTTCGAAAGTTTCTTGGGCTCTGCCATTATTCTGCACCTTCAATCTTGCTCGTAAGCTGGATGTAGATGATGGCGGTGATAAGGCTGATGAGGCCGATGCCGATCATATCGAGTTCGGTGTAGGCGGCCAGCAGGAAGCCTAGGAACAAAAAGACACGGGTCTCGCCCTGGAAGATGAACTTCAGGGTGATACCGATGCCGAGGGCGGGCATGAGACCGCCGACGACCGACATGATGGGGATCAGGAAGGCGACGCTGCCGAGGAAGTTGCCGACGACCTGAGAACCATAATATGCGGCGATGGTCACGGGCACGCAGGTGATGCAGAACAGGAAGATCTGCGGAAGGATGACCGTGGGCAGCCAGAGGTTTTTGAGGCCGTCGTTCTTCTCGATGATCCTCTCGGTCAACGGGTTGAAGAACGAGTCGACGGTGAGGCGACCGACCCAGGTGAAGGCACCGAGCAGGCCCAAGGGCACAGCAAGGGCGAGGGCGGCATCGATCTCGAGCCCTGCGGAAATCGCGAGGGCGGTACCGAGTATGCCGGCCATGGGGATGTCGCTCGGCAGGGAACCGCCGGCGGAGATGAAGCCGATGAACATCATGTTGATCGTCGCACCGATCTGGACGCCCTTAACGGGATCGCCCAGGATGCAGCCGACCAGAAAGCCGTTGACCAGTGGACGATAGATGGTGCCGTAGCTGACCATCGTCACGTTCGACTGGGCAAGAAAATACAAAAGACCGCACAAAAATGCTTGGAAAAGTGACATTCTTATTTCCTCCCAACGCCTAATCTACGCAATCCGATAGAACACGTGCCTCGTGATGCAGACGGGACAACTTCATGACAGGAACTAGAGAAGCTTGTCCAAGGGGATGTAGGACTCCTGGGGTACCAGGTGATACCCGACCTCGATGCCCTTCTCCACCAGACGCTTCATGCAATTAACCTCCTCTTCGCTCGCCGAGACGTTCCTGTTGAGCTTGGTGCGCCCCGCCCTGATACCCATACCCCCGAGAACAACCGCCTTGATCGCCACGCCACCGCAGACGAGCTCCTCGATGGGCTCGGGACCCTTGGCGATCAGCATGACCTTCTCCCTATCGTGCTCGCCGCCATTGATATAGGCGATGGTGTCGCCGACGCTTTTCGCGACGACCGTGGAACCCTTGGGCGCGGCAGCGCGCAGCACGCGCTGCATGAGGGAATCCTTGGCAACGCCTTCGTCGACGATGATGATGACATCGCTTGGATAATACTTGAGCCATGCCGTGACCACTTGTCCATGGATGAGACGGTCATCGATGCGGACCAATGAAATCTCTGCTGCCATCTTATTTCTCCTTTGAACTAGCGCGCCTCTGCTTTATGCGAATCTCTCCAAGGTACGCAGCCGGAAGAGAGACCAGCCCAAGAAAAAGGTGAGGATATTTTTTGCGCCAAGAGTAGTGGCCTTGGCTGAATATATGGCAGAACCTATGCGGGAAGAGAGAATACCTTTCCCAATCCTTCCCCGCTCCGGACGGCGCCTCCAAACCGCACGCCCCGAGCTCGCTTTCGCACTGCACGCGTCAAAGCGCACGCACTCACGCACAAGACCCTTTCCCGCGATATCGCGAGGAAAAACGGCATCCTGTGAGCCCTGCACCTCGAACATCCAATCCCCACGTGCAAGCAAATACCAAAGCGGTGGGGCTACCTCTCCCCACGTCACTTACTATACGTTAAAGGAGACACAAAAGTCCCTCAAATCCGTGAACGCATGCTTTTTTACCGCATAGGAAATAGTTCTTGCAAAATCTGACGAAGTTATGTAAATGCACGAAAATGCATCAAAGCGTTCGAAGGGCACGCGCATGTGCAGCCGGCAGGATTACTCGAAATCATCGGTCTCGAGAAAGTCGCCGAGGAGCTTGTTGACGTCGACCACGCTCATGGAGCCGATATCGGTGAGGGTTTCCGAAAGTTCGGATGCGGACATGAAATCACGGCTCGTGAGCAGCTCGATGACCATGGGCAGGTTCATACCGGTAATGTGATGGAATGTGCAGGAACCCATAGCGGCGCAGGTCACGTTGAAAGGGCTGCCGGACTGGATATCGGTCAAAACGATGAGGTCGCCGCGGGAAAGGCTCTCCTCGATAGCAGAACGCACCTCATCGCGGAAGGTGTCGACGGAATCGCCCAAGTACAGGCCGAAGGTTTTCACGTGATCCTGCTTGCCGCAGATGAATTCTGCCGACTCGAGGAGGGCTTGGGCGAGCGGGCCGTGCGAAACCAAGATAACGTCGAACATGCTTTCCTCCACACTTTTTGAAAAAACGTTCCGAACATCGATTCGCTTTTCAAACTGTAATACATAGTCGGCTGCTGTGGTAGATCCAACACAACAAACAAGTCATTCCCGGATGAGCGCATCCGATATCGCGAGCATCGCTTCGAGCTCCTCGATCTGCGCGAAGGGATCGTCTGCAGAAGCATAGAAGCGGAAGGTATCGTCATATCCCGTGCACCTATAGTCGATGGCGTTGCCGAAGCCGTAGGCGAGCGCTTGGGCGCTTGCCGCGAAGCTCTCATCCGACTTGAGGCCGGGATAGGAGACCTGTTCCACAAGAGGATGGCAGACAAGATACTGGGCGACTGCCGAAGCGGCATCGTTCTCGGCACGCATGGCAGCGAGAAAAGCGTCTTGCCGCTCGGCAAGCTCAGCCGCCTCGTCTTCGGAAAGCGGCATCGGGGCGGAAGAGGAGACGTCCCCCCACACGCAATAGAGCGCGGTTGTCGGATCACGCAAGATACGGGCCATGTGCTGGATATACGCATCGGCCTTGATACGGGCGGGGTTCACTCCCCCATAGGTCGGAAGGGAGACGTCGACAGCGGAACCGGGCTCGGGGATGGTGCAGGAAAGCGGGCTGCCCCCGAGAAGGACATGCGCATCCACTCCGAACAGGATATGCGAGAGCTCCTGCACAGAGCCGGGAAAGCTGTAGAAAGCACGGGGAAGCCGTCCTGCCATCATGCACCAGCCTAAAAGAAAAGGGCCCCAGGCAAGCTGAGGCCCGAGCATGCGAACGAGAGGGCTACGCGCCCTTGCCGACCTTGCCATCGCCATCGAGATCCGTGCCGACCTTCTCTTCGACGAAGTCCTTGGCGGTACCGTAGGCGCTGGCTGCCGCCTCCCCGACCTTGCCCGCCACATCCTTGACGGTCTCGATAACGCCGGGAGCCGCATCCTTGGCCTTGTCGGCCAGATCATCGGCGACCTCTGCAGCTTTGTCGACCAGCTCTGTTGCCTTGTCCTTGAGATCATCGAAATCAACAGTCATGATACGCTCCTTAGAAATCATCGAACCCGGACTTACCCCTCGCGCGTCGCGATCTCGCGAAGAAGCTCCCCGATGAAGGCATCGAGATCCTTCTGCACGGTCTCATTCGTTCGATCGCGTACCGAGATGTTGCCCGCCTCGGCCTCTTTCTCGCCGAGGATGAGCATGTACGGCACGCGGTCGATGGAACGCGCCTCCCGAATCTTATACCCGATCTTCTCGTCGCGCTCATCGACTTTTACGCGAATGCCGACAGAAGAAAGTTTTTCGGCGACCGCGTGCGCATAGGAGCGGGTTTTCTCGGAGACAGGGAGGATCTTGACCTGGCACGGCGAGAGCCAGGTGGGGAACTTGCCCGCATACTGCTCGGTCAGCATGCCGATGAAGCGTTCGAAGCTGCCGAAACCCGCGCGGTGGATCATGATGGGACGGCGCTTCCCACCGTCGGAAGCGGTGTACTCGAGCCCGAAGTTCAGCGGGAGCTGGAAATCGAGCTGGATGGTGCCGCACTGCCAGGTACGTCCGAGGCAGTCGGTAAGGTGGAAGTCGATCTTAGGACCGTAGAAGGCCCCGTCGCCCTCGTTGAGGATGTACGCGACGCCGAGCGCCTCAAGCGCCTCCGCAAGACCCGCCTCGGCATGATTCCAATCCTCATCGGAACCCATGGAGTTCTCGGGGCGCGTGGACAGCTCGACTTTGTATTCGAAACCGAACTGCTTGTAGTACGCATCGAAGAGATGCGCGGTCTCGAGCACGGTCGAGGTGATCTGCTCGGGCGTGACGAAGATATGGCCGTCATCCTGCGTGAAAGCACGGACACGGAAAAGACCGTGCAGGGCACCGCGCATCTCATGCCGGTGATCGAGGCCGGCCTCGGCGAGCTTGAGGGGCAGATCACGATAGCTGCGCGGCTTGGATTTGTAGATGAGGCAGGCACCCGGGCAGTTCATCGGCTTGACAGCGAAGTCCTCATCGTCGATGAGCGTGGTGTACATATTCTCTTTGTAGTGGTCCCAATGGCCGCTCGTCTCCCAGAGCTTGCGCGAGAGGATCTGGGGGGTCTCGACCTCGTCGTAATCGTATCGTGCCATCATCTCATGCCAGTAATCGATGAGGGCGTTCTTGAGCTTGGTGCCGTTGGGAAGCCAGAAGGGGAATCCCGGACCCTCGTCGGCGAACATGAAGAGCTCCATCTCCTGGCCGATCTTGCGATGGTCGCGCTTCTTCGCCTCTTCGATGAGGGCGAGATGGGCGACGAGCTCCTCCTTCGTTGGGAAGGCGATGCCGTTGATGCGGGTGAGCATCTTGTTCTCGGCATCGTTTTTCCAGTAGGCACCTGAGACGGCCGTGAGTTTGAAGGCCTTGAGCGCCTTGGTATAAGCGAGGTGGGGGCCGACGCACATATCGATGTATTCGCCTTGGCTGAAGAAGGTGATGCGGGCGTCGGGGTCGAGATCATCGATATGCTCGGCCTTGTAGAGCTCTCCCCTCTCGATCATGAGTGCCTTGGCCTCGTCGCGGGAAAGCTCGAACGTGGCGAATCTGAGGTTTTCCTTGACGATCTTTCCCATCTCCGCCTCGATCGCGGGGAAATCCTCCTCGCTCAGGTGCTCGTCGCCGAGATCGACATCATAGTAGAAGCCGTTATCGGTTGCCGGGCCATACCCGAAATGGGCGTTGGGAAAAAGGCGCTTGATGGCTTGGGCCATGATATGGGCGGCACTGTGCCGGACGACATGCGCCTCCTCTTCGGAGGCGCATTCGGCTACCGTGCCGTCATTGTAGAGGACCTTCATGCAATTCGCTTCCTCATCTACCGGGGCTACTGATTGATGTCGATATAACAGGACACGACGTCCAGATACTGGCCCTCGGACACCTCGATCGAGACGGGCTCATCGATCAGATCGAATGTAACAATGGTTTCGTACATCGTCACAGGATCGGTGCTCGTGAGAACGGCATAGTATCCCATACCCGACTCGGTGGGGGTGAGCGTGATCGTAGCAGCAGGGATATCCAAGCCGATCTTGTAGATGCCGCTGGCGCCCCACTCGGTGGTAGCGGAACAGGAGGAGATGGGATCGAGCGAGCAATCCTCGAATTCGACGTACTGGCCGTTGCGCAGGGTCACATAGCAGCAAGAATCGAAGAAAGAGTTGTCGATGATATCATCGATCTCGGTGGAGCTGTTATCGGGATACAGGGCGTAATAGCCGCCGATGCCGCCCTCATCGGCATAGAGCTTGTACTCACCGGCGGGAAGGCCCTCGCCCACGATATAGGAGCCAGGGGGTATAGAACCGACGGCACCCTGTGAAAGGGTGCCGGAGGTGGGAGTGCTTGGTGCCGTGGAGGGGATGGAGGGCGCCGTTGCCGAAGCGCCCGAACTGCCGCCGATCGATCGTCCGAGGAGGTTATTCCAGACCTCGGCAACGCTTGAGCCGTAGTCGTCGCCGAGATACTCTTCGAGCAGACCCGAGGCAACAGCTTCCTCGTTGAAGATGTTCAGAACATAGTAGCCGTTCCTCCCGGAGGCAAGGATTATGTTGTTCCTACCCGAAGGGCCGGCGACAACGGCGAGGCCGAGATCATCCTCGAGCCATTCGCTATCGAGGACATCTATATTCGCAAGCTTGTCGAGGGCATCCCGTACAGATCTGTACTCGTCCTCGTCGGTGACGATGACGTAGAGGCAGGCCTTGCCCTGACCATTCCTGCTCAAACTCGTGATCTCGCTGCGGGTAAATTCGTAATCGTCATTGCCGTAGACGTAGATGTAGTCGTTGCCCTCGGAGGAAATCCACCAGAGGCTCTCGCTGTCCCACGAGAAGCCCTGGCCCTCGACAGCTTGGGCGAGTTCAGCGCCGGTGAGCTCGAGGATAGAATAGATAGTGGGATTTCCCTTGGAATCGAACAGGTCGTATCCGGTGGGAGAAGGGGTGTTGCCGCCGCCCGTGTTGCCGCCGCCACCGCGGTTGCCGAAGAACATGTACACCAAGAAACCGGCGAGCGCCAACACGACGGCACCGATGGCGATCTTGGCGATAGGAGATTTCTTTGCGGGTGTTGCGCCCATGGGGGCACCGGTTGCCGCTGCAGGCTGATAGGCGTAGCCGGGAGCCTGCTGACCTGCGGGCGCAGGAGGAGCGTAGCTGGGCTGGGGAGCGTACGCCTGCTGAGTGGGAGCAGGGGTGGGAATGGTTTGCGCCGCAGGAGCGGGGGTATACGCAGGCGCTGGCGTGGGCGCACTGGGTGCCGGAGAGACAGCGGTGGGCTGGGGGGCGGGAATGCTCTCGACAGGGCTCGCAGGCTCAGCGGGAGGCGCCACGGGCACAACCGGGGCAACGGCGGGGGCAGCGGTCTGGTCGGCAGCTGCACCCTCTGCCTCCATCTCGGCCTTCAGGCGTGCAAGGGCATCGTCTATGCTCTCGGATGCAGCTTCCTGGACGGGCTCGATGCTGGGAGCAGCGGCTTCCTGGGCGGCCTTCTCGACCACGGTCTGGGCAGCATCGGCGGTCGGAGTTGCAGACGATGCCGAAGTCGGCGTGCCGCAGTTCGGGCAGAATGCAGAGCTATCCGGTACCTCTGCACCACATTGCGAACAATACATGGTATTCCCTTCTCTTTTCGACAAATGCGGAGCCACCTGAGTGCGGCCCCACGACGTGGCCGGCTCGTACTGTTCCCTATATTACTGGATACGTGTACGGCAATAGGGGCAAACCTTCCAATCAGCGTTGAGCGGCCTGTGGCAGGTAGGACAGACGTTGCGCACCTGCGTGTTGCAGATGGGGCATACGACGAAATCGCGGTCGATGGGGGCACCGCATTTGGGGCAGATGCCGTAGTGGGAGAGCTGATGCTCGCGCAGCGCGATGTCGAGATCCTGCTCCTCGCGGTCGATGAGGTAGGAGCTGGGGCGCAGGATGACATAGGCGAGAAGGCCGATGACGGGGATGACGGAGATGACGGCCCACATCCACCAAGGCTCGGCGCCACGGCGCTGCGCGTCGCGGATGACGTAGACGATGGAGAGCACGTAGAGCATGACCACGCACGCCACCATAAGATAGAGGACCATACGTACTTCAGGGGTAATCAGCTGATCGAGTAGCTCTTGCATACGAGATGCTCCTTAACGCATTGAACCGACACAAAGTGCCCACACACGACGAATGATTGTAGCAGAGAGCTAGGCAAGTTGGGCTAAAACCTCGCCCGCAAGCGTGATTGACCCGCATGCGACATAAGAATCTCCACATAATGCGGACACGGCGTCCCTCACGCTGGGATAGACGCCCGCAACATCGGCCCTCGCGCATCTGAAGAGTTCGGCCAGCTCCTCGGCGGGGAGCGCGCGGTGCGAGGAGGTCTGCGTGCAAACCACGTGTGGGAACTCGCGGGCGAGCAGGGCGACGATACCGCGCACATCCTTATCGGCAAGCACGGCGGCAAGGAGCGTCGGGCGATTCTCGACCTCGGGTTCGATGGCACGCACGGCGGTGAGGAAGGTCTCGACCGACTGCGGGTTGTGGCATGCGTCGATCAGGATGGGCGGATCGGGGCGCAGGAGCTGGAAACGGCCCGGCGTGGGACAGCTGACGATCGAGGCGTAGAGCTTCTCGGCATCGAGCACGCGGCCGAGATGGTTCTCGGCAAGGCAGACGGCGCAGGCGATATTGGCCGCCTGGTAGCTGGGTTTGAGCGCCGCGAGCTCGGGATAGCGCGCGCGCGTCGTGGTCACCTCGAGCTCAAGCGGATGGCCTAGGCGGCGCGGGTGCTTGGTGATGAGGTAGCTCGCGTGGGAAAGATCGGGATGCGTGCGCAAAATCCCCTCGCCCATCTCCCCCGCTGCGTCCTCGAGCCGCTCGGGAAGCAGCAGGGTGGGCGCAACGCCCTGCTCGGCGCAGCGCGCGAGGAACACGTCCTCCACAGATGCGGGAAGGGCGGTTCCCACACCGAGGACGCAGCTGCGGCCGCGTTTGATGATCGCGGCCTTCTCGCCTGCGATCGCTTCTACGGTATCGCCGAGCACGTGCATGTGGTCGAGCCCGACGCCCGTGATGGCGACGGACTTGATCGATTTCACGGCGCTCGTGGCGTCCCAACGGCCGCCCATGCCGCATTCGAGGACGGCGATATCGACCTCGGCTTCGGCAAAGGCAACGCAGGCGGCGACCGTGAGCAGGTCGAATTCGGTGATGTCGTAGAGACGCTCGCCGGCTGCCGTGCGGCGCTCGTTCACGCGCGTGCCGGCCTCGAGGGCGGCCGCGATGCCGTGGGCGAGCTGCTCCTCGGAAACCGGCGATCCTTGGATCTCCATGCGCTCGGTGTAGGAAATCAGCTCAGGACTGGTATAGAGGGCCGTGCGGTATCCCTCGCCCATGAGGATGGCCGCCGTGTAGCGTGCGGTCGAGGTCTTGCCGTTGGTACCGGCAATTTGGAGGGATTCGAAATAGGTATCGGGGTTCTCCAGCTCTGCAAGCATGTCCTCGACGGTCTCGAGCATAGGCGAGATGCCGAACTTCAAGGTCTCTCGGAGCTTGCTCAGCGCCTCATCGTAGCTCAGGGGCGCGATGGCGAAGGGAACACGGTAGCTTGCGCTTTTTCTCTTCCCATAGACAAACCAGTACGTGCACGCGACGATGAGGACGCCGCCTACGAGATTGCCGAGGGTGGCGAAGGCGATGTTGTGCGCCATGCCGGCGAAGGTGATGGCATCGAGCCCCAAAGCCCCCTGGGTGAGCATGCCCAAGGGGATGAAGAACATGTTGGCGACGCAGTGCTCGAAGCCGCAGGCCACGAAGGCCGCAACGGGAAGTGCGGCAGCCGCGAGCTTGTCGGTGACGGAGCTTGCCGCAAAACCCATCCATACGGCGAGGCAGACGAGCGCGTTGCAGAGGATGCCGCGGAAAAAGACCGCGCCGGGAGCGAGCGCGGTTTTGGCCGTGGCAACCGAGACGATGGCCTCCCCCACCGCACCGCCGCCGAGCTCGCGGAAAGCCGCAGCGTGGAGGATGAGCGCGAGCAAAAGCGATCCTGCGAGGTTGCCCGCATAGACGATGGCCCAGCGGGAGAGCATCTGGGATGCACGGTACCTTTTGGAGAGCGCGCCGATGGCCATGAGGGAGTTTCCCGTGAAGAGCTCGGCGCCCGCAACAAGCACGAGGAAGAGGCCGAGCGAGAAGGCGATGCCACCCAGAAGCGACGAGAGGCCGAACGAGAGCGAGCTATCGGCCTTGATGATGAGCATGAACGTGGCACCGAGGCCGATGTAGAAGCCTGCGAGGCAGGCAAGGGCGAAGGCTTTGGGCGGAGGAAGGGCCGCCTTTGCCTGGCCCGCCTTCTCCACAGCCCCCTCGATTTCCGCCGGGCTCAGCATGATCCCACCCCGATGAGGTTCAAGGCCTCCTCACGGGCCTTGAGATCGGTCTTGAGGTAGCCGCGCACGGCCGAGGTGACCGTGAGCGCACCGGCGCTCTTGATGCCGCGCATGGTCATGCAGGTGTGCTCGGCCTCGAGCACGACGAGCACGCCGCGCGGGTCGAGGCGCTCGATAAGGGCATCGGCGATCTGGTTGGTGAGGCGCTCCTGGAGCTGCGGGCGGCGGGCGAAGCCATCCACGCAGCGGGCGAGTTTGGAGAGGCCGGTTATCCTGCCATCGTTGGGCAGGTAGCAGATGTGCGCCCTGCCCACGAAAGGCAGGAGATGGTGCTCGCACATCGAGGAGAAGGGGATGTCCTTCACGATGACCATGTCCTCGTTGCCGGGCTCGCTGAACTGCCTCAGGAGGTGGAGGCCGGGATCTTCCTGCGTGCCGCCGAAGATCTCCTCGCAGGCGCATGCCACGCGGTGGGGTGTATCGAGCAGGCCCTCGCGGTCTGGATCCTCGCCGATGCCGGTGAGCAGCTCGCGTACCGCAGCCTCGATGCGCGCCTTATCGATAGAGTTGTATCTGAGCGTCTCGGCCATCTTAGACGACCGTCCTTTCTGCAGCTTCGACAACGTGCTTGGCAAGCACGGCCGTCGTGGTGGAGCCGACGCCGCTGGGAACCGGTGTAATGGCATCGACGATCGGCGCCACTTCATCATAGAGCACATCGCCGACGAGCCTGCCGCTCTTCTCATCCCAATTGATACCGACGTCGATGATGACCTGACCGGGCGCAACGGAATCGGCACCCACGCAACCCCTGCTGCCGGCTGCGACCACGAGGATCTCGGCAGCGGCGCACGCTGCGGCGAGATCGCGCGTACGGGTGTGGCACATGGTCACCGTGGCATTCCTTGCCTGGAGCATCATCGAGACGGGCTTGCCGATGACGAGCGAACGGCCCACGACCGTGACGCGTGCTCCGGTGAGATCGTAGCCGTAAAAATCGAGGAGCTCGATCACGGCTTCTGCCGTGCAGGGCGCGAAGCCGATCGGCCTGTTGGCGAAGACGCCGTAGAGCGATCCTCGGGTGATGCAGTCGATATCCTTGGCGGGGTCGAGGGCCGCGCAGGCGGCCTCCTCGTCGAGGTGCTTGGGCAGCGGACGGAACATGAGGCAGCCGTGAATGGAGGTATCGGCGTTGATGCGGCCGATAGCGGCCATGAGCTCATCTTGGGAGCACGTGAGATCGAGGGTGACCTGCACGGCATCGATGCCGAGGGCGGCGCAGCGTTTGAGGGCGGCGCGCTCGTAGGAAAGATCATCCTCGCGCGCGCCGACGCGCAGGATTGCGAGCTTGGGGGTGACGCCCCGCTCGGCAAGCGCGGCGATACGCGGGATCAGCTTCTCGGTGAGCGCTGCAGCGACCGGGGCGCCCGTAAGCAGTTCTGCCATGGCTAGCTCCTTCTCCTGATATAGTCCATGACCTTGGCTTCGATGACTTCGGCGCGCGGGCACCACTCGTCGAGAAGCTCCTCGCACACTCTATCGATCCTCTCGGCGGATTCAGCACAGCCGAGGCTGGCCAGCACCCTGGTGTTGACGAACACGTTGAGGCTCGCAGCCTCGAGGGCGGCACGGCAGAGCAGCGCTCCGCAGCCCACGTCGGAGAGGAGCATGCGCGAGCCCTTCTCGCACAGCTCCTCGAGCAGGGCGATGGCTTCGCAGCACTGATGCATCATCTCGACGGGAGCGACGATGGCGGCGCGGGTGGCCTCCTCGAGCATCTCGGCACGCCTCGGATCCTCCTTGGGGATACCGTAAGCCTGCGAGAGCGGATAGAACGCCGCGGCATCCTCGTCCACAAGCGCAACCAGACGTCTGCGTATGGCCTCGGCGATCTCCAGCATGCGCTGGATATCGTCCTCATATTGAGCATAGCGTTTCTTACCCGCGGTGAAGTTGCCCACCATCGATGCGAGCGCCACGCCGAGCGCGCCCGCATAGGCTGCCGCTCCCCCGCCGCCCGGTACGGGCTCTTTAGCCGCGAGGGCATCGGCGAATTCGACGCAGCTCTTGTCAGTAAGGGCTTCAGCCATGATCGACTTCCTTGTCAGTCAATTCCGTTAATGCCCGCAGCCTTTCCAAAGCCTGCCGAGAAGATCTCCTCGACGTCGGCACGGCCGGCCGTACGAGAAACCTGCACTGAGGCTCCCAGAAGACCTCGTAAGGAATCTTTTCCGCAGCGCGCCCTTTGCGCGAGGACGATTCCGACGAGACTTCCGGGAGCCTCGAGAGGAAAAGCTCTTAGAACAGGCCGACGATCCTGCCGTCCTCGGTGACGTCGATCTTCTCGGCGGCAGGGACCTTGGGAAGGCCCGGCATCGTCATGATGTCGCCGGTGAGGGCGACGATGAAGCCGGCGCCGGCGGAGACCTTGAGGTTGCGTACCGTGATGCGGAAATCGCGCGGCGCACCGAGCTTGGTCTGGTCGTCGGTGAACGAGTACTGGGTCTTGGCCATGCAGATCGGGAGCTTGTCGAAGCCCTGATCGGTGAGGTCCTTGAGCTGCCTGGCCGCGCTGGAGGTGAGGTCGACGCCGTCGGCATGGTAGATCTTGGTGGCGATGGCCTCGAGCTTATCCATGATGGGGGCACCGGCATCGTAGGAGAAGCTGAAATCGTTGGGCTGATCGCAGAGGCGGACGACTTCGTCGGCAAGCGCCTCGCCGCCCGCGCCGCCCTTGGCCCAGACCTCGGAGAGCGCGACGTTGACGCCGAGCTCGTTGCACTTGGCCTCGACGAGATCGAGCTCTGCCTTGGTGTCGGTCGGGAATGCATTGATGGCCACGACCACGGGGAGCTTGAAGACGTCTTGGATGTTGGAGACGTGCTGGAGCAGGTTCGGCAGACCGGCCTCGACTGCGGAAAGGTCCTCGGTGCCGAGATCGGCCTTTGCAACGCCCCCGTTGTGCTTGAGGGCGCGTACCGTGGCGACGAGCACGACCGCGGAGGGTTTGAGCCCGGTCATGCGGCACTTGATATCGAGGAACTTCTCGGCACCGAGATCGGCGCCGAAGCCGGCCTCGGTCACGACGCAATCGGCGAGCTTCATGGCCGTGGTGGTCGCCTCGACGGAATTGCAGCCGTGGGCGATGTTGGCGAACGGGCCGCCGTGCACGAACGCGGGATTGTTCTCGAGCGTCTGGACGAGGTTGGGTTTGATGGCATCTTTGAGAAGAGCCGTCATGGCACCCTGGGCCTTGAGGTCGCCGCAGGTGACGGGCGTGCGATCGTAGGTGTAGGCCACGACCATGCGGGCAAGGCGGGCTTTGAGGTCGGCGAGGTCGGCGGCGAGGCAGAAGACCGCCATGACCTCGGAGGCCACGGTGATGTCGAAGCCGTCTTGGCGGGGCATGCCGTCGGCGATACCGCCGAGGCCGTCCACGACGTTGCGGAGCTGGCGATCGTTCATGTCGACGCAACGGCGCCAGGTGATGCGGCGTGGATCGATGTTGAGGGCGTTACCCTGTTTGATGTGGTTGTCGATCATGGCCGCGAGCAGGTTGTTCGCGGCACCGATGGCATGGAAGTCGCCGGTGAAGTGCAGGTTGATGTCTTCCATGGGGACGACCTGGGCGTAACCGCCGCCGGCAGCGCCGCCCTTGACGCCGAAGACGGGACCGAGGGAGGGCTCGCGCAGGCAGAGCATCGTCTTCTTGCCGATGCGGTTGAGACCGTCGGCGAGACCTACGGACGTGGTGGTCTTGCCCTCGCCTGCGGGCGTGGGGTTGATGGCGGTCACGAGGATGAGCTTGGCCGATGCGGGTCTATCTTTAAGCGAGTGGATATCAACCTTGGCCTTGTATGTGCCGTAATGCTCGAGCATATCGTCGGAAAGGCCCACCTTGGCGGCGACCTCCGAGATGGGAAGCATGGTTGCCGCCTGCGCGATCTCGATGTCGGACTTGATCTCTGCCATTCTCTCTCCTTTTTTCTGGTGGGCACACATCCGTGCTCGGATCCATTATCCTGTACGTGCTGCTCGAAACCTAATGCATATCCGGCATGGCTCCATGCCGATTCGAAAAACACACCGAGTGTAACGTGGAATACCCGCAATTCGAATACTCAGAAGTGCTCATTTTACCGGCTGGTATTCCGACGTTTTGTCGGCCACGGGTATTGTCGCCGAGCGGGAACCGCGCCATCAACAGACAAATGCACAAATCACCACTGAGCGTTTCGTCGAATCTGCGCAGGGAGCAAGGCGTTGGCCTCCCCAAATAACATACACTTTACAAGCTTTCCTGCGGTTTCTTCTAGGAGAAAGCCCAGTTGAGGTTATGGAGTGTATGCAAGCAGCTGGATGCCGTTGGGCGCGGCGCGGGCTACTCGCCGCGCTCTGCCTTCTTGAGTAGGAAAGCGATGGCGAACATCACGGCGTAGGCGACAAGCGCGATGATCATGGAAGTGCGCATACCACCTGCGGGGTTAGCACCTACGATGAGGGTGAAGAGCGCCACGCCTATACCGCCGCCTAGGTTCTGCCCGAGCTGGATCACGGAGTTGCCGGTCACGCGGAGTTCGGGAGCGAGCTGAATCTGCGGGGCGGCCGACATGGTGGTCGACGTCTGGGAGTTGTAAAAGCCTACGAGGAACATCAGCAGGTAGATGACCCAGAGCGGCGTGCCAGGAACGAGCAGGAAGATGAAGCCCACGGTGACGGCGATGCGCACGATGTTGCCGATGACCATGAGGGGCTTGGCATCGCCTGACGCTGCAATCTTCTTTCCGAAGATCGGCCCGAGGAAGATGCCGAGGATGGCGGATGCGGTGGTGGCGAGGCCTGCGGCAAGCGCAGGGCCGAGGGTGAGGGAGAGCGGATCCTCCGCGAGGACACGCATGATGAAGCCGGGGATGAAGAACGTGACCGTCATGGCGCCGAAGTTGTGGAGCAGGTTGGAGACGGCGAGCACGAGGACGTTGCGGTCCTTGATGGCGCTTGACGGCACGATGGCTGTGTCACCCTTCTTGCGGATGACCGCAACGAGAGCGATGAGCGCGATCACCGAAGCGATGAACAGGGCGGTGTTGGCCGTGCCGCCGAACGGAAGATAGTTGCCGCCCATCGAGAGAGCCAAGATGAGGCAGCCGAGGAAGATGGTGACGGCGATGCCGCCGGACCAGTCGAACGAGTTCTTGGCGTCGCTTGCGGGGAACGCGTCGTCGGAGACGCGGGCGCCCATGAGGTTGAGCGCGGCACCGATTGCGAGCAGCGCGGCCAGCAACCAGCAGAGCACACGCCAGCCCAGACGATCGATGATGATGCCGCCGAGGAACGGCCCCACGAGCATGGCGATGGACATCATGGTTCCGACGAGGCCCAGATAGACGCCCACTTCCTTCTGGTCGAAGAGGTCGCGGATGGTTGTGAGGCCCACGGCGAATACGCCTGCGGACACGAAGCCCCAGAAGATGTTCGCGATGATGATGACGAACATGTTGGGTGCAAGGGCGCGGACGGCGAGCACGACGGCGCCGATCACGAGGCCGAGCGCGGTAAGCAGGGGCTTCTTAGCGGGGTCGCGAGCAGCGAGGAAGCCGAAGATGGGCATGAGGCAGATGGATAGCACGCCGGAGATGGACTGCGCCACGCCATAGATGTCTTGGCCGCCGATTTCGGCGGCAGCGGCGGGAAGCATCGTGGCGTTGGTGGTGGAAACCATGAGGTTGCCGATGATGGCAAGGTAGATGCCTGCGAGCGTCATCATCTTCTTGTTGCGTGGAACGCTCTGATAGGGGTTCATGCGGATTCCCTTCTCTATTTGGACAAATGGGCTGCAGGGTTTGCCCCCGCAGCCCGTACCGGTTCGCCAATCGGCTAATGGATGTCCTTGTCGAGCATGTCGTTGAACTTCTCGAGTTCGGCGGGATCCATGTGCCAGCCGTGCTCCTCCTGCGGGTAGGCGCCTTCCTTGACCTCGTGGTCGAAGCCCATGTAGCCCTTCATGGCTTCGGCGGCGACAGAAGCGTAGGCCTTGGAGTGCTTGGCCATAGCCTCGGGAGGCAGGAAGCCCATGAGGTCGAAGATAACGAGCTCGGAACCGTCGGCGGCACCGCCTGCGGCGACCTCGATCACGGGGATGGCGAGCTTGGCGGCGATTGCATTGGTAACCTCGATGTTGGTCATCTCGATGGTCATACCGCACATGCCGTTCTCCTGGTACTCATAGGCCATACGCCAGATCTTGTAGGCGTCCTCGGCAGTCTTGCCTTGGCGGCGGTATCCGCCGAACTGGCCGGTCTGCCAGCCGGAGAGGCAGCCCACGTGGCCGAAGACGGGAACGTAGTTCGCGCTCATGCAGGCAAGCGTCTCGTTGGTGACGCCCATGCACATGACGGAATCGGCGCCATCGGCGAGGATCCGCGAGCCGCACTCGATCGCCGTGGGGCCATCCTTGTATTGCGGAGTCTGCATGACGGCGTTCAGGCACACGTTGGGAGCCATCTTGCGGATAGCGCGGGTCCACCACGAGATATTGCGTTCGCGGTCTGCGCAGGTCTCGCCGGGAGCGGTGTAGCGCACGAGGTCGATGCCGGCTTTCTCGGCGAGGCTCGACCAGAGGGGATCCATGTAGGCGGTGCCCACCATGGAGATCTTCTCGCCCTTGTTCTTCATCTGCTGGAGGTGCCAGATGGTCTTGCGGCCGGTGGAGAGGGGCATCATCTCGATGTTGCTGTTCTTGCCGGTAGCCATGATCGTTCCTTTCGTCCTGTTGCATGCGTATGGTCGTGAGATCGGGTCTATTCCTCGGCGGGGCCGGGGATGCAGCCGGGAACGGTGGTGGAGAAGGGCTTGCGCTGGGTGTTGAGCAGAGCACCGCCGTTGACGTCCACCGTGGCACCGTTCATGAAGTCGGACGCGCTCGTGCAGAGCACGTAGACCATGAGGGCGACTTGGTCGGGGTTGAATGCCAGGGGAACCGGAGATGCCTCGCGCATGGCCAGCTTGAGGGCGTCGTACTCCTCACCGTAGACGCTGCTGTTGGCACGTCCCTCGAAGAAGACGCCGCGGGAGAGCATGCCGCCGGGAGCCACGCAGTTCACGTTGATGCCGTACTGCATCAGCTCGGCTGCGGCGCCGACGGTGAGGGCGCAGACGCCTGCCTTCGCGGCCTGGTAGTAGGTGTTCATGCCCACGCCGCGCGGGCCCTCGCCCAGATGCGCAGCCGAGGAGATGAAGACGATCTTGCCCTTGGTCTTGTTGGCCACCATGTTGCGGGCGACGGCCTGACCCATGAAGTAGGATCCCTTGAGGTCGACGTCGAGGACGCGGTCGTAGGTGGCCTCGGTCACGTCGAGGTAGGCCTGCTCATCCCAGCCGGCAGCAGAGGTGACGAGGATGTCGACGTTGCCGAAGGTCTCGACGGCGAAGTCGACAGCGGCATAGCATGCCTCGACGGAGCTTACATCGGTAGAGATGAACGCCGCCTCGTAACCGCGCTCCTTGAGCGTCTCGGCGGCCGCGTTGCCGCGCTCGGGGTTGCGACTCGCAATGACAACCCTGGCACCTGCCTCGGCGAGGCGGTTGGCCACGTTGAAGCCGAGGCCGGTAGCCCCGCCGGTCACGATGGCAACCTTACCGGTTAGGTTGGTGAGCGCGTCCGCGAGCGGGGCGCATCTGTCGATGGTGCCGAACGCCATCGTCTCGGGATCGGGCATCTGACGTGCGGAATTGTCTGCCATGGAACCCTCCTTCGTGTAGATCTTCTGCGGTCAGCCTGATGGCTTGGTCAGAAGATATCCGCGCGCGGAAGGCCATGCACTAATCACGATTGCGTAGACGAGGTGCGCTTCCTGCCCTGAACGGTCGATTCCTGGAGCTTGGCAAGAAGCTCGCCCTGGCTACTCACGCCGAGCTTGGCATGGATGTTCGAAACGTGCTTGTAGACGGTGCGCCGCGAGATGCGCAGCTTCTCCGAGATGGACTTGGGCGATTCGCCGCGCATGAGCATCGTGCAGATCTGCCGCTCACGTTCGGTAAGCGGGATGCCGCTCGCCATAAGGCCGATGGTGTCGCCGGCGGTAGAGGGTGGATTGCCGAACATCTTGCGGCACATGTTGTCCAGATGGGTGGAGACGAGCGAGAGCGTGGCCCGCTCGTCCGCCGTGAAGGTGACGGGGCGCGTACGGTCGATGCAGAAGAGCACGCGGGCCCTGCCCCTGCTGTCACAGAGCTTGAATCCCGTGCTGTACGTGAGGCCGAGCCTCGACACATGGTCTCGGTAAAACTGCGTGTCGTGGGGTTCTCGGGACCAGTCCATCACCTTGATTTCCTGTCTCGACACCCTCATCCCCTGCTCGATGCCCTCGTCATCAGATATGACGCTCTCCCGGGCTTTGTCCCGCAAGCGCTTTATGGCAGAGTAGCGGTTCTGATCCACACCGCTGTAGTACTCGTGGTACTCCTTGGTGATCTTCTTGCTCACACCCAGAAGATGCTCGTCGAACACGCAGCCGTCCTCATCGAACAGATACACGCGGCCTTGGTCGAAGGAGACCACCTTGCGGAGCCGGTTGAGGGCATTCACGCAAAATGGGATAAGATCGTCGTATGCGCCAACCTGTAGGAGATACTCGTTGAGCTTGTCCCACTGCGCTTGCGATGGCATGTCCCTCGCCTTTCCCCGAATCTCGGTAACCCATGCATAGCATAATCGGCGGAAAGCGCAATAAGCAAACGTGAGCAGGATCAGAAGAGCGTGCGCCCCTCCATCGCCGCTAGGGCGAGCGTCGTGCACATCGATGACGCCTCGGCACACAGGTCGGCGGAGAGCTAGCACTCGCGACGACGCACTTGGACAATTCTGCTGTGCATGCGGGCCAAAGGCATGGGAAATTCATATCGTTCCAGCAGCTATCTGCTCGGAGCATTCGTGGATCTGGAAAACGGCGTCGCTTCAAGCCCATCCATACTTGTCTTCGTCGAACTTACTCGCATCATACACCCACTTGGTATCGGGAATGGAACATTGCGGGCGCTTCCTGCGCGGCTCCAACGACTTGCGGAGCGACCGCGTAGCATGTGTCATGCGACAGTGCGGCCTACCACGTTTTCGGTATCATGCTCCGTGGAATGAAAGCGAACCTCAATCGCAATGGCGAGGAATACTTCCAATAGGATGTCATCATCTAATCTGCAGTGAAACAGGGCACCGCTCCAAGAGCACAGATATCTCGAAGCGTTCGCGGAGACATGGGCGCAGGTTGTGTCGGACAAACGGCGTGCTATGAGCTTGTCGGCGCTCATGTCGGGCTCCCCACGAAAGCATCGGAATCGCTTGGAACCCGTATCGGAACCATGAAAACATGCTCAACTGGATTTCATCTAGAGAGATACCCGATGATTCCACAAAGAGTATAGTTTGCTGACACAAAGGGGGTGCAACGCAATGAAGGTTATCGAAATCGACAGCATCGAAAACATCCCTTGGGCCAAGATCAACGCCCTGCTCCTCGCATGCGGCGGCGAGCGCGAGCCCAAGAGGCTCATCGAGACCTTCATGCGCGAGATCGCAGGCATCGTGCCCTTCGACTCCGCCCGTGCCTTCCTCACCAACGGCGAGGGCACCGTGGAGGGCATCGTCTCGCTCGGCATCGCCGAGAAGTGGAACAAGAGCTACCGCAGCTACTTCTCCTTCGTGCGCGGTGGACGCTATTCCATGGTCGAGGACGGCCCTTCGATCGCAGACATGGGCATGAAATTCGCTGCGGCACCCGATACTGCGGATTGCTTCCTCTACGACTGGTCGCAAGGATTCGACGATCAGGGCTTCCAACAGGACTATCTCGAACCGCAAGGCATCGTGTACGTGCTGGGCTGCAACCTCTTTGATGCGCACGAAAGGCACTGGTGCACCGTCATGTTCGAACGGGGCAGGCTCGGAGCCTTCGATCGGCGCGATCTCGCAACCTTCGCGCTGCTTGCAGCCCATCTGGGCAACATGGTGAAGGGCCTCTTCACCATCCCGCGCAAGGAATGGGCGCCTATCGAGGGCATCAAGCTCACGCCGCGCGAGCGCGAGGTGGCCCTGCTTATCCTACGCGGCCTCACGGCCCCCGCCATCGAGAAGCGCCTCGTCATCAGCAGGCGCACGGTCTACCGCCACATCGCAGGACTCCACAAGAAGCTCGACGTGCACACGTACGCCGAGCTTATGCTCGCTCTCGAAGCCATTGAGGACGAGCTGCGCTGAGAGCGCGAGGCTGGCCCCACGAAGGAGGCCGGCCTCGGGATCGAGGTGTCTTCGGTCGCTACCTCTTGACGGCGCAGACCTTGTGGGCGAAGGAAGTCATGTCGCTGCGGAAGACCGCAGAGGGCTTGGGCATGGCGATATCGTGCACGGTAACGATACCGGGCTTGGCAGCGACGACTTCGGGGATGGCGTTCATGAGGCGCATACCGGTGAGCACGTAGCCCTCGTAGGAGAGCTCCTCGGGATGCTCGGGCACCGAGACGTTCATGTCGGCTTGGAGGTTGGGGTCGCCCTCCACGGTCACGCGGATCTGACCCACGCGGTCGGTCATGGGCCAGTCGGGCTCAATGCCCTGTTCCATGCGATTGACGTGCTCGAGCACGATGGCCTCGCGGCCGTTGATGTAGCCGCTCGTGCGCATGCGGATGGCTGCGACCTCGCCCGGCTCGATGGTGCCCCAGCCCACGGGGATGACGTGATCGGTAGTGCGCTTTTCGTAGGTGGACTCCATGCGCTCGATCTCATAGCCAAGATAATTGGCGATGTGGCGTACCGTGATACCCCAGATCATGTCGAGCATGCTCGGATCCTCGAACATGCACGTATACTCCATCGGCTCGCCAAAGCCGTACGGCAACGACAGCTCCTGCTTCACAGGCGCCGTGCTGTAGTTGTACATCTCGGAGATGGTGAGGCGCTTGATGGTGTTGGAGCAAGACGCGAGCAGGAAAGCCTGCGACTCGGCGTAGCCCGGCTCTTGGCCGTTCATGTAGATGGAGGCCCCGCCGGCCTCGCCTGCGGCTTGCATGGCGGCCACGAACTCGGGGCTCACGGCACCCTTGGGCCAGAGCAGGTCGCCCACGGAGGGGGTCACCACGTTGATGCCGCGCGTGAGCAGCTTGGCGTACCACTCGCCGTTGACCGCCATCGCGGCGCGCGGGTCGCGCACGTTGATGACCATAATGGCGCAGTCGGGCGCTAATGCGAAGATATCCTCCTCGTCGCCGGTGATGGTGATGCCGCAGGGCTCATAGCCGTCGAGCAAGCCCGCATCGGTGCCGATGAGATGGCCGGCCGTCTCCTTGTGAGCCCACACGCCCACGAGCTCCATGTCTTCCCTGCCTTGGATGCAGCGGCACACGATACCGCCGATGTTGCCGGTGCCGATGACGACGACACGCAGTTTCTCTGCCATGGTGAAATCCCCTCTCACGTAGTGGATGGCGGCGTACCGCCGCTGCTTGGCTCCATCATGGAGAGGAGCACGGTCTCTCGTTAATGGTCAAAGTTAACCAATTGAGCGGAAATCCATGCGTGTGGGCACGAAAGGAGTGCCGAGGGCATAGCTGCCTACATAACAGTTGGTATTGCCCGTGCGACGTGCTGCGGGATATGGTGCGCACAGGTCGATCAGACTGCGTAAACCCCGAGGAACCATACAAAGGAGAGAGCCATGAGCACGAGCGAGAGCACCCCCGCCTTCGCCATCTACGAGCCCCACACCATCGACCTCGCACCCGGCAGCGCAACCTTCGTGCTCGTCCCCGGCGCCGGCCACGGCGCTTGGTGCTACGACTTCGTCAAGAAGATCCTTGAGGATGCCGGCCAAGAGGTGCACGCCCTCTGTCTGCCCGGTGTAGGCGAACGCGCAGCCGAGCTCACTGTGGAGACCGGCCATGAGGACCACGTGCGCTCCGTCGTGGACTACATCGTCGAGCACGACCTCGCTGACGTTATCCTCGTGGGCCACAGCTACGGCGGCACCGTCATCACCGGCACGGCCGACCGCGTGGCCGAGCGCATCAAGCGCATGGTCTACCTCGACGCCGTCCACCCGTCCGATGGCCAGAACATGCCCGAGGCCCAGCCGCTCCTTGCCTACACCCCCGTGGTCGCCAATGCCTACGACAACAACGGCGTCATGTGCAACATGTTTGATCTCGAGGAGACCGTCGAGTTCCTCGGCCTCCTCGACGGGGACCAGGCCGCCTTCGCGCGCACACGCCTCACACCGCACCCCTGGAAGTCGTTTACCGACCATCTGCACCTCACGAACCCCGAGGCGCTCGCAGCCATCCCCAAGACCGACATCTACACCGACACCACCATCGGCGGCCTGCTCGCCACCGGGTTCGCCACCGTCGAGGAAGCTCAGAACTCGCTGGTCATTGCATCGGGTCACGACCTCATGATCATCGAGCCCGAACTCACGGCCAACATGCTCCTCTACGTAGCGACGCTCTAGCGGCTCTTCGCAACACCGGGGGCCGGATGGCGCACTGCTATCAGGCCCCTTCCCTATGGCGCCGGAGCGCAGTTGATCAGCTCCGCTGCGTGGCGGCGCCCAACTTGCTCACGAGTTCGAGCTGGCTCGTCACGCCGAGCTTGGCATGGATGTTCGAAACGTGCTTGTAGACGGTCGCCCGCGAGATGCCGAGCTTCTCGGCGATGCGCTTGGGCGACATGCCCGCGAGCAGGAGCTTCGAGATGTCGAGCTCGCGCGCGGTGAGGCCGAAGCCGCCCTGCTCGAGCGCGATGGTATCGCCGTGCGCGGATGGCGGCATCACGAAGAAGTTGCGGAAGAGGTTGTCGAGATGATGGTTGAGGAGGCTCAGCATCTCGCGCTCCCCTGCAGTGAAGGGCCCCGACTCCTCGGTACGGTCGAAGGAGAAGAGAGCCCGCGCGAGGTCGTCAAGATCGAAGAGGGCGATGCCCGTGGAGTAGCGAATCCCCAGCTGGGAGATATACTCGCGATAGAAGCGCGTGTCGTGGGACTCCTTCTCCCAGTCCTTCACGAATATACGGTAGGGCGAGTGGCTCGCATCGCGCTTGATGATCTCCCGGCGCACCTGGGCCAAGCGAGTCATCGAATATGCGCCGCCGTCTGACTCCCCGTAAATCTCATGGTACAGACGCACCTTATTGCGCGTAACGCCCTCGAGATGCTCGTCGAACACCTTGGCGGAGTCGTCGAGGAAGAAGATGCTGCCACGGTCGAAGGGAACGAGCTTCCTGATCTCGCGGAGGGAGAGGATGCAAAACTCGTACGAGTCACGCACCGAACCGCAGGCGAGCGCGGCGGCATCGACGGATCTCAGTTGTTCGAGCGTCAGCGCCATGGCGAACCCCTCTGGTGCGGAACAATGGGAGAAGGGCGATTACCATACACTTTAAACGTCCAACTGGGGTTCTTTCCAGAAGAAACCCCAGTTGGGCCGGATTAGTGTATGTTGATCGCGGGCAATCTGCGCTATTACGTGAGCTCCATGCCCAGCATATCGGGTAGCTGGCCGGTGAGCGTTGCAGCCTCGAGGCCCCAGTCTACGATGAGGCAGTGGCCCGAGACGTACTCGGCGAGGTCGCTGCCCAGATAGAGACAGGCCTTACCCATGACGGACGGGTCGGCGATGGGCTTGCTGTTTCCCACACTGGCCTCGAACTGCTTCCTGGCGCCCGGCATGGCCTCGTAGAACTCGGTCATGAAGCGCGACCCCGTTGAGCAGGGCAGCACCGCGTTGATACGCACATCGCGCGCTGCGAGCTCGGCGGTCTTGGAGGCCACGAGGAAGTTCATCGCACGTTTGGCCAGTATATATGCCATGTTGCCGCCCGCATCGTCCATGTCGAGATCGTGAATAGCGTCGATGGTGGCGTCCCAGCCGTCCGCCTCCACGATGTCGCGGTACTCGTCGATGAGCTCCTCCTTGGCCCAGCGCACGCCCGCTGTGGAAGTGACGAAGGTGATCGATCCACCCGGCACCACGCGCTCGGCGAGGTAGGTGTCGAGCAGGTACTTGTTGGCGACGAAGTCGATGATGAAGGTGTCGACGTAGCCGTTCTTGACGCCCGAGACGCCCGCCACGCCGAAGAAGCGGTCGATCTTGGCCGGCAGCTGAGCGAAGGCCCCGTCGATGGAGTCGCGCGAGACTTGGTCGAGCTTGACCCAGTCCGTCTGCCCCTCGATCGCTGCCTCTCCCCTGCTGGCGGTCCAGACCTCGGCCCCGCAGCCCACGAGCATCTCCGCCAGCGCGCGGCCCATGCCCGAGCTCGCGCCCGTGGCCACGCACACCTTGCCTGCATAACCCAGATAATCGGTCATGTTCGCTCCTTATAGGAAGGGCGGCGCACGTCACCGCACGCCGCCCTGGATTGGGACAAAAACCAGCGGGCCTTTTGTCCCACCGTCGATGTGTTAGCCCTCGAAGGCGTCCATCATGGTGTTGAACTTCTCGAGTTCCTCGGGATCCATGTGGTAGCCGTGCTTGTCCTCGGGGTAGTCGCCCTCGCGCACGTCCTCGAGCCAGCCCATGTAGGCCTCGCACAGGAACGGCAGCAGCGCGGCGTAGCTCTTGGAGTGGGACGCCGGCTTGGGCATGACGCCGAAAGTATCCATGTCGACCATCTCGGAGCCGTCGCATGCGGCACCGCCGGCGATGGATACCACGGGCACGCGGAGTTTCTCGGCGATGGCCTGGGAGACCTCCATGGGCGTGAGCTCGATGGTCATGCCGCCCATACCGTTCTCCTGGTACTCATAACCCCATTTGAAGATCTTGAAGGCGTCCTCGGCGGTCTTGCCGACGCGCTTGTAGCCGGTGGCGTTGGTCTGCCAGCCGGAGATGGCGCCGATATGGCCGTAGGTCGGGACGTAGTTGTCGCTCATGAACTTGAGAACGTCGTTGGTGACACCCATGGGAAGCATGGAGTCGGCACCGTGGAACACGAGCTCGGCGCCGTTCTTCACGGCGTCGACCTTGTCGGCGTACATGGAGATGGGCATGTAGAAGTTGATGTGGATGATCTTGCAGTACTCGCGGAACTTCTTGATGGTGAGACGGGAGCCGATCTTGTCCTCTTCGGCGGTGGTGCCGGTGCGGGTGGAGATCATGTGCGGGATGCGGCAGATGTCGCAGCCCACCATCTCGGCTGCCAGCGCGAAGAAGGGGCCGAGCTCTGCGGGGCACATCTGGACGATCTTCTCGCCCTTGTCCTTCATCTTCTGCAGGTAATCGAGGTTCTTGCGGGATTTCGAAACGGTTGACATCTTGATGTCGGCATGCTCGTTGTCGGCCATGGCGGTTCCTTTCTGGTTGAGATGAGCGTGATGAGGGGACACCTGTCGTGACATGACAGCGTGACAAACGACCTGTCCCCTTGTCACGCGCTGGTAGAGGTGAGCGTGATGGGAGCGTTTCGATCGCTTGTCGCGCCTTATGCATCCAGCGCGTCGAGACGCTCTATGATCTCGTTGACGACTTCCTTGGAAAGACCGGTCTGCGGGAACTTGAGGAGGGTCTTTATCTTCATGCCCTTGACGGGGCCGAGCTCGGGATTGGAGATGAAGCCGGGGATGTACTCGTCGATGATGGCGACGGCACGCTCGTCCTCGAGGATCTCGGAAAGCTTGCTCTTGCTGCTGATGGCCATAGCTCTTCCTTTCTCTTGTGCGCTTGTATCCTTTCCCGCTATCGCGGGGTTGTGCCCGATAAGGCCATCACGCGTGGAGGCCGCCCTCCATCGTGTAGCTCCATGGCTTCGTTTGGAAGCTGAAGCCCGCACCGCCGTCCACCTCGACGACCTTGCCGTACATGAAATCGGAGACGGACGTGCACATGGTGAGGATCATGCGCGCCATCTCATCCGGAGTCGACGCGACAGGCGTGTCCTTACCGCCGGCCATGCTATCTGCCTGCCATTCGGCCCCGTAGCGTGCAACCGTCTCGACGCAGTTGGCGATCGCGCCCGGAGTGACCATGCCGCCGGGGGCGACGCAGTTCACGTTGATGCCGTACTGTTTGAGCTCCTTGGCGATGCCGCGCGTCATGCCGATGACGCCGGCCTTGGCGGCGTTGTACGGGGTCATCATGGCGAGATGCGCCATGTCCTCCCCGCGGTAGGCAACCGAGGCGATGGTAACGATCTTGCCGCCATGCTTCGCCCTGACCATGGACCGGGCCGCCGCTTGCACGAGGAAGTACTGGCCTTTCATGTCGGTATCGACGATATCGTCGTAGAGCTCCTCGTCCATATCGAGGAAAGCGCGGGCCTGCCACGTGGCGGCGACGGGCACGCAGATATCGACCGGACCGAACCGTTCCTCGGCGAAGGCGACAAGAGCTTGGCAATCTGCTACGTCGCGCGTATCGAGCTGCTTGAAGGCCACATCCTCGTAGCCGAGGTCGTTCAGGGCCTTGATGGCCATCTCTCCCCACTCCTCAGAACGGGCGCCGAAGACGACCTTGGCGCCGCACTCGAGCAGGCGGTTGATCACGAACAGGGCAAGACCGACCGAGCCTGAGACCACGGCAACCTTGCCCGAGAGATCGAACACATCTGCGATGGGTTCGACATCCTCCAGGGCATCGGCAGACATATCGAACAGATCTTCTTTGTCCATGGGAGACCCCTTTCCTCGAAGATGGATGATCCAGCCTTGAGAAAAGTATCGCGTGGCGCCGTTGGCCGGGTTATGGGTATTGCTGGGTATCTTTCGTGCCTAGTTTTTGGTATATGAGCAGGTAAACGGTATGGTTTTTGACGTAGATGGTGAGACGGCTCCGGGGTATCGCATTGGACGGAGTGAGCGGAGGGACGGGGGCATGTTCACATGGCGTGAACATGCCCCCGTCCCTCCGCTCAGCCCTCGCTACTGTGCGCATGCCCGAGCGCGGATCTTGTTCTCGCGCACGTCACGCTCGAGGAAAGCCAGATCCTCGCCGAAGAAGCGCCTCATCTCCTCGACGGTCGAGCCTTGACGCTTGGCCATGGCCTTCGCCTCGGCGAGAAGCTCCTCGGGTGTGACCGTGATATCGAGCTTTGCGGCGAGATCGCGCAGCACGAGCGGTTCCTTGGCTTCGAAGAGCGCTGCGGCACGCAGCTCGTCCTCCTGCTCGGCAAGCTCCGCATCGGGAAAGACGTGCGTCTCTCCCCCGGTCATATGCGCATACATCATGCGATGCTTCATATCGGCGCGCACGAGCCTGTACTCCTCCTCGATACGCTCCTCAGGCACCTCGATATCGTAGCCGACCACGTACCGATGCCATGCCTCCTCGTTGATCATCGCGCACCTCCCACATGGAATGCCTCGGCCAGGTTGACGTCTCCGCCCTTGACGGGCGTGACGCCCGCCTCGGTCACGAGCAGCGTCTCGGCGACCGAGAAGGCCGCTTCGAGCGCGCTGCGGGTCACGCGCACCGGGTCGATGATGCCCGCCTCGAACATGTCCACATACTCGTTGCGCGAGGCATCGAAACCCGTGCCCTCCGGCAGCTCGCACAGCTTCTCGACCACCACGCGCCCGCTGGCACCCGCGTTCTCGGCAATACGGATGGCGGGGACTTTGAGCGCCTCGATGGCGATGGCGGCTCCTGCACGCTCGTCGCCCTCGAGCGTTGCGGCAAGCTTCTCGAGAGCGGGCACCAGCTCGAGCAGCGCCGTGCCGCCGCCGGCGACCACGCCCTCCTCGTAGGCGGCGCGCGCTGCGCTGACGGCATCCTCCACGCGCATCTTGCGCTCCCACTGCTCGGGCTCGGTGGCCCCGCCCACCGCGATGGTCGCCACGCCCGAGACGAACGAAGCCAAGCGCTCCTCGTGGCGCTTGCGGTTGAACTCGTAGTCGGTATTCTCGGCACGGTAGCGTAGCTCTGCCACGCGCTTGGCGATGGCCTCGGGATCCCCGTGCCCGCCCGAGATGATCGTGCGCTTGCGCGTGACCTTCACATGGTCGGCGGAACCGAGCATCTCGCGCGTGACCTCGCGGATGGAGAGCCCCATCTCCTCGCTCACGTACATGCCGCCCGTCTGCACCGCGATATCGTCCATGCGCCAGCGGCGGCCCTCGCCATAGGCGGGTGCCTGCACGCAGGCCACGTTCATATCGCCCTCGAGCTTGTTGCGCATGACGAGGGCCAGCGCATCGTCCTCGATGCCGTCGCAGAGCACGAGTATGTCGCGGCCATCCTCGGCGGCGCAGATGAGCGCGGGGATGATGTCCTGCGGATTCTCGAACTTCTTGTCGGTGATGAGGATATAGGGGTTCTCAAGCACGGCCTCGCCGGAACGGGTATCGGTCGCCATGTGGGGGGAGAGGAGCCCCCGATCGAAGACGATGCCCTCGTCAACGGTGAGCTCGGTCTCCGTGCGCTGCGAATCGTCCACATTGACGACGCCTTCGAGGCCCACACGGTAGATAGCCTCCCCCACCATGGTGCCAAGCGGCTCGTCTTGGCAGGAGATGATGGCAACGTGCGCGATGTCCTCCTGCGTCTCGACGGGCACGGCAGATTCCGCGAGTTTCTCCACGGCAAGCTCCCCCGCCTTTTTGATACCACGGCGGAGCGCCAACGGATCAGCACCTGCAACGATATTTTTGAATGCACCGTGGAGAATGGCCTGAGCGAGCACGATTGCCGTGGTGGTACCGTCGCCCGTCTCGTCGTTGGCCTTGACGGCGGCCTCCTTCATGAGCTGCGCGCCCATGTTCTTGACGGGATCGGAGAAGGAGATCTCCTTGGCGATGGTCACGCCGTCGTTGGTGATGAGCACATGCGCCCCAGCCCCCGTCTGTGCGCCGTAATCAGCGCCATACAGGTTGGCCTTCTGGTGCAGCGCGATGTTGCGCCCCTTGGGTCCAAGCGTCGCGCTTACAGCAGACGCGAGCTCATCGACTCCTGAAAGCAGTGCCTTACGTGCGGCATCACCGCGAATGATCGCCATCTTGTGAATCCCCTAACCTTACTTTCCCAACAGCTTCACGAGGAGCTCCTGCCTGCTGTCCACCCCAAGTTTACGGTAGATATGCGCGATATGCTTGTTCGTCGTGCCCAGCGAGATGCGGAGCTCGCGTGCGATGTACACCGGCTTGATTCCCTGGCAGAGCAGATCGAGCACCTCGCGCTCGCGCTGCGTAAGATCATCCACGCCCGCAACGCCATCCCACATGCGCACTTGCTCGGTCGGTCGCACGAAGAGGTTCTTGTAGAGGTTGCCGAGATGCGCGGTCAGGAGCTTGATCGTTTCGACCTCTGCATCGGAAAACATGCCGTCGACGAGCTTATCCAAGCAGAATATGGTCGCCGGCGACCCCCTGAGATCGAAGAGCACGAAGGTAAGCGTCTGGGAGAGCCTGCGAGGTCTGATGTAGTTCACCATGAAGTCGTTGCGGATCCAATTGAGTTCGCGCCAATCGATCAGATCGACGTATCCCCCTCCCTCGATTTCGAACGCATCCACCGTGAGCGCGAAGTCGTCATCGACCGATTTGGAGTAGTAGTTGAGGTACATCTGCGACCAACGCTCCGAAAAGCCGACAAAATGCTTGCGGGCGATCTTGCGGTTGCCGTCGAGCATGAGGAAGAGCGCCTGATCATAGGGGATGAGGTCGCGGATCTGGTCGAGAACCGTGACGCAGAAGCGGAACGGCTCGTGTATGCTACCGCAAGCGAGCACGAAATCGCTGCACGCTTTCCAAGGAACAGGCGGGTGTGCTTCCATGACTCCCCCGTTAGAAATGCCATGTCAGGTATGTCTTAACAAATCATCGAGCACTGTGTGTATACCTAAAAATACCCATATCTGCCTGCGGGCTGCGTAAGGAGCGCAAGCGGCGCCACCGATGGGGATGTGCACACCGTGACAGCGGCCAGCCCTGTCACGGGGAAGCGCTGGCCTTCGAAAATAACATACACTTTAGAGGCTTTCCTGCGGTTTCTTCTAGGAGAAAGCCCAGTTGGGCTCGTAGAGTGTATGTTATTTTCCCCTACGTCACACCGTCAGCTCTATGCGGTTGCCCTCGGCATCGAGCACGCAGCTCTCGTAGTAGCCATCGCCTGTTGTGCGCGGTCCGCTCACGCAGCGATAGCCATCGTCCACGAGCCGTGCCGTCAGAGCATCGACCGCCTCGGCCGAGCCGAGCGAGAGCGCCACATGCGCCCAACCATCGTGCGGACGGTCGTCGCTGTTGGGAATCTGCGTCCCATCGCACATGAGCTCGATGCGTGCTCCCCCATCCAGCGTGAGGAAGTACGAGTGGAAGCCGCGTGCGTTGACGTACTCGGAACCCGCCGAGGCCCCGAAGTACGTCTCCCAGAAGGCCCGCGCCCGCTCGAGATCGGCAACCCAGAGGGCAATGTGCTCTACCTTCATGGTCTTTCCTCCTAACACTGGCGCAGCACGCGCGTGAAGAACTCGATGGAGCGGTGCAGCGTCTCGACCCGGATGCGTTCGTTGTTGCCGTGTACGGTTGCGAGCTCGTCTGCGGTCACGTCATAGGCCGAGAAACGGTATACGCGGTCGGAGAGGTCGCGGTAGTGGCGGCTATCCGAACATTGCACCATGACATAGGGGCTCACCACGCAATCCGGCCAGGTATCGCCGACAGCTTGGGCGACACGGCGGTAGCCCTCGCAGTCGGTGCGCGAGACGGGGCTCGGCTCGCAGGCATCTAATACGGCGATGGTGACATCGGGATCGTCAATCGTGATCCTGAGATGGGCCAGCACGCCCGAAACCGTATCATCGGGATTGATGCGGATGTTGGAGACGACGGATGCGGTCGACGGGATCACGTTGTAAGCCGAGCTCCCCTGCATCTGCGTGAAGGCGACCGTCGTGCGCAGCAGGGCATTGAGGTTGCCCCCGGTTTTGCGCGTAAGCATATCGAGCATCGGCGTGAACGCCTCGATATTGGCGAAGAGCATGCGGTAGAGCGGCATGGTATGGCGTCCCAACGTATCGAACATCTGACGTACGGGTTCCGAGATCCTAAGCGGCATCGGGTTGGCCTCGATGGCGCAGACAGCTTCGGCAAGCGCCGCGACCGGCGAATGCGGCTTGGGAGCGGACGCATGGCCCCCGCTCGAGCCAGTCTCATAGCGTACGTTCAAGAAGCCCTTCTCGGCGATACCGATGAGACCGCAGGGACGTCTCAGGCCGGGAAACACATCCCGCACCACGGCACCACCCTCATCGAGAACCATCTCGGGGACGATGCCCTGCCCGGCGAACCAGTCCACGATATGCGCAGCCCCCGGCCCGTTCACCTCCTCGCTACCCGAGAAGGCGAAGTAGACGTCGCGTTTCGGTACGAAACCCCCTGCGATGAGGGCGTTCGCGGCGGAGAGGATGCCGTTCATGGTGACCTTGGTATCGAGGGCGCCGCGACCCCAGAGAGCACCGTCGACAAGCTCGCCGCCGAAGGGATCGTGCTCCCACGCATCCTCGTCCACAGGCACCACATCGTAATGGGCCATGAGGATGGCGGGGCGGCCCAGCTCGCGGCCGGGCCACCTGAACAGCAGCGCCCGCCCGTCCATGCGCATGAGCGAGCAGGCTTCGAACACATGGGGATAGAGTTCCGGGAGCATGCCGACGAGCTTCTCGAACTCGGCATCGTCCTCGAGGGCAGGATCGACGTTCGAGACCGTCTTGCAGCGGATGAGGCGGGCAAGATGATCAGCGGCCGCATCGATGTCCACATCGACCGGCTCGATGGCGCGGGGCTTTTCAACAGGTGGTGCGAAGCGCATGGCGCGGACGGCGAGCGTAGCTGCGGCACCCGCGCCGAGCGCGGCCAGAGCCCCGGTCATAGCACGTTTGAGCAGTCTGTTCATGAGAGCTCCTCTCGTTTGGATGCGAGTTCGGCGACCTCTTCCTCGATATGGAAGCGCCAGACCACGATGAGCATGATCGCGCCGAAGATGAGCGGGGCCCAGCCCAGCAGGAAGTTCAACGTGGGAACGACGGCAGCGGGTTGGGATGCGAGGTCGGCATCGAAGCCCGCGCGGGCGAGCAGGGCACCGATCATCCAGGTCACGCCGGACTGCGAGAGCTTGGCCGCGAGGTTGTCGACCGTCGAGACCATGGAGTCGAGGCGCCTGCCCTCCTTCGCCTCGACCAGATCGACGATGTTGTTGCGATTGGTGTTCATCATGATGAAGGTCGTCGAGACACCCATGCCCGTCACCGCCGCATTGGCGTAGAGGGCCGCGATGCTCGCAGGGTCGAGGATGAACCAGATCTTGGACACGATCAGGAAGATCGCGCCTGCGATCATCGTCCTCCGGCGCCCCAGCTTGCGATCGATAAGGCCGACGAACAGGCTCATGAAGAGCGAGGATGCGAGATAGACGGCCTGGATGGGCGTTGCGGCCGCCGTCGAGCCGAGCGCGTAGGTCGCGAAGTAGGTGAGGCAGGAGAGCAGAAGCGCATTACCGCAACCGTAGCACGCCACGTAGATCGTGTTGCGGATGAACGAGGGGCATGAGATGAGCATGCGCGTGACCTCGCGGAAGGGAATCTTCTCCGCGCTGTCCTCTACCTGGTGGACGCGCTCGCGCGTGGTCGCGAAATGGACTGCGGCACCTGCGATGCAGATGGCGCCCATCACGCTCGCGGTAAGGATGAAACCGCGGCCGGCGGCGTCGGTGAGATTGCCCGAGGCATCCATGGCACCGAAGACCTTGAGGAGCGGCAGGCAGGCGAGTGCGCCGATGGCCGTGCCGAGGCACCCTCCCACGTTGCGGAAGATATTGAGGCTCCTGCGGTCGTCGTCGCGATTGGTCGCGACGGAACCCATCGAGTTGTACGGGATGCCGCAGAAGGTATTGAAGGCCTCGAAGATGAAGTAGATGGCCTCGGCAACGACCGCCTTGAAGAGCTCGCTGCCGGGAAATGCCCAGAAGAGCGCCACGATGGAGATGGCCCACGGCACCGCATAGAGGATGTAGGGGCGGATCTTCTCGCCGCTCTTGAAGCGGTGGTTGAGGGCCATGTAGCCCAGCAGCGGGTCGTTCACGGCATCCCACACGGTGCCGATGGCGAAGACCGTGCCCGCGACGCCCACGCTGATGCCCAGCACGTTGGTCAGGAAGAACAGGTAGTAGAGGCTCTTGAACTGGTAGACGATGTTATCGGAGGCCGAGAAGGTCATGAAGCCGAGCTTCTCGATAAGCCCCATCTTCTCGGTGGTGGCGCTGACACGCATCTCGGCCGCCTTCGCTTCGTTCGTCATATGCGGCACTCCTCGCGCTCCTTGATGTCCATGAGCTTCTCGCGCAGGAGCCGCTTGAACTTCTCGGGCTCGTCATTCATGGGATTATGGCCCGAATGCTCGAACCAGATAAGATCCTTCTCGGGGGCCTCGATCATGTCGTACCACTTCTGCACGAGCTCGGAGGGTGTGTTCATGTCGAGGCGACCGTCGAAGATGTAGAAGGGGGTTTCGAACTTCGTGCAGGTAGCTGGAAAGTCCACAGCACCCACCTCGGGCCACATGACGGAGAGCACGCGCCTGTGCCCGATGATATAGCCCGCGAGATCGGCCGGGCTGTACTCCCTTGAGGCGAGGATGGGCACGACCATGCTCGAAAAGTAGCTGCGCTTGCCCCTGTCTTTGGAATAGCCGCCGTATCTCATCATGACGCGGCGCTGCGCCATCATGCCGTCGTAAGCCCCCTTGTACTGGCCGCGCACGGGAGGGCCGACCGCTTGGAGCTTCTTGACGGAATCCTCATCACCTGCCGCACGGGCGGCATCGAGGGCGAATCTGTAGGAGAGCTCCTCGTTCTTTCCGCCGTCGACCACCTGTCCGAAGCCCACGAAGGCGGCGATCTTGCCGGGATAGCGGTAGACGAGCCACGTGCCGAGCACGCTTCCCCAGCTGCCACCGATCACGAAGATCCTATCCTTGCCGAAATGGGCGCAGAGCCACTCCACGAGCTCTGCCGCGTCGTCGGTGAGCCTGCGGATGGTGAGATCGGCATCCTTCACGCCCAAGGCCGAACCGCCCGAGCCGCGCTGGTCCCAAGTGGCGATGGTGAAGCTGTCGAGCAGATCGAGGTGGGCGGTCATGATGTTGTGGCGGTTGCAGACGCCGGGACCGCCATGCAGGAAGAGCAGCACGGGCTTGGAGGTATCGTCGGTCTTGATGTGGATGCGCTGCCTCATACCGCCGAGCTTGATCTTGGTGTTGATGTCGATCATCGCGAAACCCCTCCCGTTGGCGCACGCCCTCAGCGTGAAGCGAGCTCTTCGCCCATCAGAAGCCCCATGACGCTCGACATCATGAGGCCGCGCGTCCAGCCCGAGCTGTCGCCCAAGCAGTGGAGCCCTGCGATATTGGTGTCCAAGTGCTTGTCCATCACCACGCGGTTGCTGTAGAACTTGAGCTCGGGTGCGTAGAGCAGCGTCTCGCTGGACGCAAACCCGGGCACCACCACGTCGACCGCCTTGATGAACTCGATGATGTCGGTCATCGCGCGAAACGGCATGGCCGAGGTGATATCGCCCGGCTCGGCATCGGCGAGCGTGGGCATGACGTTGCTGCGCGAGAGCTCCTCGCGCCAAGTTCGCTTGCCGTCGAGGATGTCGCCGAGGCGCTGCACGAGGATGTGGCCGTTGCCGAGCATGTTCACAAGCTGGCCCACCTGCCGCGAATAGGCGATGGGCCGGTTGAACGGCGCACGGAAATGCTGCGTGGCGAGAACGGCGAGGTTGGTGTTGGCGCTCTTGCTGTCCTTGTAGGAATGCCCGTTCACCACGGCGAGATCGCCATCGTAGTTCTCTTGGCTCACGAAGCCGCCCGGATTCTGGCAGAACGTGCGCACCTTGTCGCGGAACGGCAGGGGGTAGCCTACGAGCTTGCTCTCGTAAAGAACGTTGTTCACATCGTCGAGCACCTCGTTGCGCACCTCCACGCGCACGCCCATGTCCATAGGACCGGATTCGTGGGCGATTCCGTGACGCTCGCAGAGCTCGTCGAGCCAAGCGGCGCCCCGTCGTCCCGTGGCGACGACCGTCTCCTTGGCACGGATCTCGCACGTGCCCGCAGGTCCGCAGACAGCGGCGCCCCGGCAGACGCCCCCCTCGATGAGAAGATCGGTGCAATCGTGCTCGAAGAGCAGCTCGACGCCCGACTCTTCAAGATAGCGCTCGATACGGCCGTAGAGGCCCTGCGCACGCTCGGTCCCCAGATGGCGTATGGGGCAATCGAGGAGCTTGAGGCCCGCACGGATGGCGCGGCGGCGGATATCGGCCACCTGGTCGGGATGTCCGACGCCCTCCACATGCTCGTCCGCCCCGAACTCGAGGTAGATCGTATCGCAACGACCGATCATCTCTTGGGCGAATTCCGTGCCGATAAGCTCGGGCAGATCCCCGCCCACCTCGTGGGAGAGCGAGAGCTTGCCGTCGGAGAACGCGCCGGCACCCGAGAAACCCGTGGTGATGCGGCAGGGATCGCAGTGCACGCACGCACCGGTCGTGATCTTGGGGCAGAAGCGCTTCTCGATCGCGCGGCCTTTCTCGACCATGACGATGTGGCGGGCAGCGCCGGACCGGAGCAGTCCGAGTGCGCAGAAGATGCCTGCGGGACCTGCACCGATGATGAGGACATCGCAGATTCTCTGTGCGGTTTCGGGTTTCATGGCACGGTCCCTCCAAAGCGGTTCCTCGCCGAGGCGATGGGATTGAGGACATCTTCGCCTGCAATCGTACACCCGGAAGCTAGAATCGGGTCCCCGGCTTTTGCGTGGCATGTCCACCCGGGAAAAACCACGCGCTCTCACGAACGCATCCGGCCTTCCGAAACGGAAGGCCGGAGTTGCGAGGACAGGGATCAAAACCGCCGGCAGTATGAGCTGATAGCCCCTCGATCACATCAGCGAGCAGATGTTCTTGGCAAACTCCACGGGATCGTCGATGGGCAGACCTTCGACGAGCAGCGCTTGATCGTAGAGGAGGTTCGCGTAGAGGGCGAGCTTCTCATCCTCCCCCGCCGCTTGCACGGCAACGAGCTTGGCGAAGACCGGGTGCTGGGCATTGAGCTCGAGCACGCGCTCGGCATGGGGCGCCAAGGCGGCGTCGGGGCCCTTCATCATCACACGCTCCATCTCGAGCGAGATCGGCCCCTGCGCGGTGATGCACGCGGGCGCATCGGTGAGGTTGGCCGAGACGCGCACCGCGCTGACCTTCTCGCCGAGTGCCCGGGCCATGGCCTCGAACAGGGCCTCGTTATCCTTGGTCGACTGCTCGGCAGCGGACTTCTCCTCCTCGGTGGCGAGGTCGAGGTCGGCCGTGGCAACGTTGGCGAGCTCGAGTTCACGCCCTCCCTCATCGGGATTCTCATCGTCATCTGCATCGGATGCGAGGCGATAGGTGCGCATGGTCTGGAACATGAACTCGTCGATGTCCTGCGTGCAGAGCAGCACGTCGTAGCCGCGATCGAGGGCGCTCGTCACCGCAGGGAGCTTCTTGAGCCGCTCGAGCGCCTCGCCTGCAGCGTAGAGGACCTTGTCCTTGCCCTCCCCCGCAGCAAGGCCGTACTCGCGTAGCGTGACCTGCTTCTCCTCGCGTGCGGACCAGAACAGCAGCAGGTCGGCAAGGTCATCGGCCTTGGCACCGTAGCTCTCGTAGATGCCGAACTTGAGGCCGCGTCCGAAATTCTCGAAGAACGTCTCGTAGGCTGCGCGGTCATCGGCGAGCATGCTTGCGAGCTCATCATGGATCTTGCGCTCCACACGCTTGGCGATGGCGCGCAGCTGGCGATTCTGCTGGAGCGTCTCGCGCGAGATGTTGAGCGTCACATCCGGCGAGTCCACCACACCGCGCACGAAGTTATAGTAGTCGGGCAGCAGGTCGGCGCACTTCTCCTGGATGAGGACATTCGACGAGTAGAGCGCGAGGCCCTTCTCGTAGTCCTTGCTGTAGAGGTCGAAGGGCGCACGACCGGGGATGAAGAGCAGCACATCGTAGGAGAGCGCGCCCTCGGCATGGAACGAGACCGTGCGGGCGGGTGCCTCCCAGTCGTGGAAGGCGGCCTTGTAGAACTCGTCGTAGTCGGTCTGCGCAACGTCCGAACTGCGCTTCTTCCAGATGGGCGTCATGGAATTGAGCGTCTCGAGTTCCTGGCACTGCTCGTATTGCGGGGTGTAATCGTCGCCCGCATCCTCCGGCTTGGGCAGCTCGCGGCTCTTGGTGACCATCATCTGGATCGGGTGGCGCACGTAGTTGGAGTAGCGCTTCACGAGATCGCGCAGGCCCCATTCCGAGAGGAACTTGTCGAGATCCTCGTCCTCGCCGCTCTCGCGCAAAAACAGCGTCACGTCGGTTCCGTGATCATGCGCGCCGTCGCGTTCGCCGGACTTGGCGGCTCCGATGGTGTAGCCCCGGATACCATCCGACTCCCAAGCGAAAGCTTGGTCGGAGCCGAAGGAACGGCTCACCACGCGCACACGGGAGGCGACCATGAAACTCGAGTAGAAACCCACGCCGAACTGGCCGATGATGTCTATATCGCTGCCTTGGTGCTCGATGTTCTCGTCTTTGAAGGCCTCGGAGCCGGAATGCGCGATGGTGCCGAGGTTGCGGTCGAGCTCGGCCTCGGTCATGCCGATGCCATTGTCGCTCACGGTGATGGTACGGGCATCCGCATCGAAGGAGAGGCGGATGGCCAGATCCTCGGCACCGAGGTCGACCGTGCTGTCGGTGAGCGCCTTGAACGAGAGCTTGTCGATGGCGTCGCTCGCATTGGAGACGAGTTCGCGCAGGAAGATCTCACGGTTGGTGTAGATGGAGTTGATCATGAGGTCGAGGAGTTTCTTGCTCTCGGTCTTGAATTGGCGCATGGTCGGTCGCTTCCTTCCAAACTGGTGCGGGCGGCTCCTGCCGCTCGATAGATGACGTAGATGCTTATACCCAAGTTGGGTGATCCGGATACCCCGCGTTGGGAACGGAACGGACCCCGCAGCGGCATCATCCTGCTGTCGCGTTGGCTACAATGGTACCCCCATCTGACTCTCCATGTAGGAGCGGCCATGATATGCAGGATCTGCCACATCGCGATTATCTGATCGAGGAAGAGCGGCCATGGCACGCGAAGACGAGATCCGTTCAGCCTACAGGCAGCTCGGCAGATCACTGTCTCTCTACGATGGCTCCTGCGACTGCTTCTACGTGGAGGGTTCCTTTGCGCGGACGGACTGGCTCGTGCGGAGCTTCTATGTTCCCATGGGTTTCTTCACGCCGCATTCGAGACCGAGGCAAGCCTCGGCAAACGTCTCGAGCGCAGGTACTCCTCGGCCGAGATCGAGACGTTCAACTCGATAGCCTGCTTCGCGTGTGTGAAATAGTGCGTTTGCAATAACATACACTTCAGGAGCTCAACTGGGCATTCTCCCAGAAGAAACCGCAGGAAAGCCCGTAAAGTGTATGTTAATCGCTCACAACCGACACTATCTTGGGATCCCCCTCCCCCGCTTCGAACCTCACAACCGCCTCTTCGAACGAGATGCCGAGCTCCTGCACATCCGTAATTCCACGCGTGCCAGGCAGACCGGGCATGAGCGAGCAGATAAGGCCATGGCGCGCTTGGGAGATCCGCTCGTTTCCCAATGCAACTCGCTGGGCGAGCAGGTCGCGCCGCTCCGTGCGCTCGATCGCCTCGACCACCTGCCCCATCACCCGCTCGAAGCCGCCCCGGTCAAGCAGATCCTCCTTGGTGATGGAGAAGACCGTGAGGCCGAGCAACATAAGATCGCGGTCCCTGCGCTTGTCTGCGACGATGCGCGAGCGCGAGTCGGCCATCGCTTTGGCGAACTCACGCGCCAGAGCGGAGTTTCCCGGATCCCTATCCAGCGCAACCGCGGCGCGGGCGATCTCGGACAGGCGGAAATGGTCCTCACCGTCGTAATTCAGGCCCACGCTCGTTCCCCGGAACATGATGTCGGGCACGCGCGAGCCCGCATCGCTCAAACGGGAGAGGCGCTCTCCCAGCTCCTTGCGCGGGTTGAGGCCGATAGGACCCAAGTCAAGCCCCAACTTATCTATCGGCAGCACCGCGAGCGCGGCGACAAGCGCTTCCATGGGCGACCAGGCGTTCTCGACAATGAGATCGATGATCGCGAGCGCATGCTGGGATCCGCGAACCTCGTGGGCTTCTCGCGCATATGCCCTCAGCTCGGCAACGGTCGTCACCGGCACGATGCTGTAGACCGCCTCGCCATTGCGCGGGTTTTCCGCCGCACGGGAGAAGCACCCGCAGAGCTCCATTCCCACCAGCACATGATCGATGGGATCCATCACCCGCCCGAGCTCGATGAACAGGAGCTCGGGGCAGCTCATGGCGATGCCGTTGCCCATATCGACGAACGACCCTCTGGGAAGAGTACCCGAGACAACCGTGCTCTTGGCACCGGCCACCTGCAGGCGCAGGTCCTTTTCGGGCACGAGGACATCGAGCGGGCACGTGGCCGAGAACTCCCCCGCCTTGCCGAGAAAAGCGAGCTGCTCGGCGATTCTCTTGGGCGTCCACCGACGCAACGGCTCCGGATCGGGCGGCAGCATGTCGCAGCGTCTTGCCAGGCTGGCCCCAACCTTGCCGCATCTGATGGCGCGGGTTATACGAAGCGCGGTGAGCGAACCGAGGGTCAGGCGCATGGGCGCTCCTCTCGAGCAGATCGTTCCTCTTCAAATAACATACACTTTAAAGCACCAACTGCGGTTTTCTCTAGAAGAACGCCCAGTTGAGCTCCTGAAGTGTATGTTATTGACGAGAGAGGCTGCAGCTCCCGCCATCCCCTACCTGTGTCGCTCGTCGAAAACGCGCTTAGTCTTCTTCTCGCTACGTGGAAGCACGCCGAGCTCGACGATCTTGACGAGCGGGGTGAAGCCGAGCTTGCTCCTGATGCGCTGTGCCACGCGCGCACGCAGGTCATTCCAGTCGACCGAGCCGTTGGTCTCGACGTAGATACGCATGGTGTCGCGTCCGTCGAGGTGGCTGATACGGATCTGGAACTCGCTCGAGAGCTCGGGGAAGGTCTGGAGCACCTCCTCGATCTGCTTCGGGAAGACGTTTACTCCCTTGATCTTCATCATGTCGTCGGAACGACCGGAGATCGCCTCGACGCGCGGGTGGTGGCTGCCGCAGGGGCAGTCGCCGGGTATGATGCGCGAGAGGTCGTGGGTGCGGAAGCGGATGAGCGGTGCTCCCTCCTTGACGAGCGTCGTGAGCACGATCTCGCCCCACTCGCCATCGGGAAGCACCTCCTCCGTCTCGGGATCGATGATCTCGCAGTAGACGAAGTCGTCCCAGATGTGCATGCCGACATCGTATTCGCAGCTGATGCCGATGCCGGGGCCATAGATCTCGGTGAGGCCGTAGATGTCGTAGATCTTGACGCCCAGCTCGTTCTTGATACGGTTCCGCATCTTCTCGCCCCAACGTTCGGAACCGATGATG
This sequence comes from Actinomycetes bacterium, assembly GCA_029546925.1. GTDB lineage: Bacteria > Actinomycetota > Coriobacteriia > Coriobacteriales > Atopobiaceae > RUG721. Next base: position 50,539 of record JAKPQM010000084.1, read on the forward strand.
CCGCGCTCGAGGCAGATCTTGTCCTTGACATCGCGCCGCTCGATCTCCTCGGCAAGGAGAAGCGCATAGCTTGAGGTAGCGCAGAGCACCGTTGATTTCATGTCGATCATGAATTGGAGCTGCCTGTCGGTGTTGCCCGGACCCATGGGGATGGCCATGGCGCCGAGGAGCTCGCAGCCCGCTTGGAACCCGATCCCCGCAGTCCAGAGGCCGTAGCCCGGCGTGATCTGGATGCGGTCTGCGGGCGTGATGCCGGCGTACTCGAAGCAGCGCGCGAATTGGATAGCCCAATCGTCTACGTCTTTGTGGGTATAGGGGATGATGACCGGGGTGCCCGTTGTGCCCGAGGAGGAGTGGATGCGCACGATCTCGCGTTCGGGAACGGCGGAGAGCCCCAGCGGATAGGCCTCGCGCAGATCCTCCTTCTCGCAGAACGGGAGCGCGAGAAAGTCATCTGTGGAAGAGACGCCCGTTATGCCCGCCTCGCGGAGGCGCGCGCCGTAGAAATGGTTTGAGTCGAGCAAACGCTTGACCTGGGCATCAACCTGCTTGAGCTGGGTCTCGTTGATCTGCATCATTCATTCCTTTCGTTGTAGCGTGACACGTGGCCTGTCCCCTGCCATGACGAAGGGGCAGGTCGCTTGTCACGCGGAGTATGCGAGCGCACGGAAATTGAGCTCATGGAAGCGGTCGGGCAGGCGTGCGATGATGGCAGCGCGCAGGTCATCGGACGTGAGCGAGAGGACCCCGCTTCTCACGGCGGCGCCGAGAAGCACCACATTCAAGCACTTCGACGAGCCGAGATCTGCAGCGGCAGCATCGGCATCGACCACGATGAGATTCTCCACATGGGCGCGTAGGTACGCCATGATGGCGTCGAGATCATAAGTCGGGCCGCCGATCGTGGCGCTCACGGGAATGATGGGCTTCGAACTCACGACCACCGTGCCTCCCGCGCGCAGATAGGGCAGCTGGCGAACGGCCTCGGCAGGCTCGAAAGCGATGATGATCCCGGCGCGGCCGCGGCCGATAAGCGGAGAATCGACACCCTCCCCTATGCGCACATGGGAGAAGACGCTTCCTCCGCGCTGGGCCATGCCGATGGTCTCCGCCGTCTTGACCGGAAGGCCTTTTGCCATGGCCGCCGCAGCAAGGAGCTTGGAAGCGAGGACGGTACCCTGACCGCCCACGCCGCAGAGGATGATATTGTCGCTCACAGCCGCTCACCTCCTGCGATGGCGCCCACAGGGCACAGCTGCTCGCAGAGGGTGCAGCCCGTGCAAAGCGAGCTGTCGATCTTCGCCTTACCACCCTCGAGGAAAAGGGCCGGACAGCCGATCTCGGAGATGCAGCGTTTGCACCCGATGCACGTCTCGCCGTCGACATGGCTTGTAGCCTGCGGTTTTGCGAGCATCACGCAGGGGCTCTTGAAGATGATGGCCTTGACCCCCGGCCCATCTGCCACGCGGCGCACCGTCTCGACCGCATGTGCGTGATCGAGCGGATCGACGGTCTCGACGACCGTGAGGCCGATGGCACGCAGGATCGCCTCGATCGAGACCTTCTCGACGACTTCGCCCATCATGGTGCGCCCGGTACCGGGATGCGGCTGATGGCCGGTCATGGCGGTGGTGGAGTTATCGAGCACGACGAGCGTGAGATCTGCCTGGTTGTAGAACGCGTTGACGACGCCCGTGATGCCGCTCGCGAAGAAGGTGGAGTCGCCCACGAACGCGAAGCAGGCGGTATCGGGTTCCACATGGAAGATGCCCTGGGCGATGGCGATGCCGGCCCCCATGCACAAGCAGGTATCGACCATGTCGAGCGGCTGGGAATTGCCGAGGGTGTAGCAGCCGATGTCGCCGCAGTAGATGGTCTTGCGGCCCCTCATGGCCTTCTTGACGGCATAGAAGCTCGCGCGGTGAGGGCAGCCCGCGCAGAGGACGGGTGGGCGTACGGGAAGGGGCGGCGCGGAAGCGGCGGGACTCGACTCCTGCGGTCCGTCGCCGAGAAACGCGGCAAGGGCATCGCCCACCGACTCGACGGTGTTCTCGCCCGCTGACGCGATATCGCCGGTGAGCTTGCCGCGGATGCGCACATCAAGACCGTGCTTGGCGCATGCTTGGAGAAGGGCGCGCTCGATGACCGGATCGAGCTCCTCCACGCAGAGGACCTCGTCGAGACCGGTGAGGAACTCCAGCCCGAGGTTCTCGGGAAATGGGAAGGGCGTGGCGACGCGCAGGAGGCGCGGGCGGGTCTCGGCGGTAAGGTTCTCCTCGACATAGGTGAGGCTGATGCCATGCGTGGCGATGCCCACGCGCGGGGCGGATGGGCCCTCGGTCAGGATGCGGTTGCGCGGATAGGCCGAGAGCTCATCGGAAAGCCGCGCGTTTCTCGCCTCGATCTTGGCATGGTTGGCAAGCGAGAGCTGTGGGAAGATGACCCAGCGGGAGGAATCCTTCGCGAAACCCGTTGGCTCGGTGCGCTTCCAGTCGGTCTCGTCGGCGACCGTGACAACTTCGTAGCCATGATCGATGCGGGTCGTGGCGCGGAAGAGCACGGGCGAGCCGATGCGCTCCGAAAGATCGAAGGCCTCTTGGACCATCTCGTATGCCTCGGCGACGCCGGAAGGATCGAAGACGGGCAGCTTGGAGAACTGAGCGAAGGTGCGCGTATCCTGCTCGGTTTGCGATGAGATGGGGCCCGGATCGTCGGCGATCATGATCACCATGCCGCCTTCGATGCCCACGTACGCGAGGCTCATGAGCGGATCGGATGCCACGTTGAGGCCGACCTGCTTGCAGGTGACGAGCGAGCGGGCACCTGCGTAGGCGGCACCTGCGGCAACCTCCATGGCTGCCTTCTCGTTGATGGACCACTCCACATAGACGGTGCCGGGATTGCGCTTTGCAACGGTCTCGAGAACCTCGGTGGACGGTGTGCCCGGATAGCCGGCGACCACGCCCGCGCCGGCGGCGAGCGCACCGAGCGCGATAGCCTCGTTGCCCATCAGGAATTCCTCGTGCATGAGCTCACCTCCTGCACCATGCGATTGGATGATCGTGCTCGACCATAGCAGGTTTGACCGGAGCGTGCGTGTTTGTTCACATGCTTGAGACATGCGTGACCGTGACGGGGACGCTGGGGGCTGCAGGTGGGGATTGCACACGGGGGACGGTCCTTCCCGTGCATCCAAAATGCACGGGAAGGACCGTCCCCCGTGTGCAATCCCCACCTGCAGCCACTACTTCGTGCGCAGGGCCTCGGACGGGATCTCGTCCAAGCCGCGCACGACTTCGATCCAGCAGCCGTCCGGATCGGCGATGAAGTAGAGGCCCATCTTGGGATTCTCCTTGACGATGCAGCCCATCTCCTCATGCAGGGCATGGAAGGCATCGTAATCGTCCACGCGCACGCAGACATGCGTGTCCCCGTTGCCGTTATCGTAGATACCCTCGTAGCCGCGGTTCCACGTGAGCTCGAGCTCGAAGTCGCACTCGTCGTTGCCGATGAAGACGATGAGCCACGAGCCGTCCTCAGGACCCTTGCGGCGCCGCTCGGAAAGGCCGAGGGCCTTCTCGTAGAAGGCGAGCGTGGCGTCGAGATCGTAGACATGGGTGTTGCGGTGGATGAGCTTGGCGCGCATAGCGCCCCCTTTCTCGTTCAGTCTTTGATGAGGAACGCCGCGAGGGCGCCCTCATGGCATGTAACCTTGGCATGCTCCTCGACGATGCGGTTCGACACGCCCCTATCGCCCAGCAAGGGCAGCTCGACGCCATCGAGGCACCAGCGCATCCCCTCCTCGGAGACCACGGTGCCGGGCTCGAGCGCCACGGCCGAGAAGGTCTTGCCGATCTCACAATCGGCGAACTCCCAGCTGTCGCAGCCCTCGGGCGAGAGGATCACAAGCTCGAAACCGTCCTCGATGAGCACGGGTCCCGTCTCTTTGATGGCGAGAAGGAGCCCGAGGGCACCGAGCATATGGTCGGGGCGCCCTCCTGTGGCACAGGTCAGGCAGACATCGAGGACCTCGCCGCGACGCTGCGCCTCCTCGGCTGCGCAATCGAGGGCGAAGGCGAGGTCGGTCGCGTCCTTCTCGACGGGAAGGCGCATGATCGAACCAGCATGCTCGCGCGCCCATGCCGCAGTATCGGCATCTGCGGAGTCCCCATCTCCGCAGAAGAGATCGGGTACCACGCCGGCGGCACGGCAGATGATGGCACCGCGGTCGACCGCGACGATGTAATCGGCATCCTCTGCCAGCGACGCTACGAGATCCGATGACGAAGGCTCGGGCGAACCATCGATGATCAGGACATTCATGTGCACCTCCCGAATCTAGATAGAGATGGACCGCAGTCGCTCGAGCGAGAGCTCGGTATAGCCTGTGGCGAGGATGTCGGAATGCTTTCGCATGAACACGGGATCGCGCCCATCGTGATCGTTCAGGAGGGCGACCACAGGGAAACCCTCGTTCTTTGCCGTGCGGACAGCAAAAGGCGCATCCTCGAACACCCACGTCGTCTCCCTGCTCGTGCCAAGCCGGCGGAGCGCTTCACGGTAGATGTCAGGGTGCTCCTTATCGCGGTACCCGGTATCCTCCGAGGTCACGATATCGTGGAAGAAACGATCGAGCCCATGCAGCTCAAGCGCGCGCCGAACCGCTTTTTTGGGCGTGGACGATGCCACGATCAGGGGAATACCCGCCGCTGCAAGGGTCTCTAGGAAGTCGACCGCGCCCGTGAAGGGCTCGACGTCATGCTCGTAGAAGTCAAGCACGAGCGCGAGATGCTCCTCGAAGAGCGACTCTGCGCTTGCGCCGAGGCCGAAGCGCTCATAGAGCACCCGACACCCCTCGCGCAGCGATATCGACTCGAGGAACCTATACTCCTCCCACCCCGCTTCGATGCCGTGACGTGCAGCGATCTTCGGGAACAGGCCAACCCAAAACGGCATGGAATCGAGCAACGTGCCATCGCAATCGAATATGGCGCCGGTGATGCCCACGCGCAGCTCCCCTCTCATCATCCATGGATAGGACCCGAATTCGATGATACCTGTGTTGAATGCGAAATATATGGCATACGATCCCCAACTTGGGTAAAGTTGTGCCTTGGCATTCGATTCTGCACGAAATGAAGGGCATCCCCATGGCGCGTTACGACTACATCTGCACCTCATGCAACCACATCTTCGAGATCGAGCATCCCATGGACGTGCACCCCGATGTGAGCTGCCCCGTATGCGGGGCGCCTTCCCAGCGCCATTTTGCCAGCTCGTCCATCGTGTTCAAGGGATCGGGCTTCTACAACACCGATCAGCGCGGCAATGAAGGCGCATCTGCAACCGGCGAGCACGAGCACCATTCCTGCGAGAATTGCCCGCATAAGATCGCCTAGGCATAGATCCGAGCTCAGGGAAAAGCACTCCCCTTCTATCGGGCACGGAAGGGCACTCCCCTTTTAGTCAGAACGGCACAATAATGGCCATCGGGAGCACTTGGGGCGGGAAAGCTCTGGAGGTCGGTTCCCGTGCGCACGAAGTCGGCACCCGCACAGCTTGCAAGGAAGGCATCGATCACCGCCTCGTTCTCCTGGATAAGGACCGAGCAGGTCGAATAGATGAGCTTTCCGCCCGGCGCAACGCGGATCGAGGAGGCGCTCAGGAGCTCGAGTTGCAATCGTGCGAGCTCCGAAACTGCCTCTGAAGTGAGCGTCGAGGCTATCTCGGGATGGCGCCGCATGGTGCCGGTACCCGAGCAGGGGGCGTCCACGAACACCAGATCGAAGAGGCGGTCGAGCTCGGGGGGCACGTCCTTCTCGCCAAGACGCATGGCATCGAAGGAGAGCGAGGCCACGCGATTGCCGAGGCCTGCCCGATCGAGGCGTTCGCGCGCAACGGCGACCTTCGATCCGAGCAGGTCGATCGCGGTGATCTCGGCATCGCAGCGCCGTGCGATGATCAGCGTCTTGGTGCCGCTCCCCTGCCCGACCTCGAGGATGCTCGCCGGTGCATGAGCTGCGATGAGAGCGCAGATGCGATGCGCAGAGAGATCGGAAACCACCACGGCACCCGATTGCACGAGCCCCGAGTCGAACAGATCGCCAGGTGCTTGGAGCTCGAACGTGGCATCGAGATCCGTGGGGAGCGGAGAGAAGCGCTCCAAAGACGCAGGGTCCTCGGCAAAGACGTACACCGGGGCAGGCTCGAGATTGGCTTGTGCGAGGCTCGCTGCCGCCGCCGCGCCGCGATCATGCGAGATGCGGTCGAGCAGCCACAACGGAAGCCCCGAGACGAGCCTCAGCTCGTCGGGACGTGCGGCGCGCGCGATCAGGGCATCGCGTGCCGCATCGATCTGGGGTCTGAGCTCGGAGCCGATCCTGCGCAGAAGCGCATTGGCAAGAGCGGTCGCGCGGGGCGCAACCGAGCGCACGAGCTCCACACCCTGGCTCACGGCCACCTCTTGGGGCGTTTCGAGGTACAACAGCTCGAACGCTGCGATGCGCAGGGCATCTTTCACGCGCGGCTCGAGCGAGGAGGGTCGTCTCACACGCTCGGTTATCAACTCGTCAAGCAGATTTAGAGCCGAAACGGCGCCCACGGCGAGACGCGTCGCAAGCGCCCGGTCGACAGCCGAGAGCCCTTGGAAGGCCCTATGCGTGCGGATGATGTCGCGGATGCGTCCGCTGCGGCGGCGCGCATCCGATAGCGCCGCCAGCGCGGCACGTCGGGCAGCCGCAAGCTTCGTCATGAGAGGGCGGCCCAGAGCTTGGCATCACGCAGCCCAGCGGCCCACGCAGCGGCGGGCATGGCGCGCTTTCCATCGGGCTTGACCTCGAGGACCTCGAGGCTCCCCTGAGAGCAGCCCAGATACACGCGGCCTGAGCGCACGCGGACCTCGCCTGCGGCGACCCCTTCGGACGAGACGCGCGCATCGAGGATCCGCACGCCGCGCGCGGAAACGAGGCAGCGGGCGGGCGCGGCATCGCCCGAGGCCTGCACGCGGGCGCGGTTCTTCTCGGCTGTGTCGGCAGGATCGAGGTGCAGCTCGGACTTCTCGATCTTGCGCGCATAGGTGACGAGGGTCTCGTCCTGCTCGGTCCACACCGCTTCGCCGTGCTCGAGCTGAGCGAGGGCTCCTACCAGCTCATCGGCACCGAGACGGGCGAGCTCGTCTATCAGCGCGGCAGCGTTCTTCTCGCCGATCGGGATCGACGCCTGCGCGCAATAGGCACCCGCATCGAGATCGTGCACCACGCGCATGATGGAGATGCCCGCGGCCTCGTCTCCCGCGAGGATGGCACGTTGGATGGGAGCCGCACCGCGCCAGCGGGGCAGCAACGATGCGTGGACATTCACGCAGCCCAAGGGCGCGATGCCGAGCAGGGCGTCGGGCAAGATGGCACCGTATGCCGCAACGACGATCACATCGGGACGCGCTTCCTCCAGAAGCTCGATCGCCTCGTCGGTGATGCGGGCGCACTCGTGGACGGGAAGGCCGAGCTCGTGTGCGCGCAGCTTCACGGGCGAGGGTTCGAGGGAGCGGCCGCGCGAACGGATGGCATCGGGCCGGGTGAGAACGGCGACCACCTCATGATGCGCGGCGAGCGCCTCGAGCGAGGGTACTGCAAATGCGGGGGTTCCCATGAAGACGACACGCATGCTCCGGCTCCTACTCCTCGTCGCCTACTTCTCCAGGCAGCGCGCCCTCCTCGATGGCCTTGCGGCACTCCGCCAGAGCGCGCGCGCGCTCGATAGGCCCCAGATAATCCACCATGGTCTTCCCATCGAGATGGTCGATCTCATGCTGCAGGCAAACGGCCATCAGATTGTCGGACGCCTCGTAGCGCAGCGTGTCGCCCTCGAGATCCTCGGCCTCCACGATCACATGCGACGGGCGCGTCACCGTCACGGAGATGCCCGGGAACGAGAGGCAGCCCTCGGCGAAGTCGCGCTCCTCGCCATCGGCGGCGATGATGCGCGGGTTGATGAGGACATAGGGGTTGCGGTTATCGGTACCCGCATAATCGCAGTCGATAACCACGAGACGCACGAGCTCACCCACCTGAGGCGCCGCAAGGCCGCAACCGTAGGCAAGATACATATCGTCGAGCATGCGCTCGGCGAGTGCGCGTACCTCGGGTGTGACCTCCTCGATCTCGGCGCACCGCTGTTTGAGGCGCGGATCGGGGGATAAGACTATGTCGTCGAAAGAAGCCATCGGGATCTCCTACATCATGTCGTATGCATCGATATCTATCGACATGTTACTACCCCGTTTGACCGGGAGCATACGGGCGCACGCGGAAAGAACAGAACCGAGATCCGCATCCAGAGGCGCCTTCACCATGACATGGCGCCTGAAGCGATCCTTGATACGGGATTTTATGCACGCGGCAGGGCCGAGCACCTCCCAGGCGGGATCCGCTGCCACCCGCGCGCGCAGCTCTGCCGCAAAGGCATCGGAAGCCGCAAGGACATCGCTGGACTGCTTGCTCCAGAAGGTGACGTTGGCGAGACGCGAGAAGGGCGGATATCCGGCCTCCTTGCGTTCGGCCAGCTCGGCTTCCTCGAACGGCCTGCGGTCATGGCGGGCCGCAGCGAGGATGGCGGGGTGGTTCGCCCACCAGGTCTGGATGATGACCTCGCCGGGCTTCTCCCCCCTGCCCGCACGGCCCGAGACCTGCTCGAGCAGGGCGTAGGTGCGCTCAGCCGCACGGAAATCGGGAAGCTTGAGCATGGTGTCGGCGTTGATGACGCCGACGAGGGTGACCTCGGGGAAATCGAGGCCCTTGGCGATCATCTGCGTGCCGATGAGCACGGCGCTCGGGGATGCATCGAAGCGCTCGAGAAGCTCCTGGTGGGCTCCCTTGCCGCGCGTGGTATCCGCATCCATGCGGATGATGTCCATGCTGTCGGGCAGGAGCATGCGAAGCTCGTCCTCGACGCGCTGGGTGCCCACGCCGAAAGCCGCTAGGAAGCGGCTGCTGCAGTTGGGGCAGCTTGTAGATGGGTCGGGATAGGCCTTGATGGGCCAGCTCTGGCCGCAGGTATGGCACATGAGCTCGTGGGAGCGCTCATGGTAGGTGAGCGCTGTGGAGCAGTGCGGGCATTCGGGCACGCATCCGCAGTCACGGCACATCAAAAAGGTCGCGAATCCCCGGCGGTTGAGCAGCAGGACGGCCTTCTCGCCGCGCTCGGCCACGGCGTGCAGGGCCTTTCTGAGCGGCTCGGAGAAGATCGAGCGCGCGCCGCTTCTGAACTGGCTCGCCATGTCGACGACGGTGACCGTGGGAAGCTGGGCGCAACCGGGGCGCTCGGGCATCTCCACGCGGGTCCAACGGGCACCGCGATACGAGCCGGTGCGGCAGCGCTCGAGGCTCTCGAGCGAGGGCGTGGCCGAGCCCAGCACGAGCGCCGCCCCGCGCTCCTTGGCGAGACGTGCCGCGAGCTCGCGGGCATGGTAGCGCGGCGCCTGATCCTGCTTGTACGAGCCTTCGTGCTCCTCGTCGATGATGATGAGCCCCACGTTGGAAAGCGGGGCGAAGAGCGCCGAGCGGGCGCCGACCACCACATGGGCCCGTCCCGCGCGGACCATGTCCCACTGGTCGAAGCGCTCCCCGGCGGAAAGGCGCGAGTGCAGGATGGCGACATCATCGCCGAAACGCGAGCGGAACCTGCCCACGGTCTGCGCGGTAAGCGAGATCTCGGGCACGAGGACGAGCGCTCCCCTGCCCTGATTGAGCACGTGCTCGATGGCAGCGAGGTACACCTCGGTCTTGCCCGAGCCCGTGACACCGTCGATGAGCACGCAATCGCCCGAGGCCTTCTCGGCCGCCTCGCCGATGGCGGCAAGGGCCTCCATCTGTCCCTGCGTGAGCCGGTCGGGCCGCGCAGCATGGGCGCTCGAGAGGGTCGTTGCCGTGCCGCCCCGCACCCGGCGGCGGGATGCACACGACACGGCGCCGCGTTTCTCGAGGGCTTTGACCGCAGAGGCGGCTCCTCCGATGAGGGCCGAAAGCTCTGCGAGCCTCATGGGCCCGGCAGCGAGCGCCTCGAGCACCTGGCGCTGACGCGAGGCATGCGCCGCCGGCACGAACCCCGCATCCGCAAGCTCCACCCAGCGGTCATCGATTGCACCGGTGCGCTCGTGCGTGAGCTCCCATGGTGCGCCCTCTCCCGCACGGGTCACCTTGACCTTCTGGCCGGGTGCGAGGAAGGGGCGGACGGCCTCGGAGAGCGGGCAGGCATATTCGCGGGCCATCCAAGCGATGGTGCGGGCCGCCGTCCCATCGAAGGCGGACGGTGCGAGCACCTGCTGGATATCCTTGATCTTGTCGGTATCGATGTCCTGCGGCGCTTCATCCGAGAGGCCGACCACATAGCCCACGGCGGCGCGATGCGAGAAATCCACGAGCACCGTAGCGCCCACGGACACCTCGCCCGCAAGCTCGGGCGGAACGCGGTAGCCGAACGCGCGCTCGAGGGCGCGCGTGGGTATGTCGAGCACGACGCTTGCGGATAGCATGGGACTCCTTCGCGGTATCGGTACCAGTGTAGCGCCTCAGGCGCGAAGGTGATATGCGCGGCCGTGCCCGCACCGCATTCTTCGCCTAACCTCCCCCGCCCTCGAGCACGACTTCGGAAAGCGGCGTGTAGACGGGATGCTCTCCCGAGAGGTCGCTCTTGAAGAGCGCGACCGTATCGATGGTACCGCCTGCCACATGCGGCATGGGCAGCACGCCGCTCGAAAGATCTGCAGAGCGCATGAGCGTCACATGTGCGAGGAAGCCCTTCCCGTCGAAGGGGAAGCCGGACGTCGAGAGCCTGTGGCGGAGCTTCTCGGCGAGGGCCTCCAAGCGCCCGTCGGAGCGGATCTCCTGCCAGAGCGTAGCGCTCTTCCGTCTCCCGAAGTTGCCAAGTGCACCGAGATGGGCATCGATAGGCGGCGAGCCCGCGCAGGCATCCTCGAGCAGCGACGAGAGCTCCCACACGCGCGCCGCGTCCGTCTCGCCGAGGAAGGCGAACGTGACATGGAAACGGTCGGGCGCCACATACCGGCCGGAAACGGCCCCGCGCAAGAGCGCAGAGGTCTCCGAGAGCGTCTCGATAAGCTCCTGGGGAAGTTCTGCAGCGATGAAGATCCTCATGCGCCCCCCGGCCGCCGATGCTACTGCCTGCCCAAGGCGTTCTCGGCGGCGGCGCGGACGCCCTTCCACATGGCAAAACCCCAGATGGGGGTCTTCTCGAGGAAATCAATCCGACCGCTTGCCAAGTCGACGACCGTAGGCAATGCAAATGCGGCAAAGTGGGCATCGGGCTTCTGCTTGGTATAGGCAACGACCTCGGGGGTCGCAGGGCCTTGGAGCAATACGGGGTAGATGGCGACAGTTTTCTGGAGGCCGCGCGGAAGCCCGCGGTAATTCCCAAGCGCCCAGGAGACGCACGCCTTCACGTAGGCATCGAAGTCTGCAGCGGAAGCGTTGTCATCGCGCGTGATGAAAAAATAATGGTGCATCTTCACGGCAAACGTAGCCCAATTCTGGCTCGAGAGCTGATATGCGCCGAGCTGGGAGTTCCAAGGCGCTTCCTGGCCGATGCGTCCGGCAACCATGCCGACGAAGGCTCTGAGCTGCTCGTCATTTGGATTCACATTCATGGCTGGTCCCCTCCTCCACAGGCTGTCATACCGGGATTGTACACCCTGATGTGGATGGGGCCTATCCGCTGCCCGCCGGCACCGGATCTTATTCCCGGAGCATTGCGACAGCCGCGCGCAGCTCCTCCACCCTATCCGTGCGCTCCCAGGTGAAATCGGGGTCGGTGCGGCCGAAATGACCATACGCAGCGGTCTTCTCGAAAATAGGCCGGCGCAGATCGAGGTCGCGGATGATGGCGGCGGGACGCAGGTCGAAGACCTTGCGCACCGCCGCCTCGATCGCAGCGTCCCCAACCGTTGCCGTGCCGAAGGTATCGACCATCACCGAGAGGGGCCGCGCGATACCGATGGCATAGGCAAGTTGGATCTCGCAACGCTTGGCAAGGCCCGCTGCGACCACGTTCTTGGCGACCCAACGCGCCGCATAGGCGGCCGAGCGGTCGACCTTGGTGCAATCCTTGCCCGAGAATGCCCCGCCGCCGTGGCGGCTCGCACCGCCGTAGGTGTCGACGATGATCTTGCGACCGGTGAGGCCCGTGTCGCCCACGGGGCCGCCGATCACGAAGCGCCCGGTCGGGTTCACGAAGATCTCCGCATCGCGCCACGGGATGCGCGCCTCGCCGAGCACGGGCGCGATGACATGCTCGAGCATATCGGCCTTGATGAGGGCCATGTCCTCGATCTCGGCGCTGTGCTGGGCAGACACGACGATAGCCGTGACCTCTGCGGGAACGCCGTCATCATAGCGCACCGTCACCTGGGTCTTGCCATCGGGGCGCAGGTAGGCGAGCGTCCCGCGCTTGCGGACCTCGGCGAGGCGGGCGGAGAGGCCGTGCGCAAGGTAGAGGGGCATGGGCATGAGGACCTCGGTCTCATCGCAGGCGAAACCGAACATCATGCCCTGGTCGCCTGCTCCCGTGCGGTCGAGCTCGTCGGCCGTGCGCCCGGCTTGGGCATCGAAGGACTCGTCGACGCCCAGAGCGATATCGGGCGACTGCTCGTGGATCATGTTGAGGACGCCGCAGGTATCGGCGTCGAAGCCGTACGCTGCCGACGTGTAGCCGATGCGTCGGATGGTGTCGCGCACGATCCTCTGGACGTCCACGTAGGCCTGCGTGCGGATCTCCCCTGCCACGAGCACCGTCCCCGTGGTCACGAACGTCTCGCAAGCGCAGCGCACGTCGGCAACGCGGGCGGGTATCCCGCTCGGCGAGACGTAGCCTTGGGCCTCGAGTCGCGCCTCCTTCGCAAGGATCGCATCGAGGATGGCGTCGGAGATCTGGTCGCAGATCTTATCGGGGTGGCCCTCGGTCACGCTCTCGGAGGTGAAGTAACGGCTCTTGGATGCCATGGAACGGCTCCTTTCATCTTTGCGGGGTCCATAAAAAAGCCCCCTGCCTTGAGGGAGCCCTGATCATCCAAGCACTCCCCGTCTTCCAGACGTGCCGAGCGGCCGCCTGCCGAGATTTGGCACCGTTCCCCATGGGGTGGTTGCCGGAGCATCGTAGGGCTCGGTCCCTCCGCTCGATGCGCCGCATGCGCGACGCCTCATGACGAGTGGCTTTACCTTATAGCTTTCCGCGCACCTTGGCAATGAGAAGGCTGTATTTCAAACACCTCGCCCCGGATGACAAAACATGGGAGGGACCGGGATGGGCGCGGGGGCTCTGCAGATTGCCAGAAAAATAACTGATATCCCCGCACGGTCCGCCGGTCGCAAGGTACCCTACAATGGAGGAATATCCGGGGAAGGAGATGTCATGGCATATCTAGGAGAAGATATCCCCAAGCTGGGCTTCGGCCTTATGCGCCTGCCCAGACTCGCTACGGGCGCTATCGATATCCCGCAGGTCTCGCAGATGGTCGACGAGTTCATCGAAGCTGGTGGAACCTACTTCGACACGGCACGCGCCTACAACGACTCCGAAGCCGCCATCCGCGCCGCACTCGTGGAGCGCTACCCGCGCGAGAGCTTCAAGCTCGCCAGCAAGAACGCTGCATGGCTCGGCATGAACAGCCGTGAAGAGGCCATAGCCGCCCTCGATACCTCGCTCGCCGAAACGGGTGCGGGCTACTTCGACTTCTACCTGCTCCACAATCTCGGAGGAGAGCGCACCGAGATCTTCGACCGATGGGGGCTGTGGGATTGGATCGAGGGGATCAAGGAGCAGGGCAGGATCCGCCACTGGGGCTTCTCGTTCCATGACAACGCCGAGGCGCTCGACAAGATCTTAAGCGCCCATCCCGATGCCGAGTTCGTTCAGCTGCAGATCAACTATGCCGATTGGGATGACTCCGTCGTCCAATCCAGGCGCTGCTGGGAGGTTGCGCGGGCCCACGGCAAGCCCGTCATCATCATGGAGCCCGTCAAGGGAGGCATGCTCGCCAATCCGCCCGAGCCTGTCAAGGAGATCCTCTCTGCCGCCGAGCCCGGCTCCTCCCCCGTCTCGTGGGCGATCCGCTTCGCCATGAACACCGAGGGGCTCATCACCATGCTGTCCGGCATGTCCTCGCTCGAGCAGATGCGCGACAATATCGCCACATGGAAGGCTGTGGAACCGCTCACCGAAGCCGAGCTCTCCACGCTCGAGGGCGCCCGTGCCAAGCTCAAGGAGCTCATCAAGGTCCCCTGCACCGCCTGCCGCTACTGCATGGAGGATTGCCCCGTGGACATGAATATCGCGGGCATCATGGAGATCATCAACCGTGCAGCCCTCTACGGTCCCGATGCGGCCAAGCGCGGATACGGCTTCGCCACGCGCACAGCCAAGGCAAGCGACTGCATCGGCTGCTATCAGTGCGAGGGTGCCTGTCCGCAGCATATCGATATCGTGACCCAACTCGCCGCTGCGGCGGAGATGTTCGAATAGGACGAAGGGGAGTTTTACCATGAAGATAGGGTGCGTTCGGGAAATCAAGAACAACGAGTTCCGCGTGGGCCTCACCCCCGACAACGTCCGCGCATACACCGCCGCCGGACACGAGGTGCTCGTCGAGCGCGGTGCCGGCGTGGGATCGGGCTTCGCCGATGTCGACTACGTCGCCGCAGGCGCCCACATGATCGATGACGCCGCGACCGTATGGCGCGGCTGCGAGATGATGGTCAAGGTCAAGGAGCCGTTGCCGGAGGAGTTCCCCCTCTTCCATGACGGCCTCGTCCTCTATACCTACCTGCACCTCGCCGCCGACCGCAGGCAGATGGACGCCCTGCTCGCGGGCAAGGTCAAGGCCGTGGCCTACGAGACGCTCACCGAGCAGGACGGCAGCCTCCCGCTGCTCGCCCCCATGAGCCAGATCGCCGGCCGCCTATCGCTGCAGGAAGGCGCCAAATACCTCGAGAGCACCTTCGGAGGAGCGGGCGTCCTGCTCGCCGGCGTACCCGGCACGCCCAAGGCCAACGTCGTCATCATCGGCGGCGGAACCGTCGGCACCAATGCTGCCAAGATCGCTGTGGGCATGGGTGCCAACGTCACGGTGCTCGACATCTCCCTGAAGCGCCTCGAGCAGCTCGACGACATGTTCGGAGGGCGCGTGCAGACCCTCGTCTCGACCGATGTCAATATCGAGCGCGCCGTGCTCGACGCCGATCTCGTGATCGGCGCCGTGCTCATCCCCGGCGGCTCCACGCCCAAGCTCTTCAAGAAGGCGTACCTCAAGGAGATGCGCCCGGGCTCCGTCTTCGTCGACGTCGCCATCGATCAGGGCGGCTGCGGCGAGACGAGCCGCGTGACCACGCATGACGACCCCATCTTCATCGAGGATGGCATCGTGCACTACTGTGTGGGCAACATGCCTGGCGCCGTGGCACGCACCTCGACGATCGCCCTCACCAATGCCACGCTGCGCTACGGTCTCGAGATCGCGGACAAGGGCCTCGAGCGGGCTGTTAAGGAGAATCCGGCCATCGCGAGCGGCGTCAACACCTATGACGGCAACGTCACCTGCAAAAACCTCGCAGATAGTTTCGAGGATTGCGAACACGTCGAGATCGCGACATTGGTCTAGGCAGCCATGAACCTCGCACAAGCATTGGAAATCGCCGGTGCGGTATCGCTGCCCGGCCTCGCTGCCGACGACGCGACGCTCAACCAAGAGCGCTTGGCCAATGAGGAAGCGCTGATACTGCTTGCCGATACGTGGCGCAGCGCCCCGCTCGGCAAAGAGCCGTTCTCCTTCGATGTGGTGCTCGGCCTCGCCGACAAGAACCGTGCGCTCTGCGATTCCATCGGCGCAGAGCGCCTGCGCGAACTCTCGAGCCCTCTCGTGGCGCGGGAGCTCTCGGACTACGATCTCTG
The DNA here is from genome assembly GCA_029546925.1 of Actinomycetes bacterium. GTDB lineage: Bacteria > Actinomycetota > Coriobacteriia > Coriobacteriales > Atopobiaceae > RUG721. The sequence goes on from JAKPQM010000084.1 coordinate 66,493, forward strand.
CCGCGCCGTCGCCTGGATGCAGAAACGCCCTGTCGACGATGTTATCCGCGAGGCCGGCCCGGAGGCGCGCGACTTGGGCGTTGCCTACACTGCCGCGCCCGTCTCGGGTATCGTGTGCGGCTTCGACATCGAAACCACGAGCAGAGATCCCGGGCGCGGCTACATCGTGAACGCCGGCATCGCCCTCATGGAGCTTGCGCCCAAGGCCAAGCCCGAGAACGCCCATGCCGCCTACTTCGGTATCCCCGAGATGTATCGGGAGAAGGTCATCCCCCTCGCCGATATCCACCACATCTCCTGGAAGGATATCGCAGGTAAGGTCCCCTTCCGCGAGAGCCACGCCATCCATGAGGCCCTGCTCGCCACCTTCACCACAGTGCCGCTCGTCGCGCACAGCGCCGCTTTCGAGGATGGCTGGCTCACCTTCAACCTGCCCGGCTACGCGCAGGCGCGCAAGGAGGGCCGGATCGTCATCATCGATTCGCGCGATATATGCCGCAGGCTCGACCCCGACGCACGATTGCTGCCGCACGAGCAGAAACCGGCCGCGCTCGAGAACTGGGCGCGCAGGCGCCGCACGCTCAAGGAGGGCCAAGCCGAGAAGCACCTGGGCCTCGACGACGTCAAGCTCATGCTCAAGACCATGCAGGCGGAGTTCAAGAAGCGCAAGATGTTTCCCGGGCAGAAGGATGCCTAGGGGTCAGCCCTCCTCATAGGCCGAGATGGCCTTCCTACCCTTCTCGGTGGCGGCACCGTTCATCACGAGCCGCAGATACTCGCGCACAACATCATCGATAGGCTTGCCATAGTCGTGCCCATCGACAGACGCGAGCGCGTTGTAGATGCAGGCACCGGCGATGGCGTTCGCCGTAAGGCGGCTGTCGAGGCCGCTTACGAGCAGCCCCTCTCCCTTCGCCTGATCAAGGTGGAATTCGAGCAGGTCGAGGACGCGCGCGAAGCGCTTATCGGCAGAGGCGGCGTCCGCAGCGGGTGACAGGAAGAGCTCCTTGGCCATCGCGAATACGAGCGGTCGATCGACCCTGATGCACTTCACAAGCGTCATCACGATCTTGGCAATGGCTTCGAACGAGGCCGGGGAGAACTCCACAGCCGCCTCGACCTGCACGGCGAGATCGCCGATGACCTGATCGAAGATGGCATCCAGCAGACCTGCCTTATCGACGAAGTAGTAGTACAGGGAACCCTTCGAGAGATTGCAGCGCTCCGAGATCTCGTTCATCTGGAAATCGGTCGAACCGCGCTCGGAGATGAAATCGGTAGCCGTCTGCATGATGCGCGCGCGGGTTGCCTGGCTTTTGGGGGAATTCTTGGCAGGGACCACAGTCTTGCGAATACGAGCGGACATGATCTCATCCCCCTTCGTAAAGCTGCCTCAGCGCTAAGTGTACCAGCTATGGGCGGGATATTACCTCCATTTTCAAGGATCCGGCGTTCTGGCGGCCCCGAGCCGGCATCAGCCGCGAACGCTTGGCGGGACGCGCCTGCGGGGATGGCGGAACAGCTATATACTTAAGAACGGTCGCGTGCAGGCGGCCGAGGTCACCGGCATCGTTAGGAGTCTATCTTGGCAAGCGATTCTTGCGTGCGCGTGCGTTTCGCGCCCTCCCCCACGGGCAAGCTCCACATCGGCGGCGCACGCACCGCAATCTACAACTGGGCATTCGCCCGCTCGATGGGCGGCACGTTCATCCTGCGCATCGACGATACCGATCCTACCCGCTCCACCGACGAGAACACCCGGGTGATCCTGCGCGCCATGCGCTGGCTGGGCCTCGATTGGGACGAGGGTCCCGAGATGGACGGAGCATATGGACCCTATCGGCAGACCGAGTGCCTGCCGCTCTACCGCGAGGCCGCCGAGAGGCTCGTTGCCGAGGGAAAGGCCTACTACTGCTTCTGCAGTGCCGAGAAGCTCGCCGCAGATCATGATGCGGCGGTGGCCCGTAAGGATCCCTTCCAGGGCTATCAGCGCACGTGCCGCTCCATCGATCCATGCGAGGCGCGGGCGCGGGTGGATGCAGGGGAACCCTACACCATCCGCATCAAGGTGCCGCTCGATCGTGGCGACGTCATCGTGGGCGATGCGGTCCATGGCGATGTGGTCTTCAACGCCAGGGAGCTCGACGATTTCATCATCTTCCGCTCCGATGGGACCCCCACCTATAACTTCGCCACCGTGGTGGACGACGCCCGCATGGGCATCACGCACATCATCCGCGGCGATGACCACCTTTCCAACACGCCGCGCCAGATCATGGTATACGAGGCCCTCGGAGCGCCCACGCCCACGTTCGCGCACATCTCGATGATCCTCGGAGCAGATGGCAAGAAGCTCTCCAAACGCCATGGTGCCACGAGCGTCGAGGAGTATCGCGACCAAGGCTTCCTCTCCGATGCCTTCGTCAACTACCTAGCCCTGCTCGGCTGGTCGCTCGATGGCGAGACCACCATCATCCCGCGCGCCGTGCTGGCAAGCCGATTCTCGCTCGAGCATGTCTCCAAGAACCCCGCCATCATGGATCCCGAGAAGCTCAACTGGGTCCAGCAGCAATACGTCCTCGCCATGGATGATAAGACGTTCGTGGCAGACATCCTGAAGCCTGCGCTCGCCCAGGCGGGGCTCGACGATGGCGACATGCACGACGATGCATGGTATGCGCTCCTCGCTACGATCCTGAAGCCCCGCACGATCCTGCCCCACGACGCCGCCGATAAGGCGCGTTTCCTCTACGAGGGCGTCGAGGTCGGATTCGACGAGAAGTCCGTGGCCAAGAATGTCGCCAGAGAGGGCGTGCGCGGCTGGCTCGAGGCGGCGCGCGACGCGCTCGCAGCTGTGGCAGATGGCGCGTGGAAGACCGACGCGATCAACGCTGCGCTCGAGCCACTGCCCGAGGTCCTCGGCACCAATAAACGCAAGTTCTTCGGTGCAGTCCGCGTGGCCCTCTGCGGCAACCAGGTCTCCCCACCGCTTGGCGAGTCGATGGAGCTGCTCGGGAAGGACATCGCGCTCGCGCGCCTCGAGCGCGCGCTTCCGTTCGCCGGCTAGACTATCTGCACAGGGAGGTGGAGCGACGGGGCCCTCAGGCTGCTTACGCGCCCGCCTTCGCGTCCCGCCTGTCCTTGCCCCAGAAGCAGCACGAGACCATGCCCGGGCCCACATGGCAGCCGATAGTGGGTCCGATGGCCGAACGCAGCACGCGGAGCTCCGGATAGCGCTCTTTGATCAGGGCGGCCAGCGCGTCGCCGTCGTGCGGCGCATCGGCATCGCCGATGGCCGCAATCGGACCATCTGCCGGATCGATGTGACGCGTCTGGTAGAACTTCGCAAGTTTGGCAAGGCCTTTCTTGCGACCGCGGGCAACGCCCACCATGCCGAGCTTTCCTTCAAGGTCGAAATGCAGGAGCGGCTTCACATGGAGCACGTCTCCTGCCGCCGCAACCGACTTGGGGATGCGGCCTCCACGGTGGAGCGCATCGAGGTCGTCGACCATGAAGAGCGTTTGGACGCACCAGCGCGCCTCGAGCGCCCACTCGTAGATCTCGCGTGCGGAGAAGCCCCTGTCGCGCATCCGGCACGCCTCGTAGACGAGCAGATGCATGGGTGTGGAGGAGGCAAGCGTATCCACCACGAAGATCCTCTTCCGGAACTCGGGCGCCTGCTCGCATATGCGCCCCAGCGCGGCATGGGCGCCGTTGTAGCCGCCCGAGATACCGGTCGAGATGCAGAAGAGCACCGCCTCGTCGCCGCTGTCTCGCACTGCGGAGAAGAGCTCTTCGAATTCGAGTTGGGAGGGTTGGGAGGTCATGAGCTCCGCACCCGAGCGGATGGCGTTGTAGAACTCGTGCGGACCCATCGTGGAGAACAGGTCATCATCGCCCGAGAAGCTGCCCTGCGCGTCCGTGTAATGGAACGGGACCACCTGGACCTGCTCCACTTTCGCTTGGAAGCTAGAGAAATCGAGCGTCGAGTCGCTCAGGATAAGGCAGGAGGGCATAGCTGGCTTCCTCTCGTTGCGGTACCGCATCGAGCAAGGATACCCTGCTTTTACGAATCGGAGCTCAAGGAGGCAGCGCCGTTTCACATCTGCGGGCATGTGTCCAAAACGGGACGCCGTTTCCCCGTACTTTGCGCCGATTCCCTCCAGCAGAGGAGGCCCCTATGGCAAAACAGGCTAGGCGGTATGCCTAGCCTGAGCGAATGTGGTAGCCCGTGCGGGATTCGAACCCGCGATCTCCGCCTTGAGAGGGCGATGTCCTAAACCGCTAGACGAACGGGCCATTGGACCTTGCGCGTGGCGGACATTGGCTGGGATGGAGAGAGTCGAACTCCCGTTGACGGAACCAGAATCCGCTGTCCTACCACTAGACGACATCCCAAAGTGTCTGCCGTACGCAAGAAATCAGACTACCGCAAAGTCCCAGCGAGTGCAAGCAGAAACACGATAAAGTTTTAATTCGCCTAGCGGTGCCGGCCCCGCCTTGGCGTCTCGTGCCCTTACAGCACGGCCGCCCGAGCCCCTGTCCGGATCCTCCATAGCCGGAAGGTCTATACTTCAAGACGAGCGCCCCCCTGCGGAAAGGATCGGCTATGAGAAAGCTCGCCATCGCACTCGACATCACCGTCGCGGGACTGCTGGCCTTCGCCCACCCTGTGCTGGCCGACGTCGTCGCTGTGCCCACGATGCCCTACGAAAGCGGGGAGTTTTTCGGCGTCGCCATCATCGCAGTTATCGTCGCCACCGTCGCCGGTATCCTCATCCTCAGGCGGAAGCGCTAGCAATACCGTGGACCGTCTTGTAGGAACCTACGCCTTCTGCCACCTCGCAGTCGATTTCGCCTGCGTCTCAACCGTGCTCTGCATGGTCGTGCCCATGCTCGGCGATGCGGGGCCTCTCGCCGCTGCGCTCGCGATCGTGATCTACGACATGTTCGCATTCGCCCTGCAGCTTCCCATCGGCGCCGCCCTCGACGGCCATGCATCGGGCCCGAGGGCCGCGCTCTTCTCGTATATCCTGATCGCCCTCGGCATCATCGGAACCTATCTGCCCGGATCCTTCGCCGCATTCGTTGCCGTGATGCTCGTCGCACTTGGAAACGCCCTCTTCCACTGCGCGGGCGGCGTGGATGTGCTCGCCATCTCGCACGGCAAGGCTGCACCCTCGGGCCTCTTCATCTCCACCGGAGCCCTCGGCGTCTTTTTCGGGGCGCATGCCCTGTCGCTTTTCGGTGGTTTGCTCAGCGGGGTCTTGCTGGCCCTTCTCCTTGTAAGCGCGCTGCAGACCGCGGATCTCATCCATCCTGAGGCTCATGAGGAGAAGCGCATCTTGACGAGACCGAAGCTCTCGAAGGCGGCGGCAGCTGCAGCGGCGCTGCTCGCCCTGACCGTCGCCCTGCGCAGCTTCACGGGCATGATCATGGCCTTTCCCTGGAAGGGCGAGTTCGCGCTCGCGCTCGTCGCGATCTGCGCAGTCGTGGCTGGGAAAGCAGCGGGCGGCATCATCGCGGATACGATAGGCCTCGGGCGCGCCTCGATCATCTCCCTCGGAATCTCCGCGCCGCTCTTCCTGCTCGCCCATGATCTCCCCGCAGCGGGCATCATCGCCACCCTCCTCTTCAACTTCACGATGCCCATCACGCTCATCTCGCTCGCCGAGCTCCTGTCGCGCAATCACGGCCTCGCCTTCGGCATCGCATCGTTCTCGCTGGCCATAGGCGCATTCCCCACGTTCGTGGGGATTAGGCCCGCAGGCGGGGCCGTGCTGGCCGCCCTCTCGCTCGTCTCGTTGGCATGCCTGCTCGCAGGCCTCGCCTTGGCGCGGAGCAGCTCCCATGCCTGAGCTGCTCGCCCTGCTCGCCCGCTGCCTGCTGCTCACGCTTGCAATCGAGCTCGCAGGCGCACGCCTGCTCTTCCGCATCGGCGACACGGACGCGCTCATCGTCGTCGCCCTCGTCCAAATCGTCACGAATCCCCTGGTCGAGATAGGGGTGATCGGAGCGTACAGCTACCTTCCCCATCCTGTGGCCGCAGTTACCGTGCTCGAGCTGGCCGCCTTCGTGGCCGAGGCGCTGATCTATCGTGCCAAGGGCACGACCGAGCATCCTTGGGCTATGTCCGCCATCTTGAATGCCCTCTCGTTCATGTCGGGATTGTCACTTTTATCTTGAAACCTCGAAGCTCCGCTATCATGGACACGTGTAGCTGTAGGGAGGGAGGCTCATACCCGTGGTTGCACCGTCGCAGGAAGTATCGTCATATTGCGCCGAGATCCTCGCGTCGCCCGAGCTGGCGCGCGAGAAGGACGCCATCCAGCACGGCACGACAAGCGTGTACGAGCATTCTGTCGCAGTCGCCAACGCATGCGCGAGCCTCGCCTGCGCGCTCCCCTTCCGCATCAGCATGCGCACGCTCGTGAGGGCGGCCTTGCTGCATGATTACTTCCTCTACGATTGGCACGACCGCGCGACATCGCGACCCCATCACGCCACCAGACACGGCAGCTATGCGCGCAAGAACGCCGAGCGCGACTTCGCCATCTCGATCCATGAGGGTGCCATCATCGAGAGCCACATGTTCCCGCTCGCGCAGATGCCCAGATCGCGCGAGGCTTGGCTGCTCTGCTTCGTCGATAAGGGCATCTCGCTCAAGGAGACCGCGGCGGGCCTCTGGGATAGGCTGCGGCGCATCCATGGATAGCCTCGCCGCTGTCATCGCATCGTTCGCCATCTACGCATGCGCGGGATGGCTCTTCGAAAGCATCCTCTGCTCCATCTCCGAGAAACGCTTTGTCAACCGCGGCTTCCTGAACGGTCCGATCTGCCCCATCTACGGGGCGGGCGCGCTCGTCGCCGTGCTCTTCCTCGGAGGAGAACCGGACGGAATGCGCCTCTTCTGCTGGGGTGCCGTCGCCTGCAGCCTGCTCGAGTACCTCACCTCATGGGCCATGGAGAAGATCTACCATACGCGTTGGTGGGACTACTCGGATCGCTTCCTCAACCTCAACGGCCGTATCTGCGTGCCGGCAACGCTGCTCTTCGGACTCTTCGTCGTGCTTGTCGTGCGCGTCATCCAGCCCGCGCTCGAAGCGCTGTTCTCAATGACGGATCCGCAGCTGCTCTCCGCGATCTGCGGCGTCTTCATCGCCGTCCTCGCCATCGATCTGCTCGTCACCCATATCGGTCTCTCGGGATTCCGGAACAAGATAGACGCCTACTGCGACCAGCTCACCCTGCAGGCCCAAGGCATCTACGCCACGTTCGTCAAGGGCGACAATGTGGTGGCGTACAATGTGCGGCGTCTCAAGCGGAGCCCCCTCGGGCACGTCTACGTGCGCCTACGGGAGCTCATGCCGGGACCCGTGGCCATCGAGGATATCGGCCACGATCTCGCCGACTCCTTCTCCGCCGCCCTCACGGCGCAGGAGCGGCGCGTGATGGACGCGTTTCCGCACATGCGCATCAACGTGGGCGGACTCGGCATCTTACGCGAGCTGGGACAATCCGCTCGCGACAAGCTCCACGGACCTGACGGGGACGGGTAGGTGCCGCACGCTCATCTGCTGCGGTCGAAGTTGTTGAGGATCTCCGACAGGTTCGCGATGAAGATCCCCAAGCGGTGCGCGAGACGCTCGGGCGACTCGCGCATGCCGTCATCGACCCAGATCTTGATGATCTCCACCAGCCCCGCCGTGTAGAAGCGCGCGATAAGCGCCCGATCCCTCGGGAGGATATCGAACCCTGCGGCCGATTCCTCCACGGCGCGCATGATATGGATCCCGAATTCGTCCTTGAGCAGCTCGGCCATGCTCGGATTGCCGCTCCCCTGGGTGACCCGCTCGATCAGCGGCCTGTTCTCGTACATGCTCGCGAGCAGCACCTGCACCTGCGTCTGCCAGCCTTCATCGCGCACGGGCTGCACGATTTTCAGCAGCACGTGGTGGAACGTCCATGCATAGAGCTCATGGAGGTTATGGAAATGATAGTAGAACGACTGCCGCGAGAGACCGCATGCCTTGGTGATGGACGAAACGCTGATCTGATCGGCGGAAACAGTGGCGAGCTGATCCAGGAGGGCTTGGGAAAGCAACGCCTTGCGCGTATCTGATCTCATCGGTGCACGTGCCTCCTCGAAGAAACGCATACCCGTAGCGACCCCACCTATTTTCTTGGATTTATACACTGTTTGATGCGTGAAATGACAAACGATCACATATGTCAAAGAACTTATCCAGCTGATGAAAGAGCCCCGCATCAGTGGGGCACCATGGGAGAAGCCACGCGTTTTTTCGAAGGGAGAAACACCATGCAATCGAAACTCGTACACGCAGCCGAGCGCAAGGCATTCGAGCTCGCAGCAGACCGCTTCATCAAGAGTGCTGCGGGAGAGAGCCGCGAGAAGGCCGTCGACGATTATCTCACCATGGCATGCAGGATCATCGGCGATTCCGTACCCGGCTTCGAGAAGGGAGTGCGCCAAGCGCTCTACCCGGGTTCCAAATGGGAGCAGTGGCTCTTCAGGCTCATCGATGAGACCGACCCGAACGTGCTCAAGACCCTCGTCATGAGCGGTGGGTACGAGGCATCGTTCCGCGGTTTCAAGAACACGGTCGAGAATGCGGAGAAATACGACTGCAACATCCCCTGGATCATCCTCTTCGATCCTACGAGCGCCTGCAACAAGCAGTGCGTCGGCTGCTGGGCGGCGGATTACGGCCACCAGCTGAACCTCACCTATGAGGATATGGACCGTCTTGTGACCCAAGGCGCAGATCTCGGCTGCCATCTGTACATGCTCACGGGCGGCGAGCCCCTCGTGCGCAAGGCCGATGTCCTGCGGCTCGCCGAGGAGCATCGGGATTGCCTTTTCAATATCTTCACCAACGCCTCGCTCGTGGATGAGGCCTTCTGCAGCGAGGTCCAGCGTCTGGGCAACATCGTCTTCTCGGTCTCTCTCGAGAGCTTCGAGCCCGCCATCAACGACGGTCGTCGGGGCGACGGGTCGTTCGACGAGGTTATGCACGCCTTCGACCTCATGCGCGCGCACGACTTGGTGTTCGGCACCTCGACCTGCTACACACGCGACAACATCAAGCTCGTGACCTCCGACGAATTCTTCGATCTGCTC
>JAKPQM010000091.1 GCA_029546925.1 Actinomycetes bacterium
TTGTCGATTTCATCGAGCATGAAGACGGGATTGACGGTGCCGGCGGTGCGCATGGTCTGCAAAATGCGCCCGGGCAGCGCGCCGATATAGGTGCGGCGGTGGCCGCGAATCTCGGCTTCGTCGTGGATGCCGCCGAGCGAGATGCGCACGAACTTGCGGCCGAGCGCCTGAGCGATGGAGCGGCCGAGGCTGGTCTTGCCAACGCCGGGCGGGCCGACGAAGCAGAGAATGGGGCTGCGCAGCTTGCTGCCGGCCAGCTTGCGCACGGCCATGTACTCGAGAATGCGCTCTTTCACCTTGGGCAGCCCGTAGTGGTTTTCCTCGAGCACTTGCCCTGCCTTTTTGATATCGAGCGTGTCTTCGGTGGCGTTGCTCCACGGCAGTGCCACCAGCCAGTCCAGGTAGGTGCGAATCATGCCGGTTTCCGGCGACATGGACGGCATGGAGGCGAGGCGGTCGAGCTCGTCGAGGGCCTTCTTGTGCACCTCTTCGGGCATCTTGGCCGCCTCGATCTTCTCTTTGAGATCGTTTACCTGCTTGGCCTGCGGGTCCATCTCGCCGAGCTCTTTCTGGATCTGGCGCAGCTGCTCGCGCAGGAAGTACTCGCGCTGGCTCTTGTCCACCTGCTGCTGGACCTGGCTATGGATGCGCGTCTCGAGCTCGAGAATGTCGAGCTGCTTGGCCAACAGGAGATTGACTTTCTGCAGGCGCTCGGAGGGAACGAGGCTCTCGAGCACTTCCTGGCGCTGGGCCAGGGTGAGGTCGAGATTGGTGACGATGAAGTCGGCCAGCCAGCCGGGCTCTTCCAGGTTCATGGCGGCGACGTAGGCGTCGTTGCTCAGGTTGCGGCTGAGCTGGACGACGCGCTCGAACTGGTGGAGCACCGAGCCCATGAGGGCTTCGATGTCTTTGTCTTTGTCGGTGGGATCGGGAATGGGAATGGCGCGCGCCTTGAGGTAGCGGTCGCCCTCGAAGAACTCGACGATGCGCAGGCGCTGCTGGCCCTGGACGAGAGCCGAGGTCATGCCGTCTGGCATGCGCAGGATGCGGCCGATCAGCGCCTCGGTGCCGATCATGTGCAGGTTGGCCGGGTCGATGTCTTGAATCTCGGGATCTTTCTGGGTGACGACGCAGATGGGTTTCTGGTTGGCCATGCAGTCTTCGACGGCGCGAATGGAGCGCTCGCGGCCCACAAAGACGGGCGTGACCATGTGCGGGAACATGACCATGTCGCGCACGGGCAGAACGGCGTATTCGGGAATGCCGGCGTTGGGATCGTCGACCGTCTCGGGAGCGTGCTTGATGTAGCGACGCCTCGGCATGGGGTGGAACCTCCGTTATACCTACTGACGAAAAGCCGCCGCCCACGTGTTGCAGAGGAACGGCGACAGCGGGCATTATAGCATATGAGAGAGGGTGAGGCAAGGGAAGGGCA
>JAKPQM010000109.1 GCA_029546925.1 Actinomycetes bacterium
CCATAAAAACCTGCATGGGACAATGGATATACAGCGTCAGCCCCTAGAGACCTACTCGACATCCGCACTGGTGAACTTTATGATAATCGTACCCAAAAACATGGAAAACCAGCAATGATCATAAGACATTCGATCTTATATTATTTAACTTGCTTATCCCTGTCAATATGCATTACAGCGCCTGCATGGACCGGTGCATGAACTTCAGAACAAAGGTGGGACTTTTCCTCCTGTGGGTCTGCGTGTGTGTCCTTCTGTTTGCGGATCTCGGGAAGTCGCCGTCGCTTCTTGTGGACAGCCTGTTCGATTTCGGCCACGTGCCTCTCTTCATGGTAGTGGCGGCCGTGGTTCTGCGGGTTCTCGACACCAGAGAGCGGCAGAAGGCGGACTTGCGTGTCTATGCAGAGGCATTCGCGATCAGCCTGGGTTTCGGCGCGGCAAGCGAGATCGTCCAGCACTTCCTGCCGGACAGGTCGTTCGAGCTTGGCGACATCGGCAGGGACGCGGCGGGCGCGCTGGCCTTCGTGCTCGTGGCGTACCAGCACCGCAGGCCCATGCCGCACGCCAGGCGCGTGGCCATGACAGGGCTTGCAGTGCTGGCCGTGCTCGCGGCGCTTGTTCCGGTTGCGGCGGCAGCGGCCGACGAGCTGAGGGCCAGGCGTGACTTTCCCCTGCTCGCCTCTTTCGAGACAACATACGAGATGAAGCGCTGGGTCGTGAAGGAGGGCAGCGCTTCCAGGGCGCGAACTCACGCGACAGATGGCCTGTACGCGCTCGAGCTGCGGCTCGAGCCCGGGGTCTACCCGGGGGCGACGCTCGATTTCCCGCCGCGCGACTGGCGGGGCTTCGAAAGCCTCGCGTTCGACGCATACCTCGAGGGAACCACGCCTTTGCCCGTGACTGTCCGCATCAACGACCTCGAGCACAACGAGCAGTACGCAGACCGCTACAACAAGACGTTCACCCTGAAGCCGGGCGCAAACCGCGTGGTCATCGACCTGCACGAGGTGGAGCGCTCGCCCGTTGGCAGGCGCATGGACATGGGCCGCATCGCCCTTGTGTGCCTGTTCTCCTACCAGCTGAAAGAGCCCAGGACCGTGTACCTCGACAACGTGAGGCTAGGAAACGTTAAAGCCCCAGGTAGGCTGCCTTGACGCGCTCGCTCGCAAGCAGGTTTGCCGAGGTGTCCTCCATGGCGATGGCACCGCTCTCCATCACGTAGCCCCTGTGCGCGATGCGCAGCGCCATGTTGGCGTTCTGCTCCACGAGGAAGATGGTCGTTTTGCTCTCGCGGTTGATCCGCTCGATGGTCTCGAAGATGAGCTGTACGAGAACGGGTGCGAGCCCGAGCGACGGCTCATCGAGAAGGAGGAGCCTGGGCCTGGCCATGAGGCCGCGCGAGATGGCGAGCATCTGCTGCTCGCCGCCCGAGAGCGTGCCGCCCAGCTGGCGCCTGCGCTCGGCGAGGCGGGGAAAGAGGGTGAAGATGTGATCCATGTCGCGTCTGACAGCCTGCCTGTCCGAACGGAGGTAGGCGCCCATCTCCAGGTTCTCGGTCACGGTGAGCCGCGGGAAGATCCGCCTGCCCTCGGGCACCTGCACGATGCCCCGGGCGAAGATCGCATCGGGGCTGAGCCCCACGATGGGCTCGCCCATGAAGATGATCTCGCCGTAGCGGGGCGGCACCACGCCGCTGATGGACATGAGCGTGGTGGACTTGCCGGCCCCGTTCGCCCCGATCAGCGTGACGATCTCTCCCTCTGCCAGCTCGAGGCTCACGCCCTTGAGGGCGTGGATGCCGCCGTAGTAGGTGTGGATGCTTTTCACCTTAAGCATCGAATGCCTCCCCGAGGTACGCCTTGATGACCTTCGGGTCAGCGGAGACCTCCCGGGGCGTCCCGTGGGAGATCATCCGGCCGTAGTCGAGCACGTAGATGCGCTCGGATATGCTCATGACGAGCTTCATGTCGTGCTCGATGAGCAGGATGGAGACCCCCATGTCGTTGCGGATGCGCGTGATGAGCTCGTCGAGCTCGGAGGTCTCCTTCGGGTTCATTCCCGCGGCGGGCTCGTCGAGCAGGAGCAGAAAAGGCTCGGTTGCAAGCGCCCGCGCGATCTCCAGCCTGCGCTGGGCGCCGTAGGGCAGCTCGGACGCGATCTCGTTGACGTACCGCTCGAGCCCCACCTCGCAGAGCATTTTGTAGGAGAACTCGACGGTCTCTCGCTCCTCCCTCCTCGTGCGTTCGTCGCGCAGCACCGCGCCGAAGATGCCCGAGCGGGTGCGAACGTGGCGCGCCACCATGACGTTCTCCAGCACGGTCATCTTCGGGAAGAGCCTGATGTTCTGGAAAGTGCGCGCAAGCCCGCACGCGGTGACCTGGTTCGGCTTGAGCCTGTTGAGGCGCACGGGGGCCTTTCCCGGCGGGTTCGCGGTCATGTCCCCCTTCGTGGGCTCGTAGATGCCGGTGATGCAGTTGAAGAAGGTGGTCTTGCCCGCGCCGTTGGGGCCGATGATGGCCACGATCTCCCCCTGCGCGATGGTGATGCTGATGTCGTCGAGGGCGCGAAGTCCCCCGAAGTCCATGGTGAGGTTCTTCACCTCCAGGGCTATGGGGGCCCCACCGGGTGCGCGCGGCGTCATGTGGGCTCCCCGGCCTCAGGGCCGCACGAGGCCTTGAACTCGTAGTGCTGCTTCATTGCGCTTATGAGGCCCTGCGGCCTGAACACCATGACCAGCACCATGGCGGCCCCGAAGGCGAGCATGCGGTACTCGGAGAAGGCCCTCAGGTACTCGGGCAGCAGGATCAGGAAGAAGGCGCCCACGATGACGCCCACGATGGACCCCATGCCGCCCAGGACCACGATGGACAGGATGATGGCCGACTCCATGAAGGTGAAGCTCGCCGGGTTGATGAACGTGGTCTTGGCCGCAAGGATGCACCCCACGAAGCCCGCCCACGTGGCGCCGAGGGCAAATGCCATGAGCTTCGTCCTCGTCTTGTCGATGCCCATGGCCTGGCAGGCGATCTCGTCCTCGCGCAGCGCGATCCAGGCCCTGCCGATGCGCGAGTT
>JAKPQM010000117.1 GCA_029546925.1 Actinomycetes bacterium
GCAGCCGTTTTGCCATTTCTGCGACGCCCTCATCCTCGCCCTGCGCCATCTCATCGGCCATTCGCCCGATCAGATCGAGAAGCTCTGGGGTGACGGCCTCGCGATTCTCGCTCAATATCTGGCGGGTGCCGTCTGGATACGGCGCCATGACGAGATCGTTGATGAACTGCACCTCAGGCGGGGCGCTCTCCTGCATGAGGCCCATGATCTCCTCGTAAACCATTCCCAGCCGGCTCATCAGCGCTTTGTCACCCTTCTGCGATGCCGCCTCCATGTTGCGAGACAACACACTCATGAACACGTCATCGATTTCCTCGACGTGCTCGCGTACCGCAGAACGCGGGCTGGGCGCGTTGATTATCTCCTGGAGCAGGCTAACGCTATCCTCAATGCCTTCGCGGGCAGCTTGATCCAATTGCTGGGTGAGGTCGAGCAGTCGCTCCCGTATTCTGGTGAGCCGCTCCTTCTCAGCGCCCTGCGCCTCATCCACGCGCTTTGTCAGCGACTCGAAGAACTTGTAGTCCAGCGCGGGGCGCGCGGCAAATGCAATAGCCGAGACCTCATCATCGTCACCGGAAACGATCTTCTCCAAGAGGCCCTCTGGATTCTTCACGTCCTTGAGCGACTCGATCGCGGCTCGCTGCTTTTGTGCGCGCTTGCCCCAGGTTGTCATCGGGAGCAGACTCTCCCGCAACATCTCCAACCGGCCCTGGCTCTTCTCGTCACCGGTCGCCCTTGCCTGTTCGAGCATGCCGCCCAAGATAGCAAAGAACTCGCCGTCGAACTCGGCATCCTTGCCTTTGACCATCATCTGGAGGCCTTTCGGGTCGTCTGCAAAGACCAGCAGCTGCTCGACTAGCTTCGCCTTCTTGCGCTGCCGGTCAAGTTCCTCCTGGCTGATCCCCATGGTGCCATAGACGGCATCGGTCAGACTCTGACGACTAACGAATTGGCGCGGATTGATGAAATAGCCTTTCCGCTGCTCCGGCGGCAAAGTACGCATCAACGCTTGCGTAAGCTCGCCG
>JAKPQM010000120.1 GCA_029546925.1 Actinomycetes bacterium
TTGTCCGCGATGGGATCGAGGAACTTGCCGAACGTGGTGACCTCATTGCGGGTGCGGGCGAGATAGCCGTCGAGCTTATCGGTTAGGGAGAGCGCGACGTAGAGCACGAAGGTCAAAAACGCGCCCCACGAGAATGAGCCGCCATCCGATGCGGGAAACGCCTCGGCGATGGCAAGCCACAGGGGTACGGAGACCATACGGACGATGGTCACCAGATTAGCGGGTGTCATGATGGAGGATCTTGCAGTTGCCATGGGGACTCCCCTACTCCCGAACCTCGACGATACGCCCGATCATCTCGTAGCAGAACGAATCGACGAGCTCAACCGATACGATGTCGCCAACAGAAGCGTCGCCCTCCTCGATATGCACGACGCCATCCGAGTCGGGGGCTTGGAACCACGTGTGGCCGATGAGCTCGAAGCCGCTGCCGGTCTGCTCGACACCATCAATGATAACGTCACAGACCTCGCCGATATGCGACGCGGTGGCAGAAAAGCCCTGCCGCTCGGCGATATCGATCAGGCGCTGCGTGCGCTCGAGTTTGACATCGTCGGGGATTTGGCCGTCCAGCTGGGCGGCACGCGTGCCCTCCTCTGCGGAGAACGAGAAGACCGAGCAGTAGTCGAAGCCCTCATCGCGCAGAAACGAGGCGAGCTCATCCGCCTCTTCGTCCGTCTCGCCCGGAAAACCCGCCATGGCCGTCGTGCGCAGGACCATGCCGGGGATCTCGGCGCGGAGGCGCTCGAAGAGCTCGCGGAGCGCGGATGCCGATCCGGAGCGGTTCATGGCCTTGAGCACCCGTGCGGAGCAGTGCTGGATGGGGATGTCGATGTAGGGAAGCACGCACGTAAGATCGCGGATAGCCGCGATCAGCTCGTCGGTCATGCCCTCGGGCTGCAGGTAGAGCACGCGGATCCAAGCGTGGTAGGGCTGGGCGAGCCCATCCATCGCGCGGAGCAGATCGGCGAGCGTGAGGTCCGAGGCGATATCGGTACCCCAGATGCCGGTATCCTGGCCGATGAGCACGAGCTCGCGCACGCCGCCCGCGAGGAGGGCCCGCGCTTCTTCGAGCAGCTCGTCGAGCGTACGGGAACGGTAGCGTCCCCTGATGTAGGGGATCGCGCAGAACGAGCAGAAGCGATCGCAGCCCTCGGATATCTTGAGGTAAGCGCTCGGGCCCTCGATAGTGCGCAGCACCGTTGGGGGCGCGCCGGATGGAGCCTCGAGGCCGAGCACGCGGCGGACGACCCCGACGATGCCGTCCTCCTCGTCGTGCCTCACGAATGCGGCGACTTCGGGCAATTCCTCCGCGAGGCCCTCCGCGTAGCGCGAGGGGACGCAGCCGCACATGACGATGGGGACCGAGCGGACGCCCCGGGACGCCTCATTGGCGAGCATGAGCGTGGTCTCGATCGATTCCGTCGTGGCCGACTCCAAGAACGAGCAGGTATTGACCAAGGCGATATCCGCCTCATCAACCTGGTGGGCCTCCTTAAAGCCCCCAGCCGAAAGGAGGGCGCGCATGCGATCGGTGTCGACCTCGTTCTTGGCGCAACCCAGCGTTATGTAGAGGATGCGCATAAAGATCCTAGCGGTAGTTGACGAACTGGAGGGGTTGGCCGTAATCCTGATCGCGCAGGAAGGCGATGACGGATTGGAGGGCATCCTTGGAGGATGCGCTCACGCGGAGCTTCTCACCCTCGATGGCGGGCCTGACCTTGAGCTTGGTGTCGCGGATATCCTTGGAGATGCGCTTGGCGACCTCGGAATCGATGCCCTGGACCATGCGACCGGTCTGGCGAACCGACATGCCGGCCGCAGGCTGGGGCTTATCCATGCGCAGCGCCTTCAGATCGACGCCGCGCTTAACGAGCTTGGAGCCGAGCACATCGACAACTTGGCTCGCAACGAACTCCGAGGGAGCCGTGATGAGAAACGACCCCTCCTTGCGGGAGAACTCGATCGAGGCGCCCGAACCCTTGAGATCGTAGCGCTGCGCGAGCTCGCGTGCAGCCTGCTGGAAGGCGTTGTCGACCTCCTGCATATCCACGTCGGAGACGATATCGAAACTTGAATCCTTGGCCATGGGCGCGCCTCCTTGATGCTAGCCGTTGTACGGGGTGCCGTCGGCAGGATTGAGCTTCGCACCTGTTTCGGGATCGATGCAGTACAGGTTGCCGTTTCGATGGTCGATATAGATATCGTAGCCGTTATAGGTGTACTGGTACTCGTCGCCATCCGCGTTCGTGGCGGCGGGCTCCCCCTTGTCGGTATCCGCAGAATCCTGGCTCTGGTCCTGGGTCTCATCCTGGACCTGAACCTGACCCTGAGTCTGGCTCGTCTCCCCGCCATCCGTGGCGGTCGCGGGAGGGCCATCGACCGTGATGGTACCGACGCCGGAGGATTTCATCTCGAATTGCCGCTGCTCGCCGTTGACGAAGACGCTCACGGCCGAGATATCGCCCGCACGGACGATGAGCTGCGTCTTGACATCGTAGGTCTGCTCCCACGGACCCGTGACGGTATCGGCGATGACGCTCTCGCCATCGGCTTGGATCTCGAGCCAGGAGACCTGTCCCTCGGCAACGCTCACCTTGACCATGACGACCGAGGGCTCCTCGGGTTTGGCGATCTCGGGAACCGTCTGCTCGCTCGCACCGGTATCCTTCACCTCGTTTGTCGTGGGCTGCGCGGGCGTCACTCCGACCGTGCGGTTGGGATTCGCCTCGGTGCCCACGCCCGAGACGCAGCTTCTGATCGAGAAGATCACGATGAGCGTGAGGATGACGCCGAATAAGGTGATGACGGTGGCGAGCGCATGGCGGGAATCCTTGAACCAGTCGATGATGAGGCCGACGATGCCCCCCGAAGGTTCCCGGCGATCCGCATCGGCGTAGAAATCGCGGTTGCGGGAGCTGCGGTTCATAAGCGTGGGACGCTCGATCCGGGCGATATTGTGCGAGGAACGCCTCCCCCGCTCCGTTGAGGCGGCCTCGTACGGCTCGACCTCGTCATCGAACGAGCGGTCATCCTGATACTGGCTGCGCGAGACGCGGCGCGTGCGGATATCGTCGCGATGATACGTGCGCGAGCGCGAGGACGGGCGCGACCCGCGCGCCGCATCTCCATCGTAGCGCCTGCGCGTCGACGAGAGGCGCGAGATCCTTCCGGCATCGATCGCGGTGTTGTTGTAGGCGTGGCCCGCGTCGTATTCGGAATGCGAATAGGAGCCGGCCGAAGAACCCGTGTTGGGGGGGACGGCGGCACCGGTTGCCCGCGAATGCACGCCGGAGGTTGTCGCGAAGGCGCCGTAATCGCCCATGGGGCCGCCCGCCGTGGGAAGGTAGGATCTGAGCTCCACGTAGGCTTTGGGGCGCGATTCGGATTCGTTGGGGACATCATAGCCGTCGATGATGCGGCCGGAACGCGTATCGCGCGTACGGCGGCGCAGATC
>JAKPQM010000009.1 GCA_029546925.1 Actinomycetes bacterium
CGATACCATGGCCGTCACGCAGATCGGGGGATCGTCGCCTTCCGAGAACATCCTCCCATACGATGCGACGGCGACGATCAACTTCCGCCTGCTCCCCGGCCACGATATCGAGGCTTTCTTAGACTGCATACGCGCTGCCGCAGGAGATGGGATCGAGGTCGAGCTCGTCCATGCGACGCCCGCAGCGCGCGTGGATGCGCCCTCTGGCGAGCTCTACGAAATGCTCAAAGAGACGTTCTCGTACTGCTATCCCGGTGTCTCGTTCGTCCCCCTCTGCATGCGCGGAGGCTGCGATGCCATCCGTTACGAGGCCGTGAGCAGGCAGAGCGTGCGCGTGCTTCCCTTCCTCGTCCCGCCCGAGGACGAGAGGCGCATCCATGCGGTCGACGAGCGCATATCCAAGCGCAGCTATCTCCACGCGATCCGCGTGCTCAGGCGCTTCATCGGCGCTGCATGCTTCACCTAGCCCGCGCACGCTTGTGCACTTGTCATGCTCTCGTGCGATATATTGCGCATCCATCTTCCGGTGGGGTATACAATCTCATAGCGGAAAACAACCTTTCGAGAGCAAAGAGCACGTCGTGTCCGAGCAGAAGAGCGTATCAGAGCAGATCAAGCATGCCGTCGACCCCGAAACGGCTCGAAGGCAGCTGGCAGGAGGGATCCAGAGCCCAACCGGCACTGCGGATAACCCTTCGAACGATATCTTCACGCTCGCCAATTTCATCACGCTCTGCCGCCTCGTCCTTACCCTCTTCTTCCTGTTCCTCTTTCCCCGCGATGACGCGCGGCCGATCGCACTCGTCTGCTACATCATCGCCGCCACCACCGATTTCCTCGACGGCCAGGTTGCCCGCCATACGCAGACGGTGAGCTGGGCAGGGAAGATCATGGATCCCATCATGGATCGCGTCCTGCTCTTCACGGGTGTCATCGGTCTCGTCATGACCGACGAGCTGCCCTTCTGGGTCGCACTGCTCGTCGTCAGCCGCGATGTGTACCTTGCAGGCGGCGCCATCGTCCTCCAGCAGTACCAGCATCGTCCGGTCGACGTCATCCTCATCGGCAAGCTTGCAACCGCCCTTCTCATGTTCGGCTTCTGCGACATGCTGATCGGGCAGCCCATCGTCGAGGGCCTTTCCATCGTCACCGCATCCTGGCTACCCGGCCTCAATGCGCAATCCGCCGCCCTCGGCATCTTCTTCATCTACATCGGGCTCATCTTCTCGCTGCTCACCGCCATCGTCTATACCGTCAAGGGCATCTGCATCATCCGGAAGAAGAGCAGCGATGAGGGTTAGCGCCTTCATCTCCGCAGTGCTCGCAGGCATGCTTCTGCTTGCGCAGCCTGCCCTGGCATTCGACACGGCCCCCGAGATCTCCGAGGCCCATGCCGCCATCGTCTGCGACGCTTCGGGAAACGTTCTCTGGAGCAGCAACGCCGATGAGGAGATGGGCATGGCGTCGATCACCAAGGTCATGACGGCCGTCGTAGCGCTCGACAGCGGCATGGACCTCGATGCCCCGTGCACGATCGACCCAATCGATCTGGGCCCCTATTCCCAAACGGCGGGCTTCGTCGCCACCGACACGCCAACCTTGCGCGAGCTCCTGCAGGTCATGCTCGTCTATTCGGGAAACGATGCGGCCTGCTATGTCGCCCAGAACGTTGCGGGCTCCTTGGATGATTTCGTCGTCCTGATGAACGAGAAGGCCCAGAAGCTCGGCATGGAGCATACCCATTTCTCGAACCCCCATGGCCTCGAGGAGGAGGGGCACTACTCGACGGTAGGCGACCTCGCGATCCTTGGCCGCTATGCGCTCGAGAACTACCCCTTCATAGCCAGCACGGTTCGCCTCGGCTATACCGAGGCATACGCCGATGGCGTGCTCCAAGCCTTCAATTCGACCGATTACCTGCTCGATATCTATGAAGGCGCGCTCGGCATCAAGACCGGCTCCGAGAAAGCGGGCTACTGCTTCCTGGGGGCCGCCCGCAGAGACGGTGCCACACTCTACACCTGCGTCCTCGGCTGCGAGAGCGACTGGGGCAGATGGTCGGACACGATTGCGCTGCTCGACTGGGCCTATTCGGTCAGAAGCTCGCGGCGCATCGCCTCGTCATCCTGGCTCATCGGCGCGCAGCCCTTTGCCTACGATTTCCGCTTCCAGTGCCCCGTCTATCCGCGCGATACCACCGACATCGGCTTCTATCAGACGGGGGAGGAGCTTGTGTTCGAGTCCACCATGCTCCGTGACTCGATCCTTGTCGTGCCGAACCAGGTAATCGGCGCCGTCAGCTGGACGCAGGGGGGGCAGGGCCTTGGCATGGTGCTTATCGAGGCATCGCCTGAACTCGATCGGATTCCCGCGCTGAACATCTTCGCGCTGCCCCTGTTCGAGGGCGAGATCTGATCGTGGCAGGGCCGCTTGCACAGGAGCACGGCTATCTGGGGGCTTCGATCGAGGATGGCCGCGTGATCTCCTATCTTGATGAGACGCCCCTCGAGGAGGCCTGCCGAGGCGTGGCGCTCTACGATCTCACCGGAGCCTTATACCGCTTCGTATCCGGCGATGGCGCCAGAAGCTTCGTCGAAGCGCTCTCGGCCTCGAAACGCCTTGCCGCAGGTTCCTGCTCGTTCTCGGCCGTGCTCTCCGGCGACGGGGCCCTCATCTCGATTCCCCTCGTCATCAGGGGAGGGGAGCGGGAGTACATGCTCATCGACGCCGCCGCGCGCCGCGAGATCCTGGGAGGCTGGATGGATTTCGTCGCCGCGATAGAGGAGGGGGGCATGCCGGCTTTTGCGGGAACCGCAGTCGAGGATGCCGACGCGCTGCTCGTCCCGCTGCTCCTCTGCGGAGCACGTGCCGGGGAGCTTATCTCAGACTACATCGAGGACCAGCTGCCTCCCGAGCCCGGATCCGTCGCGACCGTGGCCTTCGACGGGGTCCCCTGCGTCCTCGCGCATCTCGATCGTACCGCATGCGGCTCCTTCGTCGTCTTTGTCCCGCCGTCCTTCTCACCGCGTCTGTTCAGGAGCTTCCTCTCATTCGATTACGTCCACCCGCAAGGCCACGCATCCCTTTCCCGGGCAATCTCGGAGCTTCCCTGGGGCGAGCTGCTCGCACGAGAGGATAGGGTGGAGGTCGATGCGCAGACCCTGGCCTCATGGGATCTGCTGCGTCCAGATGCCGACTATATCGGTGCGCGCGGCTTAAGAAACGGTCGATGATGCGCCTCGAGCGGTATGCTGGGGCTTATGCTTGAACCATAAAATCGAAGGATGGGGATTTTTCCATGGACTACGATTTCACCACGTTGCCCGAACGCCGCGGAACCGGTTCCTCCAAATGGGAGGCGATGCTCGCCGACAACCCCGATGTCGCATCCGACGTCATACCGTTGAGCGTGGCCGATATGGAGTTCCTCACCCCCGATCCCATCAAAGCCGCGCTGCACCGCCTCATCGACTCGACCTCGCTCGGCTATACCGACCCCACCGACGCCTTCTACGACGCCTGCATCTCGTGGCAGGAGCGCCGCCACGGATGGAAACCCCAACGGGAATGGATCGTCACGTCGCCCGGCGTCGTCCCCGCGCTCTACACGGCTGTCAATGCCTGCAGCGAGAAGGGCGACGGCATCATCATCCAACCGCCCGTCTACTATCCCTTCTCCGCAGCCGTCGAGAGGACCGGCCGCTCACTCGTGAGAAACCCGCTCGTCTTCGACGGGGCCTCTTGGCGCATGGACTTCGCGGGCCTCGAAGAACTCGTCCGCGACGGGCGCGTGAAAGCGATCATCGTCTGCAGCCCCCACAATCCCGTCGGGCGCGTGTGGACGGAGGAAGAGCTCGCGCGCCTTGTCGCCATCTGCTCCGATGCCGGCATCTACATCCTCTGCGATGAGATCCATAACGATCTCGTCATGCCCGGTCATACGCACCGCACGCTGCTCTCGCTGGCGAGCGCGGCCCAAGCCGAGCGCATCATCGTCCTCACGTCCTGCTCCAAGACCTTCAGCCTCGCGGGAACCCAAGGCTCGGTCATATACATCCCCGGAAACGACCTGCGCACCGCATACGAGGCCGCATACGAAGCACAGGGATTCTTCCAGCTCAACGCATTCGCCTATCCGGCGCTCATCGCCGCCTACAACGGATGCGAAGGGTGGCTCGACGGGCTCATCGGCACCGTCATGCAGAACTACGCCCTGCTCAAGGATCGTCTCGACGGCAAGCTCGGCGGGCTTCTCGTCCATCCCCTCGAGGGCACCTATCTCGCCTGGGTCGACTTCTCATCCTGGGGGATGGACAGCGGGATCCGCGAGCAGTTCCTGCATGGGCAGGCACAGCTGTATCTCGACAGCGGAGCTCTGTTCGGAGAAGAGGGCGCCTCGTTCGAGCGCTTCAACATCGCATGCCCGACTTGGGCGCTCGATGCAGCGCTCACACGTTTGGAAGACGCCTACGGCACCGATGCCTTCGAGGAGGCGCGGCAAGGGAGGAACGGCTCATGAAATACGCGATCAACGCACGCAAGGCCCCGGAGGCCATCGGACCCTATTCGCAAGGCACGACAGCCGGGCGTCTCGTCTTCGCCTCGGGGCAGCTGCCCATCTCGGCGGATGACGACTATAAACTCGTGGAAGGCGGCATCGTCGAGCAGACGACGCGCGTCATCGACATCATCGAGGCGATCCTCGCCGAGGTCGACTGCACGCTCGACGACGTCGCGCAGACCACCATCTACCTCGCGGATCTCGACGATCTCGAGGCCGTGAACGACATCTACGCCGCCCGGTTCATCATGCCCGCCCCCGCACGCAATGTTGTGGGGGTTTCGGCCCTTCCCTTGGGCGCGCTCATCGAGATGGACTGCATAGCCTGCCGATAGCGCTATTATTAGAGGGACGGCGTTTTTTCAAGGAGAAAGCCATGCAGCCTTCAGACAGCACCACCTCAAATGATAAGACCGAGATCTTCCGCATGCCCTCCGCGGATGCCACCGTTCCCGATCTGATGAGCGCCCCCAAGCCCGTCTATCCCACGCTCACCATTGTCAAGGGCCCGCATCTGGGCGATACGTTCGATCTGGACGCCGATGTCATCACGCTCGGCCGCGACCCCTCGAACAGCGTGTTCTTGAACGATATGACGGTGTCGCGGCACCATGCCCGCATGGATCTGGCCAATGTAGCGCACGGGCATGCCACGATCGAGGACCTCTCGTCTCTGAACGGCACGTGGGTCGATGGCGCCATCGTCTCCGAAGCCGATCTCAAAGACGGTTCGACCATCCAGATCGGCACCTTCAGGATGGTCTTCCACACCAACAGGCGCCAACGCGCCCCCCAGACGGAGAGCTAGACGATTATGCCTGATTTCGAGTACCTCACCATCGGCAAGCTTGTCCAAAAGCTCCAGCCCGCCTATCCCGACCTCACGGTTTCCAAGGTGCGCTATCTCGAAGATGAGGGCCTCCTGCATCCGCTGCGCTCCACGGGCGGCTACCGAAAGTACTCGCCCAAGGATGTCGTCCGCCTCGAGAGCATCCTCTATATGCAGAAACATCGCTTCTATCCGCTGGCGGTCATCAAGGAGCAGCTCGAGCGCCAAGAGAGGGAGCCCGGCAGGAAAACCGCTTCCCCCGACGATGTCGAGGAGGTCGCCATCGTCGATTCCCAGGAGATGATCGAGAAGCTCCATCCCATCGATCGCATGCCCGAGGTCTGCGGCACCACGGTGAGCTTCGTGCGCTCCCTCGAGGAGGTGGGGCTCATCCAGTTCAAGAAGTCTCCGCAGGGGCGCGATCTCGTCGAGGGCCGTGATCTCTCGCTCATCCGCGCCTGCGACGAGCTGCGCACATTCGGCATCGGCCCCAAGAACCTCCGCCAGTACGTCATGGCAGCCAACCGCGAGTCCGCCATGTTCGAGCAGGCGCTCGTCGTTTACACCGCGAAGGCCGGCGGCGTGGAGATGGAGCGTTCCGAAGAGGCGCGCGAGCGCGCCGACAAGGCGCTCAACCGCATGCTCGCGCTGACCGACTCGCTCCGCTCAGCGCTCATCAAGCGCCTCGTCCGCAATACGCTCGCCTCGAAATAGCAGCTATCCCGCATCATCCATGGAAAGGAAGCTCCGTGTCCGACTTCGATTTTGAGAACATCATCATCAGCATCCCCGACTACCCCGAGCCCGGCGTCGTTTTCAAGGACGTCACGCCGCTCTTCCAAGATCCCGCTGCCTTCAAGGCGCTCGTCGACACCATCGCCGACCACTTCGCCGACCAAGGCATAACCAAGGTCGTCGGCGCCGAGGCGCGCGGCTTTCTCATCGGCTCTCCCGTTGCCTACAGGCTCGGTGCCGGTTTCGTTCCCGCACGCAAGCCGGGCAAGCTCCCGCGCGAGGTCTACACCGAGTCCTATTCACTCGAATACGGCACTGATGCGCTGCAGATCCACAAAGATGCCCTCGACGGGAGCGATAAGGTCCTCATCGTCGACGACCTCATCGCCACCGGCGGTACGGCCGTCGCAGCCGCACATCTCGCCGAGAAGAGCGGTGCGGAGATCGCGGGGTTCTCGTTCATCCTCGAGCTCACGTTCCTGAACCCGCGCAAGACCATAGCGGAAGACTTCGGAGATCAGGAGATCTTCACGCTCGTACCGGTACAATAGCGTTGTTGCGATTACACACTATGGCCATACACGTGGCCATAGTGTGGACGTTCGGGATTCACCTGGAATCGCGGTTAAAATGTATGTTCGAACGTCGAAAGGAACACGTCATGGCTCTTAGGAAATCGCTGGTCACGGTAGTGCTCGCAGCACTGCTCGCGACTACGGGCATGGTCTTCATGCCAACGAGGGCCCATGCGGTGCCATCCCAAGCAGACCTTGAGGCAGCGCAGGCCCGTGTCGATGAGCTCGGCTCCCAGCTCATCGCATTCCAATCCGAACTCGACGAGGCCGAGGCAGACCTCGTTCGCACCGATAACGATATCGAGAAGACCCAAGGTCAGATCGAGGACACGCAAGCAGAGCTCGCCGATGCCCGCGCCCTGCTCGGCCGCCATATGAGAAGCGGCTACAAGACCGGCCCCGTCAACTTCCTCGAGGTGCTCTTCAGCTCGACCAGCCTCGAAGACTTCGCGAACCGCATCTACTATATGGACAAGGTCAATGAGCAGGATGCTGCGACCATAGACCGCATCAACGAGCTCGAGCGGCAGCTCCAGCAGCAGATGAGCGAGCTCGAGGCCCAGAAGGCGACCCAGGAGCAGCGTGTGGCCGAGGTCGAGGAGAGGGTAGGGGAGTTCGAGGCGCTCGTCGCGGAAGCGCAGGACTACTACAGCCAGCTCGATGCCGAGATCCAAGCGGAGCTTGCCCGCCAGGCCGAGGAGGAGGCTGCACGTCAGAGCGCTGCAGCAGCCGTCATCGAGGCCGCCGGCGGCAGCGCTTCGGGTGGAGGATCTTCGGATGGCGGCTCTTCAGGGGGCAACTCGGATGCGGGCAATACCGCCGGTTCTACCGATGCGGGCAACTCTGAAGTCACGAACAACCCCAACACCGATTCGAGCGGGCCGTATCCCGGCGCCGGCGTCGCATCAGCCTATTCGTGCCTGGGCTGGCCCTATGTATGGGGCGGCTATAACACCGCGACAGGCGGCTTCGACTGCTCCGGTCTCGTGAGCTATTGCTATGGCGATGGAACCTGGAGGAGGGGAGCGGAGCCTCTCGGCCTTGCGATCATCAACGCGGGCCTTTGGAAGACGAGCCTCGATCAGCTTGTCCCGGGAGATCTCGTCTTCACGCGTTCCGAGTTCAACCACGTGGGCATCTATATCGGCGGCGGCATGATGATCCATGCGCCGAGCCCCGGTAGGGTGGTCTGCGTCGCCGAGGTCTACGCCTTCTATGGCGGCGGCCCCTTCGTACGTCCCTTCTAGTTGCATGCAAGGAGCCTGAACCCTGTGCTTATCAGAAATAAACTATGCTCGTTGATCTGTGCTTTTCTTCTCGCATTCACGAGCTTCTTCGCCTTCAGCCTGCCTTCCTTGGCAGTGCCCACCCAAGCCGACCTCGATGCGGCGCGGGCGCACCTCGAGGAACTCGGCCAGAAGATGAGCGCCACCCAATCGAGCCTCATGGAAGCTGCGGGTGCACTCGAAACGACGCGCAACAAGATCGATGAGACCAACGCCTCCATCGAGAAGACGCAGGCCGAGCTCACCGAGCGCCGCGATATCCTCGGCAAGCGCATGAGGAGCTCGTATAAGAGCGGATCGGGCACCATCCTCGATCTGGTCTTGGGCGCCCGCGATTTCGAGGATATCGTCAACGTGATCTACTACATCGACAAGATGTCGGAATCCGATGCCCGTGCCATCGATGAGATCCAACAGCTCGAGAGGCAGCTCGAAGAGCAGAAAGCCGAGCTCGAGGCTACCGAGAAGGAGCAGGAGGGGCAGATCGCCGAGATCGAGAGCCAGCTCCAGGAATATGATGCGCAGGTCGCCGAGGCGCAAGCCTACTACGACCAGCTCGACGCCGAGATCCAGGCGGAGCTTGCGCGTCAGGCCGAGGAGGAGGCGCGCAGGCAGGCAGAGCAGGAAGCCGCCGCGCAAAACTCCGGGCTCTCCACGGTCGTCGACGCCCTCGACGCCGGGAACAGCGGCTCGTACGATTCGGGGAGCTCCAGCAGCTCCAGCGACTCCGGCTCGGACAGCTCCAGTTCCTCGGGCAATTCCATCGTCGCCTCGTCCGACGTCATCGCGAATGCCTATCAGCTCGTCGGCATGCCCTACAAAACATGGTGGAGCGGTCGTAACTACGGCCCCGATGCCAGCGGCTATGATTGCTGCGGCCTCGTAGCCACCTCATACCAGATGGCCGGCTACAGCACGCCCTATGCGACCTCGGTTTCCGGTCTTATGAGCTGGGTCCAGGGCAGGGGCAATTGGAAGAGCTGCAACCTTTCCAACTACCAGAATGTTCTGAACCCCGGCGACATCATCTTCTGCTCCACCGGCCACGTTGCCATCTACCTCGGCGGGGAGTACATGATCCATGCTCCGTATCCGGGCCAATACGTCTGCGTCGCACGGGTCTACGATTGCATAGGCGGCGGATTCGGCGGTTAACGAGAACGCCCGCACCGTATTGATGCCATATCCATAGTGAAGAGGGCAGAGGGAGTGCCCTCTTTTCTTTTATGGCCCGTTTTAAGCCGTTGAGAAGACTGCGGTATTCTCGATTACCGCAGTCTTTCTCGCCTAAGAAAAGTGCGGTAATCGTAAATACGCAGCTAGAAGACCTAGTTGCTTTCATTAGCGGGGGAGATAACTGCGGGGATCGCGAATACCGCATATCTCCTAGCCAGGTATCAAGTTTCACCAGAATCATTACTTTACATAAGATATATTATCACGGATTTATTGATCTGGAGGGCTATGAGAGATTCATCGAATACCGGGCCCGGGAGCCTGCGGGAAGATACTTGAGATCTGTTGCGCTGCATAATCAGGTATGCGTGAGAAGCCCTCCCGAATTACGCAGCGCGAGATCCAACACGCAACCATCGGCCTCACTCTATATAGGATAAATCGTATAAGCGATAAATCCTGTGGGCAACTTCATCATTGGGCTGCCCGTCCAAAGCATGGTGCGACAGACTCGTCCTATCCCGATTTTTTGACCCTACGCTACCTATCGGGCCATTCCAAGCCGGTATTCGGCCTTAGAATGGCCCGAATCCTCGGTATTCCGAAGGACAAATTTCAAATTATATTTAAAAATCAGCTCATCAGCCTTCGATGGGTTGGCCGAGGAAGGCAGCGGCGCTTGTCGCCGCAATCGCACCATCCGCAGCAGCGGTGACGATCTGGCGAAGCGATTTCTGGCGCATATCCCCCGCGCAGAAAAGACCGGGTGTCTTTGTTTCCATGCGCTCGTTTGTGATGGCATAACCGCTCTCATCGAGATCGGCAAGATCGGCCACCAAGGCCGTCTCGGGATTGCGCCCGACGAACACGAAGATGCCGAACGAGCCCTCGTCGAACTCCTCGGTATAGGTTTCGCCCGTCTCGTTGTTGCGGAACGTGATGCTCTTGAGAAGCTTGTCTCCGCTCACGGAAACGATGCTTGTGAGATAGCGGATATCGACCTTCTCGCTCTCCTCGAGCTCTTTTGCAACGACGGCCTGGGCACGGAGGTGGTCCTTGCGTACGATCATGGTGACCTGGGAGGCGAAACGCGTGAGGAACAGGGCCTCCTCGCCCGCTGAATTGCCCCCGCCGACGACGAAGACGTGCTTGTTACGGTAGAACATGCCATCGCAGGTGGCGCAGTAGGAAACGCCCCTGCCCGAGAAGGCGGCCTCGCCCTCGAACCCGGCGAGGCGCGGCGTTGCGCCCCCCGAGACGATAACGGTCTTGGAAAGGAAGCGGCCCGTACCCGTCGTGGTCGTGAAGAGGCCCGTCTCGGGCGAGTGCTCGATAGATGCGACGTCATCGATGGTGAGCGCAGCGCCGAACTCCTCCGCCTGCGACTTCATGAGCTCGCTCAGCGCATACCCGTCGGTATGGGGAACTCCGGGGTAATTGTCGATCTCAGAGGTCAGGATGGTCTGCCCGCCGATCGATTCCTTCTCGAACAAGCGCGTGGAGAGCATGGCACGTCGGGCATAGAGGGCTGCGGACAGTCCCGCAGGGCCGCCGCCGACGATGACAAGGTCGAGAACATCTTGATTATCCATAGTGGACTCCCCCTTTTGGGATCGATTTTTCACGAGTATACCCTATAAATCGTGCACGATATATCTCTACACAAAATAATTAGGGGAGTCTGGAAACACCTAATCGACGCCGCTCGAACCGAAACCGCCGCTTCCCCGATCGGTCTCATCGAGCTCGTCGACTTCGACGAGCTCGACAACGGGGACTTTCTGGATGACGAGCTGGGCGATACGCTCTCCCCTCTCGATATGGATGGGCTCCTCATCATCGAGATTGATGGCAACGACCTTGAGCTCGCCGCGGTAGTGGGCATCGATGAGCCCGGGCGTGTTGGCCATCGAAAGGCCGCGTTTGAGGGCCATACCGCTCCGAGGCTGGACGAAGCCCGCGTACCCCTCGGGAATCGCAACGGCAAGGCCCGTGGAGATGAGCCTGCGCTCATGCGGCGCAAGGGTAAGCTCCTCGTTTGCCCTGAGATCGAGGCCCGCATCGCCCAGATAGGCATAGGAGGGCAGCTCGACAGAAGGATCGAGGCGCTTGATGGCAAGCCTGACATGATCTTCTGTCATGAAAGGCTCCTCAGCGTCTGGCTGAATTCGTCGAGATCTTTGAAATCGCGGTACACGGAGGCAAAGCGGACATAGGCGACCAGATCAAGATCCTTGAGCTTCATGAGCACGTTGTTGCCAAGATCGCTGGAACTCACCTCGGTGGTGCCGTTGTCCCTGAACTCGTCTTCGATCGAGGAGATGAGATTATCGAGCTCCGTGATGGGGATATTGCGCTTCACGGTAGCCGTGAGCAGGCCGCGCATGAGTTTTTGGCGGTCGAAGGGCTCCTTATGGCCATCCTTCTTGACGACGACCAACGGCATCTCCTCGCGGCGCTCATAGGTGGTGAAGCGGAAGCCGCATTTCTCGCACTCGCGCCGGCGCCTGATGGCATCGATGCTCTCAGAGGGACGGGAATCGACTACTTTGAGATTTTCGCAACCGCATTTAGGACAACGCATAGCTCTCCCTCTTTTTGCATACGTATGCACAATAGCACAACGTATTGCGAGCGGTGCATACCAGTTTGCATACGAGGGGCTTTGATGCGGCTCCTATCCTTGGCTGGCAGGTACCATGAGAACTTGGCCGGCAACGATAAGGGCGGTATCGAGGTTATTCTTCTCTCTAATCCAACGGACGGCGGTGTCGGTGCTCATGCCCTCGGGCGCATGCTCCTCGGCGAGCTCCCAAAGCGAATCACCGCTGCGGACGGTGATCGTGGTGGATGGCACCGTATCGAGCAGGCCCTGGAACCGCGCCGCGGCATTGAGGGACCCGAGATGGAGCGTAAGGCCCAAGGCGGCAAGCACGAGGCCGATGACGAGAGCGGACTCGAGTTTCTGGAGAAGGGGGAGCTGCTCGCGCTTGGATGCCTCGGCGTGCGCCCCGCGCTGCCTGCTGCGCGTTCCCTCGTGCACGGTGAAGGCGTTCTTTCGGGGCGCAAGGGCCGCCGTGCCGCTGGTCTGGTACGTCATGATGTTGGTGCGTGTCATCTTAGCTGCTCCCTATCTGCTGCGTCTCTGGTTCAGGTATAGGCCATCCACTGGACATAAATCGATTCAGAACGCTTGTTTGGCGAACATTTGTTTTATAGTATTATCGAAACAGGTGTTCGTGTCAACAAGAATTTAGAACATTTGTTTGCGTTTCGCCCTGATGTGATATACAATCTCTACAGCGATCGAGGAGGTCTCCCATGGCACACGGAAAACTCAGCAAACGCCAGGCTGCTATCTACGATTACATCCGCTCATACACCGAGGAGCACGGCTATCCCCCTTCGGTTCGCGAGATCGGTTCTGCCGTGGGCCTCAAATCCCCTTCCACGGTCCACATGCATCTCAAGGCCCTCGAAGAGCTCTCCCTCATCAAGCGCGATCCCAAGAAGCCGCGCACGATCGATGTCACCAAGGCGCAGGGCCCAGGTTCCAAGCTCGGCACGGTTACCCAAGATCTCTCCAACAACAGCATCTCGCTTCCCCTTGTCGGCCGTGTTGCGGCGGGCGTGCCCGTCCTCGCCGAGCAGAACATCGAGGAGAACCTCGTGCTGCCCACCTCCCTTGTCGGCGATGCGAGCTCCTTCATCCTCCGCGTCCGCGGCGAGTCCATGATCAACGCCGGTATCTTCGATGGCGATTACATCGTCGTCAAGGAGCAGCAGGACGCCCATAACGGGGAGATCGTAGTCGCCTTGGTCGGCGATTCGGCAACGGTGAAGACCTTCTACCGTGAGAAGGACCGTATCCGCCTCCAGCCCGAGAACGACTCCATGGAGCCCATCTATGCCACGGATCCCCTCATCTTAGGCAAGGTCACCGCGCTCATCCGCTCCATGTCGTAGGCCATGGCCGGGCAAACCAGCCAGACATCATCTTCGGACGAACCTCGTCGGCGCGTCCGTCTCTTCGATACGCTGCGCGGCATATCCGTGCTCTCGATGGTGCTGTTCCATCTTGCCTACGATATGGCGTTCTTCTACGGCATCGGTGCCGACGTCTGGTTTTCCTCGGCTCTGATCCCCCTCTGGCGCGCCTCGATCTCGTGGACGTTCCTCATCATCGCCGGCGCCATGTGCACGTTTTCCCAGAACAACTTCAAACGCGCTGCGCTCTATCTGGGCGTCGCCCTCGCCATCTATATCGTTACGTCGCTCATCGATGCCAGCGTGATGATATCCTTCGGCATCATCTACTGCATGGGAGCCTGCACGCTTATCGCCGCCATCCTCGGGCTGCTCGGCTTCTCGCCGAAAGGATACGGATGGGCGGCCGCCTTCTTCATCGTCTTCCTCATGCTCCTCGAGCTGCCGCAGGGGACGATCTCCCTCTTCGGCGTCACGCTCCTCGAGCTGCCGAGGTCGCTGTATCAAGCCGGCGCCCTGTCGTGGCTCGGTATCCCCGGCATCGATTTCATCTCCGCCGACTACTATCCGCTTCTCCCCTACCTGTTCTTGTTCCTCGCAGGGTGGTCATGCGGCCTTATGTGGCAGGAAGAGGGCTATACGAACCCCCTGTGGGATTCCTCGATCAGGCCTTTCGATTTCCTCGGGCGTCATGCGCTGCCCATCTACATCATCCATCAGCCGCTTCTATTGCTGATCTGCCGGCTCATCTTCATAGCGATAGGGCGCTAGCGTCGCAGCCATGCGCGCCGATGCCCTGACCGTCGCGACGATGCCCATCTCCTCGTAAGACTCGTGGATAAGCTGGCAGCGCTCGCGGATCATCTTGATGAGAAGGCCTTTGCCGTAGGGAATGCACACGGTCAGCGTCGTATCGCCTTCCGATGCCTCGCGGGCGATGCGATGGAGCAGGCCACGCAGGCCCCTGGCCTCGCGTGCCGAGATAAACTGCGCGTCGGGGTAGTCCCGCTCGAGGCTGGCGCGGGAATCGCCATCTAAAAGATCGCATTTGTTGAAGACCAAGACGCGCGTGATCTCGGATGCGCCGATATCGGAGAGCGCCTTCTCGACTGCGGCGATCTGGAGCTTGTAGTTGGGATCGGAGGCGTCGCACACGAGAAGGATCAGATCTGCGACCCGCGCCTCCGCAAGCGTGGATTTGAATGCCTCGACGAGCATGGTGGGCAATTTCTGGATGAAGCCGACGGTATCGGTCAGCGTGATCTTGCGGCCCTCTTCGAGCTCGAGCGCCCGCGTCGTAGGATCGAGCGTGGCGAAGAGCTCGTCTCTTGCATACACATCCGCACCGGTGAGGGCATTTAAGAGCGTTGATTTGCCGGCGTTGGTATATCCCACGAGCGACACGCGGTATACGCCTGATTCCCATCGGGCCTTGCTCTGCACCTCGCGCCGGGTCTCGAGCGTCTTCAGCTCGTTCTTGAGCGTCGAGATGCGCCTCCTGATGAGCCTGCGGTCGACCTCGAGCTGGCTTTCTCCCTGTCCGAAACGGCTTCCGATGCCGCCGCGGGTCTGCTCGCCCACGAGGTGGCTCCACATGCCGCGCAAGCGTGGCAAGACATATGTGAGCTGGGCGAGCTGGACCTGCAGCTGGCCCTCGCGGGTCGTCGCATGCTGACCGAATATATCGAGGATCAACGCCGTGCGGTCGATGATCTTGATGGGGTCGCCCACGGCCTTCTCGAGATTCGCCTGCTGGGAAGGCGTGAGCTCATCATCGAAGATGACGACATCGGCATCGAGTGCTCGTACTGCGGAAACGACCTCCTCGACCTTTCCCTTGCCGATGAAGGTCTTGGGAATGGGCGCGTCGAGCCTCTGGGTGAGCACCCCGACGACCTCGGCGCCGTCGGTTTCGGCAAGCCGACCCAGCTCGTCGAGCGAATCATCGAGCGACCAGTCGGATCTGCCGAGATCTGCGCCCACGAGGATGGCGCGTTCGGGGACGAATGCTGTGGAATGATGCTCAAAGCGTGCCATCTATGCTCTCCGATACGATCAGACGGGCTGCTGTCTCATTATCATGTGTACCCATATCGATCCAGCGCACGCGCCCATCGTGCTTGAACCATGAAATCTGGCGTTTCGCATAATGGCGCGTTGCTGCCTTGATCGCGCTGCGCGCCTCGTCGAGGGTGATGAGGCCGCCCAACGCCTCGAGCAGCTCCTTGTAGCCGATCGCCTGGCCGGCCGTGGTTGCAGTCAAGAGGCCCTGTTCCCGGAGGCGCGAAACCTCCTCGACGAGCCCTTGGGAAAACATCTCGTCGACACGTGCGTCGATGCGCTCGTAGAGCAGCTCGCGCGGCATGTCGAGCCCGAAGATCCGGGCCTGGTAATGCGGTGTGCGCTCATGAAGCGTCTCGAGCGAATCTGCATAGCTCTTGCCCTCGTCGCAGAACTCGAGTGCGCGGATGACGCGGCGAATGTTATGGGGATGCACTGCGGCCGCGCTCTTGGGATCGCGCTCGACGAGAAGGCCATGCAGGTAGTCGGCACCCTCGCGGCGGGCAAGCTCCTCATAGGCCGCCCGACGCGCATCGCCTCGGCAGCCGGGCGCGAAATCCATCTCATCGATGACGGCATTGAGGTAGAGCCCCGTCCCGCCGCAGAGCACGGGGGCGATACCTGCGGCGCGGAGCGTATCGATGCACGAACGCGCATCGGCTTGGAAGCGCTCGACGGAGTAGCTCTCGGTGATAGGGCAGATATCGATCATATGCAGGCTGCGCCTGCGCTCAAAGACGGGCGTCTTGGCCGTTCCGATATCCATACCGACGTAGACCTGCATGGCATCGATCGAAACCACCTCGCCCGAGACGAGGTCTGCCACGCGCTCGGCAACAGCGCTCTTGCCCGAGGCGGTTGGACCCACGATGCACAGGAGGGGGCCCGTATACATCATCGGGCCTCTCCCACCATGGAGCCCGAAAGGTACCACGTACGTGCTCGGTCGATATCGACCGTGACGAGCTTTCCCACGAGATCTGCGGCAGGGATATGCTCGGGCAGCGAGAAGTGGACCGTCTGGTTCTTGGCGCTATGGCCGACCATGACGTCATCGAAGCGCTTAGAGGTGGATTCGACGAGCACCTCGATCTGGCGGCCGAGGTCTGCCTGATTCGATTTCCAGCTGAGGTCTTCGACAAGATGGGCAAGGCGATCGAAGCGCCCCTGGATGACATCGGCGGGCGTAGGATCGTCGATCTCTGCGGCCGGGGTGCCGGGACGCTTGGAGTAGATGAAGGTGAAGGCACCCGCGAACTGCGCCTCCTCGAAAAGCGAGAGCGTCTCGAGGAAATCCTCCTCGGTCTCGCCCGGAAAGCCGACGATGACATCGGTGGTGAGGGCGAGATCGGGCATGGCGGCCTTGAGGCGCCCCACGAGGCCGAGGTACTCTTCGCGGGTATAGGAGCGGTTCATGGCCTTCAGGATGCGCGTGGAGCCGCTCTGGACGGCTAGGTGGAGGTGGGGCATCACGGCAGGCGTCTCCGCCATGGCTGCGATGACGTCATCGTCCAAGTCCTTGGGGTTGGACGAGGTGAAGCGGAGACGATCGACGCCCGTCTCCCCCACCGCACGGATGAGCTCGGAGAAACGGGGCGAGCCGTAGAGGTCCCGTCCATATGAATTGACATTCTGGCCGAGGAGGCAGATCTCGCGGACACCCTCGTCTACAAGCCGCGCGCATTCCGAGACGACCGTCTCGAAGATGCGGCTCCGCTCGCGACCGCGCACGTGGGGGACGATGCAGTACGTGCAGAAGTTGTTGCAGCCGTACATGATGGGAACCCATGCGTGGAACGCCTGCGCGCGGCGGGCGGGAAGGTCGGTCGAGAACGAGGAACCCTCCTCATCGGTGTTCACGAAGACACGGCGCACATCGGAGGCGAGGGCCTCTTCGAGAAGCTGGGGGAGCTTATCGAGCGCGCTCGTGCCGAACACGACGTCGCAGGCGGGGACGTTGTCCTTGATAAGCGCGCCGTCGCGCTGGGCGATGCAGCCGCCGATGGCGACGACGCGCTTTCCCGAGGGAGGCGCCGGCATGCTGACGAGCGCGGATGCCTGGCCGTAGAGGCGCTGATCGGCGTTCTCGCGCACGCAGCAGGTCATGAAGACGACGATGTCGGCCTCCTCGAGGCTGCCGGCCTCGTTGCATCCGCATGAGTCGAGAAGACCCGAGACGCGCTCGGAGTCGTGGAGGTTCATCTGGCAGCCGAAGGTTTTGACGAGGTAGGTCTTACCGACAAGCGAAGGGCTCGTCATTTAGGCATACACCTCGTAGGTATCGTCCGAGGATTCGGTGGCGCGGGACTGCGGGACAAGGCGGTGCACGTACACGGCGAAACGGATGGCGGTGCGGCTCTCCCCGCCGATCTCGATATCGGAGAACGTGGGGGCGCAGGAGATATCGATACCCGTGGGGATGAGGAAGCCGCGCGCGATGGCCATGGCCTTGACCGCCTGGTTCACCGCACCCGCGCCGACGCATTGGATGTTGACGGGAACCTCATCCTTGACCAATCCTGCGATAGCACCGGCTACGGATGCGGGTGAGGATTTTGACGACACCTTCAGATAGTCCATGCTGCATCTCCTGCGTGTTTCCTGATATCGCGTTCTGTATTTCAGGACCGTATGTTCTGTACTCATCCATAGTAGACGTTCAAGCGCCGTTTGAAAAGGCAAAAACCTATGATGTACCTGCATGTACGCTAGTCGACATCCTCAACGTCGAAGGTGACGGTGATCTTGTCCGATGAGACGCGGACCCTGGGGTCGCGCGAGAGGCGCACGTAGTAACGAGACGAGACGAACGAGAAGGCCTTCTCCATCTCGAGCGCGAAGGCATCTCTATCGTCTTTGGTCATCTTCAGGCCCTTGTGGGCACGCATAAGGTCTACCTCAGGATGAGCTTGAGGTGGGGCGGAGAGGAGCTGGGATGCGACGCTGCGCACGGGCTTGATCTGCCCCGCGATGATGCGGTGGGCCGTGCGCTCGGACATCTCGAAGCCCAAGGCCCGTGCCTGCTCGAGAAGCTCCGCCGCATCGGCGGCGACGCGCAAGCGCGTGGGGACGGGAAGCGCCGAGAGGTCATCGATGAAGAGCAGGTCGGTATCGGACGGGGCTCGGGGCGCGCGCGCATGGGCCGTTGCGACGATCTCGGCGGCGGAGCCCAGGTAGACCTCGCAGGCCCCCCGCTCTTCCAACGCGAATTCCGCGCAGGTACGGATGATATTGTGAGGACCGCGCACACAGATGCTTCTGCCATCCTCATCTTGCGAGATGAGCGGCCAGGTGGACTGATCGGCGCGCTCGGAAAGGACATTCGCATTCGAGACGACCTTGATGGCGGAGCCCTTGCCCAAGGCCGATGAGACGACCATCGCGGATTCGACGTTCTCCCTCACGGAGAAGAGCGCCATGCCGCGGCCGTGGACGCCCCAGCGATCGACGTGGACGCTCTCGAGTTTCGAGGTGACGCGCGCCTCGAAGATCTTGCCGTGCATGTTCTCGGGGATACCCGAGCCGTCATCGAGCATGACGATGGTCCGGATATCGCCTTCGCGGGAACTGGCCACATAGATATGGCGGGCGCCCGCATCGCGGGCGTTCCTCAGCATCTCGATGACGACATCCTCGATGCAGCGGATATCGTGTTTGGCTTGGCGGCGTTCCGCCTCGGCAACGCGCAGCCGCACATATCCGGCGCCGAGGTTCTCCTCGACGCGCAAAGCGCCGCTCCCGCAGGCGGCTTCGACAAAACTCGTGAGGTCTGCCGAGGCGCTTGCCATGGGCTACTTCGCCACGCCGACGGCGCGGGACTCGCGGATGACGACGACGCGAACCTGGCCGGGATACTCCATCTCGTCTTCGATCTGCTTGGCGATATCGTGGGCGAGCACCGTCGCCTGGGCATCGGAGATCTTCTCGGGCTCGACCATGACGTGCAACTCGCGCCCAGCCTGCATGGCATAGGTGCGCTCGACGCCGGCATGCGCGTTGGAGATCTCCTCGAGCTTCTCGAGGCGCTTGATATAGGTCTCGGCAGATTCGCGGCGCGCACCGGGACGGGCGGCGGAGATGGCGTCTGCAGCCATCACGAGGACATCGAGGACCGTATCGGGCTCGACATCGGCATGGTGCGCCTCGATCGCATGGATGATGTTGGCTTTCTCGCCGTAACGGCGGGCAAGATCGGCGCCGATGACCGCGTGGGGACCCTCGATCTCATGGTCGATGGCCTTGCCGAGGTCGTGGAGCAGGCCCGCGCGCTTGGCGGGAGCCTCATCGAGGCCGAGCTCGGATGCCATGATGCCGCAGAGCGTGGATACCTGGATGGAGTGCTGGAGCACGTTCTGGCCGAACGAGGTGCGGTAACGCAGGGCACCGAGCGTCTTGATGAGCTCGGGGTGCAGATCGTGGATACCGGCGTCGAAAGCAGCCTGCTCGCCTGCCTCGCGGACACGCTCGTTGACCAGATCCTCCGCTTTCTTGTAGAGCTCTTCGATGCGGGCGGGGTGGATGCGGCCATCGGCGATAAGGTTCTCGAGGGCCACCCGCGCCGTCTCGCGGCGAACCGGGTCGAAGCTCGAGAGGATGACCGTCTCGGGCGTGTCGTCGATGACGAGGTTGACGCCGGAAACCTGCTCGAAGGTGCGGATGTTGCGGCCTTCTCGGCCGATGATGCGGCCCTTGAGGTCATCGGAGGGGATGTGGACCGAGGTGACGGTTATCTCGCCCGCCTGGTCTGCGGCGCAGCGCTGGATGGCGGTGGAGATGATCTCGCGGGCCGTCTTGTCGGCCTGATCGCGGGCGCGCATCTCGGCCTCGCGCAGGATCTGCGCCTCCTCGCGCACAGACTCGGCGCGAACGCGGGTGAGCAGCTCCTCATGGGCCTCCTCCTTGGTGAGGCCCGCGATGCGCTCGAGCTCGGCGGCCTGCTTCATGCCGAGCTCCTCGAGATCGCGCTCGCGCTTGTCGAGCTGCC
This sequence comes from Actinomycetes bacterium, assembly GCA_029546925.1. Taxonomy (GTDB): domain Bacteria; phylum Actinomycetota; class Coriobacteriia; order Coriobacteriales; family Atopobiaceae; genus RUG721. The sequence continues at coordinate 20,195 of JAKPQM010000009.1, forward strand.
CCTGGAGGCTGGAGAGCTGGTGCTCGCGCTTGTCGAGCGACTCGTTGCGGTGGTCGATGGTCTCCTCGCGCTGCATGATGCGGTTCTCGAGGTTCTGAAGCTCCTGCTTGCGCTTCTTCTCCTCGGCCTCTGACGTGGCCTTGAGCGCAAGAATCTTCTCCTTGGCCTCGAGGATAGCCTCTTTCTTGGAGGTCTCGGCCTGGCGCAGGGCCTCGCTGTTGATCTTCTCGGCCTGGCGCTGCGCCTCGGCGATCTGGTTCTGGGCTGATTTGATATCTGATTTATTGCGGGAAGAGATGATGGCTGCCGTTATCCCGGCACCGGCAGCCAGGCAGACAAGTCCAACGATGAAGATGGGAACATCCATGGTTACTCCTCAAATGACGTGCGTTTTCATAGATTCGTTCAGGAGACCCATGCAAAAACATGGGAACCCGCCATAAGAGGTATGCATATCTTACATGCTCGAGCTACGGACAAGCACCCGCACATCATATGAAAGAAACGTCTCGCATAGGAGCAGAAGACGGGATACGCCTTAAGGCGTCTCTATCGTAGGATGAGCACCCTGCAAAGTCAATCGCCCAATAGAAACATCGCAGAACGCTCAGGCCTGTTACGTGTTATTTCGCTCCGATCCGGCAAGCTCGCACGCAACGCGGTAGGCAATGGAGGATGGGAAACCTTTTGATGAGAGGAGCCTCATCAGCTTCTGGAAATCGTTCTTGCCGTTCAGCTGCTTGCGTGCGGCGATGGCGCGGGCGCGGCTGTAGTCGCCCTCATCGGAGAAATACTCATCGGGCCAGCCGGGAACCGAGGAGGGGGGTATACCTTTAAGCTCAAGTCCACGTTGAATGCGCTTCCTTCCCCACCCCGCGTTGATCTTACCCCGCACGAAGAACTCGCCGAACCGCTCATCATCGATGAGATGGCAGGACTGGGCACGTGCGAGGGTGGCTTGGCGGACGCTCGCTCCATATCCGTCGAGCCTGAGCTTCTCGTCGGCTTCCCTAGAGGAGTAATCACGCGCCTCGATAAGGCCGAGGAGCCTCTTCCAAGCGCACGCGAGCGACGTATGCTCGAGCAGCTCCAGGAAAGCGGAGGATGATGGAAGCTCGAGCTCGTCGTTCTCCTGGAGCTTCTTCAGGGCACGTGCAACGGCAACGGGAAGCTCGAGCTTCTGGGAATCGTCTCCCCTCCCCCAGACGACCAGGCCCTTGGGCTTGGCCCTCCCAAGGGCCTGGTCGCGCCTCTCGGGCAGCTCGATCGTGATGGGGAGCATGCCGCCCATGGCCTACGCGCCCGGAGAGACGGTGCCGCCGTCGAGGGCGATGGGGGAACCGACCTCGGAATCGTCGAATTCGAGCCCCATGCGCTGGCGGACCTTCTCCTCGATCTCCTCGAGCAGATGCGGGTTGATGCGCAGATACTCCTTGGCAGCCTCGCGCCCCTGGCCGAGGCGTTCCTCGCCGCAGGTGTACCAAGAGCCCATCTTGTCGATGAGGCCGCATTCGACGGCCATATCGAGCACGGTGCCTTCCTTGGAGATGCCGGTGCCGTACATGATGTCGAACTCCGCCTGCTTGAACGGGGGGGCGACCTTGTTCTTGACCACCTTCACGCGGACGCGGTTGCCGATGACCTCGCCATCCTTCTTGATGCTGTCGACACGCCTGATCTCCATGCGGACCGAGGCGAAGAAGCGCAGGGCGCGCCCGCCGGGCGTGGTTTCGGGGTTTCCGTAGAAGACGCCTATCTTCTCGCGGATCTGGTTGATGAAGATGCAGGTGGTATTCGACTTGGAAAGCGACCCCGCGAGCTTGCGAAGCGCCTGGCTCATGAGACGAGCCTGGGCGCCCACCGTGGCGTCGCCGATCTCGCCCTCGATCTCCGCACGCGGCACGAGGGCTGCGACCGAGTCGATGACGACCGCGTCGATCGCCCCCGATTTGACGAGCATGTCGCAGATCTCGAGCGCCTGCTCGCCGGAATCGGGTTGGGAGATGAGGACCTCGTCGATATCGACGCCCACGCGGGCGGCATAGCCGGGATCGAGCGCGTGCTCGGCATCGATGAAGGCGACGACGCCGCCGAGCGCCTGCGCCTCGGCGAGGATCTCGAGGGAGAGGGTGGTCTTTCCCGAGGACTCGGGACCGTAGATCTCGATGATGCGGCCACGGGGCACGCCCCCGATGCCGAGCGCAACATCGAGCGCAAGGGAGCCTGTGGGGATGGCCTCGATCTCGAGTGTGGCGTCGTTGTCGCCGAAGCGCATGATGGCGCCGACACCGTATTTGCTCTCGATCTCCTTCTTCGCCGCATCGATGGCTTTATCGCGCTCTTCGCCCTCGGTGATAGGCTTGATCGACGGGATGGTCTGCTTGCTGGACTTTGCCATGGCTCCTCCTGCCTTTCGACGTACTCGATGCTATACGAACATCCGTTCGTGGTCAATAGATGTTCGAAAAGCATACGGGATGGACTTGTCGGAAGGCCGACCCGGAGCTACCGTATGCCTGTCGGATGCCGTTCGCATGCCCGAACCATACGCACGCGAGCAGCGCACCCGATGGGTTGAAAAGGCGGTCCGGCGTTGAAAGACGATCATGCGGAGGGGCAAAGATCCACAAGATGCCCATAGAGCAGCGCGAGCGCATGCAGGAGAGCCTGCTCGCGAACCTCGGCGCGGCCGCCTGCAAAGCATGCGACGTCCGATTCGATGCCGGCGGGCGTCTTACAGGCGAACCAGACGGTCCCTACGGGCTTTCCGGGCTCCTCCCCTCCTGGGCCGGCGATACCCGTCACAGAGACCGCCATATCGGCTGAGAAGAGCTCCGAGACATTGCGGGCCATGGCCTCGGCGCACGCGGATGAAACGGCTCCGATCCCGGGAGCGTAGAGGAGGGCGGGATCGATGCCGAGGACATGCTCCTTGGCGTCGAGCGCATAGCTCACCACGCCGCCCGCGAACACATCGGATGAACCGGGAACATCGGTGAGGGCCGCCGAGACGAGGCCTCCCGTGCACGACTCCGCGCAGGCGAGGCGGATCCCCTTCCTTCGGGCCGCTGCCAGCACCGATTCGGCAAGCTCGTAGATCTCCGGGGGAAAAGCCATGGTCAGTCCATCTTGGAGACCGCAGGCCAAGCCTTGATGAGGTAATCGATGCCCGACCATGCCGTGAGCACCATGGCGGCGATCATGACCACGAAGGAGATCGTATGGAGCACCTGCGTGAAGCCGCCTGCGGGAAGGGCGGCGAGGAAGAGATAGGCGCCGATGGCGACCATGGTCGTGGCGGTCTTGGCCTTCCCGAGGTTCGACGCTGCGATGACCGTGCCCTGGGCTGCGACGACCATGCGCAGGCCCGAGACCATGAACTCGCGGGCGACGACGATGAGCAGCACCCAAGAGGAGCAGAGGCCCCGTTCGAGGAGAAACGCGAGCGCGATGACGACCACGAGCTTGTCCGCGATGGGATC
>JAKPQM010000028.1 GCA_029546925.1 Actinomycetes bacterium
GACTCCAAGATCGAGAAATTGTCGCAAGGCGATGATCTGCCGCCCGGGGTCAACAAGATGGTCAAGGTCTTCATCGCCATCAAGCGCAAGCTCTCGGTGGGCGACAAGATGGCCGGACGTCACGGCAACAAGGGCGTGATCTCGAGGATTCTGCCCGAAGAGGACATGCCTTTCTTCGCCGACGGCCGTCCCGTGGACATCGTCTTGAATCCCTTGGGCGTGCCGTCGCGCATGAACGTGGGCCAGATCCTGGAGACCCACATCGGCTGGGCCGTGCACGGCCTGGCCGAGGCCTTGCGCAAGGTCATGGAGACCGAGTACACGGAAGAATCGCTGCGCGATTTTCTGCGCAAGGTCTATGCATCCCCCAAGGTTGACAAGCACCTCAAGGAGGCCTCGCGCGAGGATCTCCTGCGCATCGCCAAGTCCATCTGCGACGAGGGGCTGCATGTCGCGGTGCCGGTCTTCGACTCGGCCAAGGAGGATGAGATCCTCAAGATCATGAACAGCGCCGGCATTATGGACGGCGGCCGGGTGACGCTGTACGACGGACGCTCCGGCGAACCCTTCGACGGCCGCGTGACCGTCGGCATGATGTATATGCTCAAACTGCATCACCTGGTGGACGACAAGATCCATGCCCGCTCCATCGGACCGTACTCGCTCGTCACCCAGCAGCCGCTGGGCGGCAAGGCCCAGTTCGGAGGCCAGCGCCTGGGCGAGATGGAGGTCTGGGCCATCGAGGCCTACGGCGCCGCCTATTCGCTGCAAGAATTCCTGACCGTCAAGAGCGACGACGTGGCCGGAAGGACACGCACCTATGAGTCGATCGTCAAGGGCCAGCACGAGCTGGAGCCCGGCATACCGGAGTCGTTCAACGTTCTCATGCGAGAACTCAAGAGCCTCGGACTCGACATCGGCCTGATCGAGGGCCGGGGTTAATAAAAGGGGGAAGAAATTGGAAGACCTTTACAGCTATTTTGAGAAACCCAAAGATCCTTCCAACTACATGGCCGTGAGGATCGGCCTTGCGAGCCCTGAGAAGATCCGTGCGTGGTCGTACGGCGAGGTCAAGAAACCCGAGACCATCAACTACCGGACCTTCAAGCCGGAACGCGACGGCCTGTTCTGCGCGCGCATCTTCGGACCCATCAAGAGCTATGAGTGTATCTGCGGCAAGTACAAACGCATGAAGCATCGGGGCGTGGTGTGCGAGAAATGCGGGGTCGAGGTCATCGACTCGCGCGTACGCCGCGAACGCCTGGGACATATCGAACTGGCCACGCCCGTGGCGCATATCTGGTTCCTGAAGAGTCTGCCGTCACGCATCGGCGGCCTTCTGGACCTTTCCATCAAAGAGCTCGAGCGCGTGCTTTACTTCGAAAGCTACATCGTCACCGATCCCAAGGACGTGCCCCTGCGCAAGGGCGAGCTTCTGACCGAGGACAAATTCCGCGCCGAGATCGAAAAGCACGGCATCGGCAGCTTTGTGGCAAAGATGGGCGCCGAGGCCATCGACGACCTGATCGCGGAGCTCGATCTCCTGTCCTTGTCCGTGAGCTTGAAGGACGAGATCGCACATACCAAGAGCGAGGCCAAGAAGAAGAAGCTCTCCCGCCGGTTGCGCATGGTCAGCGTCATGATCGGCATCGAACCGAACGAG
>JAKPQM010000125.1 GCA_029546925.1 Actinomycetes bacterium
CCAATCTCTTCTATGAGCCGAGCACGCGCACATCCTCGTCGTTCATCGCCGCGATGGAGCGCCTTGGCGGGGCCGTGATACCCATTCACGGGGTGCAGTATTCGTCCGTCAGCAAGGGCGAATCGTTGCCCGATACGATCCGCACCCTGGAGTGTTACGCCGATGTGATCGTTCTTCGCCACCCGGAGGTCGGAGCCTCGGAGGTGGCGGCCCGCTATGCCTCCAAGCCGATCATCAGCGCGGGCGATGGCATCGGCGAGCACCCGACCCAGGGATTGCTCGATATCTATACCATTCGCTCGGAACTGGGCATGCTAAACGGGCTGCATGTGGCCATGGTGGGCGATCTGAAGAACGGCCGCACGGTGCACTCGCTCGCTCGCCTCCTGCGACTGTACGACACGCGTATCACCTTTGTCTCGCCGGATATCCTGCGCGCTCCTGCCGAGCTGCGCGACGAGCTAACGGCTGCGGGCCGCGAGGTGGCGGAAACCGACAAGGTGGAGGATGTCATCGCTGATGCTGACATCGTGTATGTGACCCGCGTGCAAAAGGAGCGGTTTGCCGACCTGCGCGACTATGATCTGGTGAAGGATTATTACGAGATCACGCCCGAGGTGATGAGCCGGGCCAAGGCCAAGATGGCCCTGATGCACCCTCTGCCTCGGGTGAACGAGATCCATGCCAGCGTGGACGACGATCCGCGCGCCGCGTATTTCCGCCAGATGGCCAACGGGATGTACATCCGCATGGCCCTGTTGGCGGCGGTACTGGGCAAGGCGTGAGCGCGCCATCGGCCACGCAAATCGGTTCCCGGCGCATCAGGGCCTCGAGATTCAAGTGCGCGGATAGCCATTAACGAGAGGTGCTGCAATGGGTTTTTGGGACAAGCTGGAGAAGAGCATTCGTTGGCGCGATAGTCTGCTCTGCGTGGGACTCGACCCCGATCCCGAGCGCATCCCAGGGCGGTTCACTTCGGTGCTGGATTTCCTCAAAGCAATCGTTGACGACACGGCGGACGTGACCTGTGTCTACAAGCCGAATATCGCTTTCTACGAAGCCATGGGAGATGAGGGTCTGCGCGCCCTGCGCCAGATTCTGGACTATATCCCATGGGAGATCCCGATCCTCCTGGACGCCAAGCGCAACGACATCTCCTCCACGGCCACGGCCTATGCGCGGTCGGTGTTCGAACGATGGGGCGTCGATGCCGTCACAGTAAATCCCTACTTGGGCCGAGATGGCGTGGAGCCCTTTCTCGCCTATGAAGAGTGG
>JAKPQM010000049.1 GCA_029546925.1 Actinomycetes bacterium
TGTCCAAATCCCCGGCTTCCCGAGTGTATCATGATGAAGATCTGATCGTCCCTGTCAATGCCCAGGATGCGTGCGCCCCTCTCGTCATATATGTTTTCCCTGCGCGCGCACTGTATCTCGAGGAAGTGGTTGCCCGAGCCGAGCGAGCCCACCTGCTCCCTCCCCCGCTCCCGCGCCTTTTTCGAGACCGCAGCTGGATCTGCGCCCGGGACGCAGCCGTTCTCCTCGATGCATTCGAGGTCCTCCGCAAGTCCGTGTCCGTTCTCCACGGCCCAGCGTGCGCCCCTTGTCATTGCCGCGTCCATCTGCCCGTGGCCCAGGGACACCACGCCTCCGCATCCCACTCCGGACGGGATCCTCGTATAGAGCGAATCGACGAGGTTTTTCAGACGGGGCTTCAGCTCCTCCAGGCCAAGCGAGGTGCGCACGAGCCTGATGCCGCAGTTGATGTCGAAACCGATGCCGCCGGGGGAGATCACCCCATCATCTGGATCTATCGCCGCGACGCCTCCGATGGGAAAGCCGTAGCCGGAATGACCGTCGGGCATGCAGACGGCATGGCGCTGTATGCCCGGCAGCATCGCCACATTGGCGATCTGGTCGAGCACTGCGTTGTCCATCGACGCGATCAGACGCTCATCCGCGTAGATACGCGCGGGGACCCTCATGCCCCGCTTCGCCCCCTGCGGCAGCTCATAGACAAAGTCGCTTATCCTTTCGAGTTTTTCGGCGTCCATGGGGCGCAGTCCGTTTCATTGCCGTATGCGCAGATCGAAGCCGCAGCGCGCGCATCTGCCCCCCTCGAGGGCGCACATGCTCGTGGAGTAGCCCGTGCGGGAAACCACGGTGGCCCCGCACGATGGGCAGAGGGTGTCGCTCGTGCCGTGGCTTCCGGCGATGTTGCCGCAGTAGACGTGGTGGAGCTTCTCCCTGGCCTCCCGGCATACCTTGAGCATGAAGTCCACATCGGTGGGAGCCGCATCGTATTTGAAATTGGGATAGTAGCGCGAGATGTGCCAGGGGATGTTCCTGTCGAGCGCCGCGATCCAGCTGATGATCTCCCGCATCTCTCCGAGATCGTCGTTGATGCCGGTCACCACGAGCGTGGTCAGCTCGACGTGGCAGCGGGAGCTCGCCGCTCGTATGGTCTCGAGCACGCCCGAGAGTCCGCCCTTCTGCACCCTGCGATAGCTCTCCTCGCGGAATGACTTGAGATCTATGTTCATCGCG
>JAKPQM010000052.1 GCA_029546925.1 Actinomycetes bacterium
TCTTATCGAAGGCGACCGCCGTGACCCGGCTCGCGAGATCGAAGAACGCCCCGCCCTTCACCAGCACGCCCCTATGGGCGGCATGCGTGATGGCCGAGACGAAACTGACGGGCGTTGAGATGACGAGTGCGCAGGGGCAGGCCACGACGAGAAGCGACAGCGCGCGGTATATCCAGTCGTGCCACACGGCACCCGAGAGGCCAGCAATAAGACTGATCGCCAACGGGACGCCGATGCCGATCACCGATGCGACGATCACCACGAGAGGCGTATACACTGCCGCGAAGCGATCGATGAAGCTCTCGTAGGGTGCCTTTTCGGCCTGAGCGCCCTGCACCATGGAGATGATGCGGGCAAGGGTGGTGCAGCTCTCGTCTGCCGTGACCTCGATCTCGATGACCCCGCTCGTGTTGAGCGTGCCCGCATAGACCTCGTCGCCCTCTCCCTTATCCTGCGGGACCGACTCGCCCGTAACAGGCGCCTCGTTCAAGGAAGTTTCGCCGGATAGGATGATGCCGTCGAGCGGAACGCGCTCGCCGGGCAGGATACGGATACGCTGGCCCTCCTGGATGGTCGAGACGGAAACGTCATGCACATGATCGCCATGGACGAGATGGGTCGTATCCGGCGCGAGCTTCGCGAGGGCCTGTATGGAACCCGAGGTCTTGCGCATGGACCAGCCTTCAAGCCACTCGCCGATCTGGGCGAGGAAGATGACGATGGCAGCATCGCCGAACGTCGAGCTATCGCCTGAAAAGCCCATGATAAGGCCGCCGAGGACGGCGATCCCCATGAGGACGTTCATATCTGCGGTCTTTCGCTTGAGGGCGGCAAACGCCATGGGGATCACGAAAACGAGGCCGGCAAGCGCGGCGATGACATAGGCGGGGATAGCGCCCTGCTCATTGCCGAGGGCGTGGTCGATGACGAGGCCGATGGCGAGCGCCACGCCCGAGATGGCCATCAGGATCTGCTCGCGATGGGAACTGAACCACGAGCGCTCTGCGGAAAGGCGTTCGACCTCTTCAGGCGTGAGATCGAGATCTTGGCCGCAGGAGCGCACGGTTGCGAGAACTTCGCGCAGGCAGTCATCATCGGAGACGCTTCGCTCCTTGACGATGTTCAAGGTCGCAGTCGCGTAGATGAGCTGGGCGTCATCAACGGATTCAAGCATGCGCACCGCATTCTGGCAGTTGAGTGCGCAGTGCGGGCAGTCCACCTCGAGAACGTGGTACGAGAAGGTCGGCGCAACGGCGAGCTGATGGATCTCGGAGCCGTCGCCATGATGATGCCCGCAGCCGAACGCGCACTGCTGGCCATCATACTCGAATCCGTGATCGTGGGCGGTCATGTTCACTCCTCCGAAGAGCGTTCGGGCTCGGCAGCATGCTCGAGACCGACGCAGATCAACGTGGCAACATGCTCGTCAGCCAGCGAGTAGATCACCCGCTGCCCATCGCGGCGGGCCGTGACCAAGCCGCGATCGCGGAGCAGGCGCAGTTGATGCGAGATGGCTGATTGGGATACATTGCAGACGATCTGCAACTCGGATACGCTCTTCTCGCCTGCCATGAGCGCGCTCAGGATCTGGAAGCGCGTGAAATCCGAGAGCGCATCGAAGATCTGAGTGGCGCTGTAGACGACATCGTCGTTGGTGAGCAGATCGGCCAGCCTGCGGCTATCCCGTTCTTCGGCGTGCTGCTTCTCATGCATCATATCTTCTCCCGACTTATGAGTATCTGTTCATGTGTTCATAGATGAGTATAGGACGAGAGTGCTCCATGTGCAAGACCCATCGGAAGATATGCCCGAGTTTTTCGATTGAGACGTCTCTTCCTATCAGAACACCTGCGGTATTCGCGATCTGCGGTATCCGCGATTACCGCAGATGTCGTCCTTGCCGATGAGAGCTGGCACACGTTCTACCTGCGCTTTCACGATCACCGCATTTTTTCTCGCCCTCGAAATGTGCGGTATTCGTGATTACCGCAGATGTGAAGGATGGGAAGGGAGCTCCCCTTATGGAAAAACCCCGGGCGCAAGACCCGGGGTTTGTTCTGCAACGGTATGAGAAAAGAGGATGGCTTAGAACTCTTCCTCCTCGTCATCTGCCGTCTCCTGGCTCACAACAGAGGCCAGCAGGTCATCGAGGGAGCTCAGATCCTCGTTGATGACATCGCCGTCGGCCGAACCCTCTCCCCCGCCGATAAGCTCCTCGTCGAAGTTGTGGCGCGGCGCGGATGCGGTGCCGAGCATGATATCGGCATCGGCGTCGGGCGAGAAGACCATGTTCAGAAGCTGCGACAGATCCTCGGAATCGGCCTCGTCGTCATCCGGCTCGAGGATATAGAGCAGACCGCGCTTCTCGAGACCCTCGCGGAGTTCCTCGATGGCCTTGGCACCGATGCCGTCGATGCGCAGCAGATCGTCCTCGGTCTTGCCGATGAGATCGCCCACGGTCTCGATGCCCACCTCGCTGAGCTTGTTGGTCCAGCGTTGCGAGACGCCCAGGTCGTCGAAGAGGTAGAGCTTGGCATCCTCGCTGGAGAGCGTGCGCCCGTTCTTGGAGTAGGCACCGTAGCCGTAGTCGTCGCCAACCCAGTCGAGCTGCTTGGGAAGCTGCTCCTCGATGCCCTTGAGCTCGTCGGGGGCCCACTCGGGCAGGCTCTTGGCGATGGGGCTCGTAGGCCCGTCGATCTTGGAACCGTGGTACGTGAGCTTGACGTCGTTGTAGACCGAGAGGCCCGTGCCTGCGGGAATCTGCTTGCCCACGATGACGTTGGACTTGAGGTCGAGCAGATGGTCGACGTTGCCCTCGATGGCGGCCTCGGTGAGAACGCCTGCGGTGCGGATGAACGATGCGCTCGAGAGCCAGGAGTCGATGGAGCTCGCGACCTTGAGCGTGCCGAGAATGACCGGCTCGGCCTCGGGGGGCACGCCGCCGGCAAGAGCGACGTTGTGCACGGTCTCGGCGAAGATGTAGCGGTCGACGTACTGGCCGAGCAGGTACTGCGAGTCGCCGGGATTGGTGACCTGAACACGGCGCAGCATCTGCCTGGCGATGACCTCGATGTGCTTGTCGTTGAGCTCGACGCCCTGGCTGGTGTAGACGTCCTTGACCGACTTGACGAAGGTGTGCATCGTCGACTCGATGTCGGTAAGGCGGCGGAGCTTGCGGAAGTTCACGAAGCCGCTGGTGAGCTGATCGCCCGCACGGACCTCGATGCCGTCTGCGACATCGGGCATGAAACGTGCGGAAGCGGGCACGCGCCACTCCTCGCGGATGACGCTCTGATCCTCGGAGTCGAGGATGCGCAGCACGTACTCGGTCTGTTCGGGCGTGATGGAGAGCGTGCCGGAGACGGGTGCGAGGTCGGCTTCGCGACCGAGGATCTTCTCGTTGACGTTGCCGACAACGTCGAACATGCGGGCAACGGTGGGGAGACCCTGGGTGATGTCGTCGGCGCCTGCAACGCCGCCGGAGTGGATGGTACGCATCGTGAGCTGGGTGCCGGGCTCGCCGATGGACTGGGCCGCGATGATGCCGACCGAGGTGCCGATGTTGACGGGGCGCCTCGTGGAGAGGTCCCAGCCGTAGCACTTCTGGCAGACGCCGTAGCGCGACTTGCAGGTGAGCAGGGCGCGGAGCTCGATCTTCTTGATGCCGGCATCGTGCAGACGCACGAGATCCGCCTTGCCCTCGATATAGCCCCCTGCCGGGATGAGCACCGTGCCTTCGGCGTCGGCCACGTCGTGCAGGGCGCAACGGCCGATGAGGTCGGTATCGACATCATGCTCGCCGGGTTTGACCAGCGGATAGGTGACCGCCTCGTCGGTACCGCAGTCCTCCTCGCGCACGATGACATCTTGGGCGACGTCGACGAGACGGCGGGTGAGGTATCCGGAGTCGGACGTGTGGGAGGCCGTGTCGACGAGGCCCTTGCGGGCACCGTAGGTCGAGATGAAGTACTCGAGCGGCTCGAGCCCCTCGCGGAAGTTGGCCTTGATGGGAAGGTCGATGGTCTCGCCGGACATGTCGGCCATGAGGCCGCGCATGCCTGCAAGCTGGCGGAGCTGCGTCTTGGAGCCACGGGCGCCGGAGTCGGCCATCATGTAGATGGGGTTGTCCTCGGTGAAGCCCGCAAGCATCTTCGAGCCGAGCGTGTCGGTGCATTCGGTCCACGCATTGACGACCTCGGCGTGGCGCTCGCGCTCGGAGAGGAAACCGTCCTCGTAGTATTCGTTGATCTCGTCGACCTTGGCCTGGGCCTCCGCGAGCAGCTGCTGCTTGTCCTCGGGGATGACGGCATCCCATACGGAGACGGTCAGGCCGGCGATGGTCGCGTAGTGGAAGCCGGTGTACTTGATGGCGTCGAGGATGGGCTCGACGGCGGCCATGGAGTAGCGGTCGCAGCAGTCGTTGACAACCCTGCTGATGTCGCCCTTGACCATCTTGTAGTTCATGAACGGATAGTCGGCGGGCAGGCAGTTGCGGTTGAAGATGATGCGGCCCGTGGTGGTCTCGACGCGCACGGGGCCGTCGGTGACGTCGTAATCCTTGAAGGTGTTACGGTCGACCATGGTACGGAAGATCTTGCGGCCGTCCTGCTCGTAGTTGGCCTCGCCGGAAGAGACGCGCACGGTGATCTTCGCCTGGAGGTCGAGATCGGTGCGGGCGTCGATGGCGAGAAGGGCCTCCTCGAGGCTGCCGAAGCAACTGCCCTGGCCAGCGGCGTCTTTCTTCTCGGTGGTGAGGAAGTACACGCCGAAGACCATGTCCTGGGACGGCACCGTGACGACCTCGCCGGATGCGGGCTTGCGCAGGTTGTTGGACGAGAGCATGAGGACGCGGGCCTCGGTCTGGGCCTGCGTGGACAGCGGCACATGCACGGACATCTGGTCGCCGTCGAAGTCGGCGTTGAAGGGGGCGCACACGAGCGGGTGCAGGTGGATGGCCTTGCCCTCGACGAGAACCGGCTCGAAGGCCTGGATGGAGAGGCGGTGCAGGGTCGGTGCGCGGTTGAGCAGCACGAGACGATCTTGGATGACCTCCTCGAGCACGTCCCAAACGCTGGTCATGCCACGCTCGATGGCGCGCTTGGCACCCTTGATGTTGTCGACCTTGCCGAGCTCGACGAGACGGCGCATGACGAACGGCTTGAAGAGCTCGAGCGCCATGGCGGACGGGATGCCGCACTGGTGGAGCTTGAGCTGCGGGTCGACGACGATGACCGAGCGGCCGGAGTAGTCGACGCGCTTGCCGAGCAGGTTCTGGCGGAAGCGGCCCTGCTTGCCCTTGAGGGCCTCGGCGAGCGACTTCAGGGGGCGTCCGCCGCGACCCGTGACGGGGCGGCCGCGACGTCCGTTATCGAAGAGGGCGTCGACCGACTCCTGGAGCATGCGCTTCTCGTTGTTGACGATGATCGCCGGAGCTTCGAGGTCGAGCAGGCGCTTCAGGCGGTTGTTGCGGTTGATGACGCGGCGGTAGAGGTCGTTCAGGTCGGACGCCGCGAAACGGCCGCCATCGAGCTGGACCATGGGGCGCAGGTCGGGCGGGATCACGGGGATGACCTCGAGGATCATGTTGGCGGGATCGTTGCCGCCCTTGAGGAAGGCGTCGACGATCTCGAGGCGCTTGATGGCCTTCTCGCGCTTCTGCTTCTGAGCCTCCTCGTCGGCGATGGTGGCGCTGAGCTCCTTGGCCTCCTTCTCGAGATCGACGGTCCTCAGGAGCTCGCGGATGGCCTCGGCGCCCATGCCGCCCTTGAAATACATGGAGTAGTAGCGCTTGAGCTCGGAGAAGAGGCCCTCGTCGGAGATGAGCTCGCGCTCTTCGAGCTGCATGAACTTGTTGAATGCCTCGCGGCGCAGCTGCTTCTCCTCCTCGTATTCCTCTTCGAGGTCGGCGATGCCGGCGCGGATCTCGTCGGCGGAAAGGGGCTCGAGCTCGCCGAACTCATCCTCGCCGCCCTCGCCCTGGGCTTTCAGGCGCTCGATCTGATCATCGCGCTCGGCGTCGAGCTCCTCGAGGTCGGCGGCAAGTTCCTCGCGCAGATCGTCCTCATCGGCCGAGCGGGCCTCGGTGTCGATAGAGGTGATGATGTAGCTGGCGAAGTAGAGGACCTTCTCGAGATCCTTGCTCTTGATGTCGATCAGGCGGGCCAGCGGGAAGCTCGTGGGACTCTTGAAATACCAGATATGGCTCACGGGCGCGGCCAACTCGATGTGGCCCATGCGCTCGCGACGGACCTTGGCCGTGGTGACCTCGACGCCGCAGCGCTCGCAGACGATGCCGTGGAAGCGCACGCCCTTGTATTTGCCGCAGGAGCACTCGAAATCCTTGACGGGTCCGAAGATCTTCTCGCAGAACAGGCCGTCCTTCTCGGTTTTCAGGGTGCGGTAGTTGATGGTCTCGGGCTTTTTCACCTCGCCGTTGGACCACTTGCGAATCTCGTCAGCACTCGCGAGCGAGATTTTGATCGCATCGAACTCGGTGGTATCGAAATCTGCCACGTTGCTACTCCTTATCTGCCGAAACGTTGCCGATGAGGGCCTCGGCGGCCTCGTCGAGATCGGCGGTCAGAGCAGCGGCGAACTGCTCGACGTTGCCGATTTCCGCGAAGGCGTCGACGGCATCTTCGGCCTTCTGCTTATCGGGTTCGGGCATGGGCTCGGCTTTCTTGCGATAGCTGATGGGCTCGATGTCGAGCGCGAGGGAGCGGATCTCCTTGACGAGAACCTTGAAGGACTCGGGAATGCCCGCAACGGGAACGTTCTCGCCCTTGACGATGGCCTCGTAGGTCTTGACGCGGCCGTTGGTGTCGTCGGACTTGACCGTGAGGATCTCCTGGAGCACGTTGGCTGCGCCGTAGGCGTAGAGGGCCCAGACTTCCATCTCGCCGAAGCGCTGGCCGCCGAACTGCGCCTTGCCGCCCAAGGGCTGCTGGGTGACGAGGGAGTACGGGCCGGTGGAACGGGCATGGATCTTGTCGTCGACCATGTGGCCGAGCTTCAAGATGTAGCTCGTCCCCACGGTGATGGGGCTCTTGAACGCCTCGCCGGTGCGACCGTCGTAGAGGGTGGTCTTTCCCATGCTGTTGAGCTGCGGGACGAACTCGGCGCGCATGTGGGTGCCGTAGTCGCGCAGGGCCTTGTTCATGAGGTTGGTGTTGGTGCGGCGGATGATCTCGGCAACCTCCTCGTCGCCGGCACCGTCGAAGACGGGCGTCGAGACGAAGAAGGGACCCTCGATGTACTCCTTGGAATCGGGATCGCCCTCGTCCCAGCCGTGCGACGCACCCCAACCGAGATGGCACTCGAGAAGCTGCCCGACGTTCATACGGGAGGGTACGCCCAGCGGGTCGAGCAGGACGTCGATGGGGGTGCCATCGGTCATGTAGGGCATATCCTCGACGGGAAGCACGTTGCAGACGACGCCCTTGTTGCCGTGGCGGCCCGAGATCTTGTCGCCCTGCTGGATCTTGCGGCGCTGCGCCACGAAGACGCGGACGAGCTCGTTCACGCCAGGAGGAAGGTCATCGCCGGCCTCGCGGCTGAAGCGGACCACGTCGACGACACGGCCATAGGCGCCGTGGGGCATCTTGAGGGAGGTGTCGCGCACGTCGTGGGCCTTGGCGCCGAAGATGGCGCGGAGCAGGCGCTCCTCTGCGGTAAGCGCGCTCTCGCCTTTGGGCGTGACCTTTCCGACGAGGATGTCGCCGGGACCGACCTCCGCACCGATGCGGATGATGCCGTCGGCGTCGAGATCGGCGAGCATGTCCTCGCCGAGATTGGGGATCTCCCGGGTGATCTCCTCGGGACCGAGCTTGGTGTCGCGCGCGTCGATCTCGTGACGGGAGATGTTGATGGAGGTGAGCAGATCCTCCTGCACCACGCGGTCGGACACGATGATGCCGTCCTCGTAGTTGTAGCCCTCCCACGGCATATACGCCACGGTGAGGTTGGCGCCCAGCGCGAGCTCGCTCTGATCGATGGAGGGGCCGTCGGCGAGCGGTTGGCCGGCCACGACGCTCTGCCCTTCGCTCACGATGGGACGGTGGTTGATGCAGGTGGACTGGTTGGAACGCTGATACTTGGGAAGGTCGTAGCGCTCCTCGGTGCCGTCGGCGAGCTCCAAGGTGACATGGGCGGCGTCGACATCGATGACGACGCCGTCGTTCTCTGCGACGATGAGCTCGCCGGAGTCGAGGGCGGCGCGCGCCTCCATGCCCGTGCCGATGTAGGGCGCGGTGCTGCGGATCAGGGGCACGGCCTGGCGCTGCATGTTGGCGCCCATGAGGGTGCGCTTGGCATCGTCATGCTCGAGGAACGGGATGAGATTGGCGGCTACGGAGAGCAGCTGGCGGGGCGAGACGTCCATGTAGTCGACGTCTGCGACCGCAACCTGGGCGGGTGCGCCGAAGGAGCCGTCGAAGTCGCGCATGCGCGCGATGACGCGCTCGGCCTTGACGATCTTGCCCTTGGAGTTGACGCGCACGAAATCGCCTGTCTTGGGATCGAAGGCGGCGTTAGCGGGCGCGATGATGTGGTCTTCTTCCTCGTCGGCCGTCATCCAGTCGATCTCATCGGTGACCTTGCCGTCGACCACGCGGCGATACGGAGCCTCGATGAAGCCGTATTCGTTGACATGGCTGAAGAGGGCCAGAGAGCCGATAAGGCCGATGTTGGGACCTTCGGGGGTCTCGATGGGGCACATGCGGGAATAGTGCGAGTTGTGGACGTCGCGGACAGCGGTCGGCACGTTGGTGCGGCGGCTGGAACCCGACTTGTGGCCCGCAAGGCCGCCGGGGCCGAGCGCCGAGAGACGGCGCTTGTGCGTGAGGCTGGCAAGCGGGTTGGACTGATCCATGAACTGGGAGAGCTGCGAGGAGCCGAAGAACTCCTTGATGGCAGCCACGATCGGGCGGATGTTGATGAGCGACTGCGGGGTGATGTCATCCACATCCTGGGACGCCATGCGCTCGCGCACGACGCGCTCCATGCGGCTCATGCCGATGCGGAATTGGTTCTGCACCAGCTCGCCCACCGTGCGGACGCGACGGTTGCCGAAGTGGTCGATATCGTCGACATGCTTGGTCTCATCGCCCTCGGAGAGCGCGATGAGGTAGCGCAGGGCGCAGACGATATCCTGCTCGCAGAGCACCTTGCGGCCGGAATCGACCGAGATGCCGAGCTTCTTGTTGATCTTATAGCGACCGACGCGTGCGAGGTCATAGCGCTGCTCGTTGAAGAACAGGCCGTCGAGGAGCGAGCGTGCGGAGTCCACGGTGGGGGGTTCTCCGGGGCGCTGGCGGCGGTATATCTCGATGAGGGCATCCTCGCGGGTAGTCGCGACGTCGCGCTCGAGGGTGGTGCGGACCGTATCGGAGTCACCGAGGAGCTTGACGATATCGTCGTCGGACTCGGCGATGCTGAGGGCGCGCAGCAGCAGGGTGGCGGACTGGCGACGCTTGCGATCGATGGACACCACGAGATGGCCGCGCTTATCGATCTCGAACTCGAGCCACGCACCGCGCGCAGGGATGAACTGCACGTGGTAGGTCTTGATGCCGTTGTCCATCTCGGAGGAGAAGTAGACGCCGGGCGAGCGGACGAGCTGAGAGACGACGACGCGCTCGGTGCCGTTGATGACGAAGGTGCCGTGCTCGGTCATAAGCGGGAAGTCGCCCATGAAGACGAGCTGCTCCTTGATCTCCCCGGTCTCCTTGTTGATGAAGCGCACTTCGACGAAGAGGGGGACTTGGAAGGAGATATCCTTGGCGCGGCACTCCGCTATGGTGTGCGTGGGCTCGCCGAACAGATGGCTGCCGAAAGTGACCTCCATGGTGCCCGCAGAATTCTCGATGGGCGAGAATTCGGCGAACGTCTCCGCAAGGCCGGCGGTCTGGAAGCGCTCGAAGGACTCTTTCTGGACCTCGATGAGGTTGGGGAGCTCCATCGACGGGAGAATCTTCCCGAAGCTCTTGCGCTCGCGCAAAACTTGCTGTTTAGTAGTGGGAGCATTTGCGGTTGGCACCTGACTTTTCCTCCTTAAACAGGCAAAATGGCGGAATTATCGCAAATTATGATTTTAGACGAGGGCCTACCGCTCATCAAGAACAGACTTGACTTTTTTTGGTCTATCCAGTAGATTGACGTATTTGTGCAGGATATCGTGATAACTCCATTTCAAAAATATGAAGAAGATGTGGTGCTTCCGGACGGTAGGGCTTTGTCCTAGCCCGTCTCGAGAACGTTGCCCAACCTGAGCGGTCTTCCGTGCAGGTTTTCCCGGCCCGCCGGGCGGGAAACCCGAGAGCGGATGGCTGCCATGCCGCCCCGTCCACAGCCACGGCGGCAGGCAGCTTTCGTGTGGACACGGGCCATCCGGTGCCATGGCCATAGGGCAACGCCTCGCCACCTCGTAAAAAGGGCCGGGATCGTATCCCGGCCCTTGCGGAAGCGTAGGTCAAGCAGAAAGCTACTTGAGGCTGGCGGTGGCGCCGGCCTCCTCGAGCTGCTTCTTGGCGGCCTCGGCGTCGTCCTTCTTGGCGCCTTCGAGGACTGCCTTGGGGGCAGACTCGACGAGCTCCTTGGCCTCCTTGAGACCGAGGCTGGTGAGGGAGCGGACGACCTTGATGACAGCGATCTTGTTCTCGCCGAAGCTCTCGAGCACGACGTCGAAGTTGGTCTTCTCCTCCTCGGGCTCGGCAGCAGCGGCGGCAGGACCGGCGGCAACGGCCACGGGAGCGGCGGCAGCGGAAACGCCGAAGACATCCTCAAGCTCGTGAACGAGGTCGGCAAGCTCGAGGGCGGGCATGGCCTTCAGGGCCTCGATGATTTCGTCTTTGGTAACAGCCATTTCAATTCTCCTTTGCGAGCGGACGCCGCATAGGGCGTCCATGTCTGAACAAGCGGATTGCCGCTATGCGGCGTTTTTCTGATCCTCGATGGCCTTGAGCGTGGTGACGAGACCGCGGGCAGGGCCTGCGCACACGTTCGCGATGCCCGACAAGGGCGCGGCGAGGACGTGCAGAAGCTGGGCGATGAGCTCATCATGGCTGGGCAGGTCTGCGTAAGCCTTGGCCTGATCGGCACTGAGGGCCTTGCCATCGGCGATGCCCCCGACGAACTGGATCTTCTTGAGCTTCTCGGTAGACGTCTTGATGGTCTTGGCAGCATCTACGGGATCGTTCTTGAAGAACACGTACGCACAGGTGCCTTCGAGCATGTCGTCAAGCGCGGGGAGGTTCTTCTCCTTGAGGGCGATCTTGACGATGTTGTTCTTGTAGACCTTCATCTCGGCACCGACCGCGCGCAACGAGCGGCGGAACTCCTGGGTCTCCTTAACGGTGAGACCGCGATAGTCTACGACGAACATGCCCTTGGAAGCATCGATGGAGCCGTTGATCTTCTCGAGCATCTCGTACTTGGACTGGGCTGGCATATAAACACCTCCTTCATGTGAAACTCGGGCACGCAACCGCCGACGCGGGCGGGCCTTCGCAACACATGGAAAGGCCCCGCTTTTGGCGTGCCAAAGCGGGGTCCTCGAGGATGCGATCTATCTCAAGGCCACCTCGGCAGGCGGGAAGCTCCCTTTAAGCCCTTACGGGCACCGGCTGTCTTTGGCAGCGGTCGTGCTGGTGAAACCAAGTATCTATTGTGGCACCGCACGCAACGCGCGTCAAGTGCGGCACCACAGATACATCGAAGCTAGTCCTCCATGAACGCGCGGGTGCGCAGGGGGTCGATCTTGATGCCGGGTCCCATGGTGGTGGCAACGGCGACGGTCTTGACGTAACGGCCCTTCGCGGTGGAGGGCTTCACGCGGATGATCTCGGTGAGCAGCGCGCCGTAGTTCTCGACGAGATGCTCGACGGGAAACGACGCCTTTCCCACGGGAACGTGGCAGATGCCGTAGCGGTCGGCGCGGTACTCGACGCGGCCCGCCTTGAGCTCGCCGACCATCTTCGCGACATCCATGGTGACGGTGCCGAGCTTGGGATTGGGCATGAGGCCGCGGGGGCCGAGGATACGACCGATCTTGCCGACCTTGCCCATCATGTTGGGCGTGGCGATGGCGGCGTCGAACTCGATGACACCCTTCTGGATGTCGGCGATGAGCTCGTCGGAGCCGACGATATCGGCGCCGGCCGCCTCTGCCTCGCGCGCCTTCTCGCCCTCGGCGAAGACGGCGACGCGGACGGTCTTGCCCGTGCCATAGGGCAGCGAGATGGAGCCGCGGACGTTCTGATCTGCCTTGCGGGTATCGACGCCGAGGCGGATCGAGACTTCGACGGTCTCGTCGAAGTTGGCCTTGGCGAGCTCCTTGGCGAGCGTCATGGCCGCCTTGGGGCTGTAGAGCTTGGTGCGGTCGACTTGGGCTGCGAGCTCGTTGTACTTCTTTCCGTGCTTGGGCATGATGGTTCCTCCTTGTGGTCAGCGGGCTGTCGGCCCTCCCACTTCTCCCTCCCCTTATGGGGGGGTTCCGTATTTTTTCCTTCGGCTCAGCGCTTCGCGAAATCGCCGAGGAGAAATACGGAACTCCCGGCGGAAGGGTTGGCCGCTTACTACACGAGCGGGTACGAGAACTGGATCAGCCCTCTGCGATGGTGACGCCCATGGAGCGGGCGGTGCCTGCGACGATTGCCTTGGCGGCCTCGATGTCGTTGGCGTTGAGGTCGGGCATCTTGATCTCGGCGATCTTGGTGAGCTGCTCGTCGGTGAGCTGGCCCACCTTATCGCGCTGGGGAACGCCGGAACCGCCCTTGAGGCCGAGCTCCTTCTTGATGAGCTGGGCTGCGGGGGGCGTCTTGCAGACGAAATCGAACGAGCGATCCTCGTAGACCGAGATCTCGACGGGGATGATGTCGCCGGACTTGTCTGCCGTGGCAGCGTTGAACGCTTGGCAGAACTGCATGATGTTGACCTGGGCGGCACCGAGCGCGGGGCCGACGGGAGGCGCGGGGTTGGCAGCGCCTGCGGGAATCTGGAGCTTGATAAAGCGAACGACCTTCTTCTTGGCCATGTCGATCCTCCTGAGTGAAACCGAACCTTCTATCTAAGACCAGACCCGAGAAGCAATCCTCACCGATTACGGGGCTGGAGTAGCATGCTAGCTGATGAGCGAGATCTGATCGAGCGTGAGCTCGACGGGGGTCTCGCGGCCGAAGATCGTGAGCATGACCTTGACCTTGCCCGCATCGGCATTGACCTCTGACACGGTGCCATCGAAATCCTGGAGCGGTCCCGAGAGGACGCGGACGGCCTGGCCGACCTCGATGTTGGTTGCGGTGCGCTTGGGGAGCTGGCCCGCCTTGGCGCTGCGGCGCATGATCTTGTCGAATTCGTCGCGCCGCAGGGGCGTGGGCTTCCCATCGATGCCCACGAAGCCGGTAACGCCCGGGGTGTTGCGCACAACGGCCCAGATGTTATCGTCGATCTCCATGCGCACGAGCACATAGCCGGGGAAGACCTTGGCCTCCTTGGTCTTGCGCTCGCCGCCGTCTTTGACCTCGGTGACCTCCTCGGTGGGAATCTGGATATCGACCACGGCGTCCTCGAGGCCGTACGCCTCGATACGGTGCTCGAGATCGGTCTTGACCTTGTTCTCGTAGCCGGAATAGGTGTGGATAACGTACCAGCGCTTTGCCATGCTAGCCCCTCAGTCCCGTGAAGCCGACGAGAAGCGCCACGATGCCGGTGTCGACGGCCCAGATGGCCACGCCGAAAACCACGAGCATGATGATGACGGCAACCGTATAGCTGTTACGTTCCCGTGCGCCGGGCCACGTCACGCGCTTGAGCTCGGTACGGACGTCGAGCAGATAGTTCTTGATGCGACCGAAGAGCCCCGTCTTCTTGGGAGAAGCGGGTTTGTTGGCATCTTTGGCGGCATCGGCCTTGGCGAGCGCCGCCTTGATATCGGGCGCCGCGCCAGATGCAACCTGTGCCTCGGCCTTCTGGACGCGCTCTTCGGCGCGAGCTTTGCGTGCACTCCTCTTGTTGCGATCCTTGTTGGCCATGCCTGTTCCTTCGAACTCTCTCTTATCTGCAATACCGGCCTACCCATGATTGAGAAGGCCGGTGGTATTGACTGGCACGCCGGGAAGGACTCGAACCCTCAACCAACGGTTTTGGAGACCGCCGCTCTACCAATTGAACTACCGGCGTGTGAGCAAGCGACCCGTGTTTAGCGGGTCTCTCTGTGAAGCGTATGCTTCTTGCACCACGGGCAATACTTCTTCAACTCCATGCGATCGGGGTTGTTCTGCTTGTTCTTGTTCGTCGTGTAGTTACGACGCTTGCATTCCGTGCATGCAAGAGTGACCATCGTGCGCATGAAACCCTCCTGAACCGAGCCATATCGTTGTCAATATGGCGCAAGTGAAGATGGTACCTTCAAGTGCCTTGCCCTGTCAACTGGGGAACATGCGTTAGCCTAGTCCCACATAGAAATTCAACCGAACAAGAACAAAAGACCCGGCGTCACCGACGCCGGGTCGAAGCTGCGAAGGACCGGGTGCTAGTCCTCGATGGTGGAGACACGACCGTCGCCGACGGTGTGGCCGCCCTCGCGGATAGCGAACTTGAGGCCCTGCTCCATGGCGATCGGGTGGATGAGCTCGCAGACAACCGTGATGTGGTCGCCGGGCATAGCCATCTCGACCGCAGCGCCGCTCTGATCGCGGAGCTCCTGGATGTCACCGGTGACATCGGTGGTGCGGAAGTAGAACTGGGGACGATAGCCGCTGAAGAACGGGGTGTGGCGGCCGCCCTCATCCTTGGTGAGCACGTAGATCTCGCCGGTGAACTTGCAGTGCGGGGTGACCGAGCCGGGCTTGCAGATAACCTGGCCGCGCTCGATCTGCTCGCGCTTGATGCCGCGGAGCAGGATGCCGACGTTGTCGCCAGCCTCGCAGAAGTCCATGGACTTGCGGAACATCTCGATGCCGGTGGCGACGGAGCCCTGGGACGCGCGGATGCCGACGATCTCGACGGGGTCGTTGAGCTTGAGCTGGCCGCGCTCGACACGGCCGGTGGCGACGGTGCCGCGACCGGAGATGGTCATGGTGTCCTCGATGGCCATCAGGAACGGCTTCTCGTTGTCGCGGGCGGGCGTGGGGATGTAGGTGTCGACCTCATGCATGAGCTCCAAGATGGCCTCGCGCCACTGGCCCTGATCGCCCTCGAGGGCCTTGAGGGCGGAGCCGCGGATGATGGGCAGGTCGTCGCCGGGGAAGTCGTACTCGGACAGAAGGTCGCGCGTCTCCATCTCGACAAGGTCGATAAGCTCCTCGTCGTCGACCATGTCGCACTTGTTCAGGAAGACGATGATGTAGGGAACGCCGACCTGGCGGGCGAGAAGGATGTGCTCGCGGGTCTGGGCCATCGGGCCGTCGGTGGCGGCGATGACGAGGATAGCGCCGTCCATCTGGGCAGCGCCGGAGATCATGTTCTTGATGTAGTCGGCGTGGCCGGGGCAGTCGACGTGGGCATAGTGGCGCTCTTTCGTCTCGTACTCGACGTGGGAGACGGAGATGGTGATGCCGCGCTGACGCTCTTCGGGAGCCTTGTCGATCTGATCGAATGCGGTGAAGTCGGCTTTGCAGCCCTCGGTCTCGGAGAGGACCTTGGTGATGGCGGCGGTAAGCGTGGTCTTGCCGTGGTCAACGTGGCCGATGGTACCGATGTTTACGTGCGGCTTCGAACGATCGAACTTTTGCTTGGCCATTACTTCCTCCTTCTTGGAACTCCCCGTGTGGGCGTTGCCAACTAGTGCTCTTTTATGTTGAACAGCCATCTCGGCTGTGCAAACTCTGGTACCGGTGACTGGACTCGAACCAGTGGCGTCGCGGGTATGAGCCGCGTGCTCTAACCAACTGAGCTACACCGGCACGTGTGGTGCCTGCTTGAATGGAGCCCGCGACCAGACTTGAACTGGTGGCCTCCTCGTTACCAACGAGGTGCTCTACCGACTGAGCTACACGGGCATGGTGGGGATGCCTGGACTCGAACCAGGGAACCCAGAGGGAGCGGATTTACAGTCCGCCGCAGTTGCCGCTGTGCCACATCCCCATATACCGCTTTCAAGCAACTTTATGGGCTGGAACTCATAAAGCAAAAGAATGGTATGCCGATGGGGAGAACTTGTCAACACATACCACCCATCCGGGCGTAACCTCTCCATGAAAGGCGCAAAGTCCGACGATTTCGACAGCCTATTTCCGGGCAGATGCCTACGCGCGTCGCAAGAAGCGCAACCTCCTCTAGAGGAGCCGCAACGGATAGCGGCAAAGGCCGGGAGCGCCGCGCTCAGCGTTCTATCCTCTTGAAACCCTCTCCGAAAGCCTCGTGCATCTCCGAGATGAAGATGATCGCCTCGGGATCGCACTCTGCCACGATCTCCTTCAGACGTGCGGTCTCGGCGCGGCCGAGCACGCACATCAGCATGGGCCGCTCGTTACCGCTCCAAACGCCACGCGCCTGCAACTCGGTACAGCCCCGATTCAAGTCGTACATGATGCTTTGGGCGATAGCGGCATGCTCGTCGGAGATGATGTAGGCGGCGCGCATGGTACGCGGGCCATCCACCACCGCATCGCAGACGCGCCCCGAGATGAAGATCGCCACGAGGGCGTAGAGGGCGTTGCGCGGCGAGAAGACCAGCGCCGAGATGGCTATGACGATGAAATCGGAGATGATGAACGTGGTTCCCACGGGCACGCCCGCATGGCGCTGGATGTACTGGGCGATGATATCGGTGCCGCCCGTGTTGCCTCCACCGCGCATGACGAGACCGATGCCCGCGCCGCAGGTAGCACCGCCCCAAATGGATGCCAGCAGCATGTCGTCGGTCATCTTGGGAACGAGGGGGTCGACCATATCGATCAGGACGCCCGAGGCGAGGAACCCGATGATGACGCGGATGAGATAGCGCTTGTCGCCCGAGCGCGCGATCAGCAGCATGAGCAGGATGTTGACGCAGATGGTCTGGATGCCCACGGGAAGCGCGATGCCGTTGAGGGCGGCCAGATGGCTCGTGATCGTGGCTGCACCCGAGATGCCCCCCGCCGCAAGACCGTTGGGTATGAGGAACGTGTCGATGCCCACCGCGAACAGGATGCAGCCGACGACGATGTAGGTAATGTCGACGACGGATCTGCGCCAGGAGAAGCCGCTAGCCATGCGCCTCTCCCCCACCCGCCGACCAACGGTGGAACGCGATGATGAACTTGTCGAGATCGCCCTCGGAGAGGACGCTTTCGACGTTGCCCGTCTCGCAGTCGGTACGCAGGTCCTTGACCAGCTGGTAAGGGTAGAGCACGTAGCTGCGGATCTGGTTGCCCCACGAGATATCGTGCTTGGGACCGCGCAGCTCGTCCACTTCGGCCGCACGCTTCTCACGCTCGAGCTCGAAGAGCTTGGAACGCAGGATATTCATCGCGAAGGCCTTGTTCTGGAGCTGGCTGCGCTCGTTCTGGCAGGTGACGACGATGCCCGTGGGCAGGTGGGTGATGCGCACGGCCGAATCGGTGGTGTTGACGCCCTGCCCCCCATGGCCGCTCGCATGGTACACGTCCACGCGCAGATCGTTCGGACCGATATCCACCACGATGTCATCGGGCAGCACCGGCAGCACCTCCACACCAGCGAAGGTGGTCTGGCGGCGCTTCTTGGCATCGGTGGGCGAGATGCGCACGAGGCGGTGCACGCCCTGCTCGGCGCGGAGCATCCCGTAGGCATTATGGCCCGAGACGGTGAAGGTGGCGCGGTCGAGGCCGATCGCCTCGCCTGCAGGCGCATCGTTGACGGTGACCTTCCAGCCGCGGCGCGCACAGTACGCCTGGTACATGCGCAGCAGCATCGCGCACCAGTCCTGCGCCTCAAGACCTCCTTGGCCGGGGTTGACGGTGACGATGGCGTCACCGTGGTCGAGCTCGTCGGTGAACCAGCTCGAGAGCTCGAGTTCCGAGAGCTCATCTTCGAGCTCTCGGGCAAGGCTCTGCGCCTCGGCGAGGAACGCCTCGTCTCCCGTCTCGCTCCCCAGCTCGAATGCCATCTCGGCATCCTCGAGCTTGGCACGCGCAGACTCGAGCGCCGCCACATCGTCGCGGGCTGAGGCGAGATCAGCCATCTGCTTGCGGGCGGTCTCGGCATCGTCCCAGAAATCGGGAGCGGCACCGGCCTTCTCGAGCTCGGAGATGCGCGCACGCAGCGTATCGAGGTGGAGGTAGCCCTCCACCTCGGAGAGACGCGCCGAAAGCGCATCGAGGACGGTCTTATCGAAATCCGCCATCTAGCGATTCCTGCCGTGACAGTTCTTGAACTTCTTGCCGCTCCCGCAGGGGCAGGGCTGGTTGCGGCCGATTCCCACATAGGGATCGGAATCGTCGGCCTTGCGATAGGTGCGCGGCTTATCGGGCGCAGCTTGGGCAACCTTGGGCCCCGCATTGGCGGTGCCTCCCCGAACCGTTGCCGCGGGTACCGGACGCTTGCCTTGGTCGCCATCGACTTCGGCGGGACCCGAATAGCGGGCGCCCCTCAGGGCGGAAGACTCCTCCTCAGCGGGCGCGAGCACGACCTCGATGCGCAGGATCGTGCGCAGATAGTCCTCGTACATGGTGCTCACGAGCTCTGCGAACGCGGCGTATGCCTCGGTCTTGTACTCGACGAGCGGGTCGCGTTGGCCGAAGCCGCGCAGGCCGATGCCGGTCTTGAGGTAGTCCATCTCCTCAAGGTAGGACATCCACCGCGTATCGATGACGCGCAGCATCACGCGTGACGAGAGGTCGTGCATGATGGTCTCGCCCAAACGCTCGGCCTTCTCGCGGTAGCAGCGCATCACGTACTCGTAGTACTTGTCGACCAGATCTCCCGTGGTCTCGCCGTCTTCGATTGCGGGCACATCGGGACGGCCCGTGAGGTTGGTGAGCCAAGAAACAAGGCCGCGCGTATCCCACTCGTCAGGGGAAACGTTCTCCGGACAGTAGTCGAAGGCTTTGCGCTGGACGGTATCGTAGGCAACCTCGGAGACATGCTCGATAAGGTCCTTGCCGTCCAAGATCTTGTTGCGCTCGTCGTAGATGACCTCGCGCTGCTTGTTCATGACGTCGTCGTAGTCGAGGACGTTCTTGCGCATGGCGAAGTTAACCTCCTCGACCTTGCGCTGGGCGCTCTCGACCGACCGTGTGACGATCTTGGCTTGGATGGGCTCATCGGGCGGCATCTCCCAACGCTCCATCAGATCGGCGATCTTGCCCATGCGATCGCCGGCGAAGAGGCGCATCAGATCGTCCTCAAGCGAGAGGTAGAACTGGGTCTCGCCCGGATCTCCCTGACGACCGGAACGGCCGCGCAGCTGGTTATCGATGCGGCGGCTCTCGTGTCGCTCGGTGCCGATGACGCAGAGACCGCCTGCTGAGATGACCTTATCGTGCTCGTCGGCACAGATGCGCCGTGCCCGCTCGAGCGCGAGGGCAGCTTGGACGGGGAGCAGGGCACGCCCCTCGTTGATGCGGTCGAACATGGCTTTGAACCTATCGCCTGCCTTTTGGGAGACCTCCCCGACCTCAGCCTCGAGCTTATCGAGGAACTCGGCGAGATCGATCTGTCCTTCCTCGGGAATCTGCGCCACGAGGCCCTTGGATCCGTTCTCGATGGCAAGCGCATCGCCGCCGAAGACGATGTGGCACTGGAGCTTGTCGTCGAGCGGAACGAACTCGGAGATATCCTCGTCGTCATCGGCGGGAGCCATGCTCGCTGCCGCTTCTTTCGCACGCTGGATGAGCTCGGCGTCGGTGAGCTTCCCGAGGTCGAGATCGGCCGCCGCCACGCTCGAAAGCTGCTCGGCGGTGATGCCCTCGACGTTCGCCCCCTGCTCGCGCAGAAGATCGAGGGCGAGGTAGCTGGGGCTGCCGCCCAGCAGGATGTCGGTACCGCGGCCGGCCATGTTGGTGGCGATGGTGACGGCACCCAGGCGGCCCGCCTGCGAGACGATCTGCGCCTCGTGGGCATGGTATTTTGCGTTGAGGACGCTATGCGGGATGCCGCGCTTGTCGAGGATGCGCGAGAGGCGCTCGGAGTTCTCGATGGAGACGGTGCCCACAAGGCAGGGCTGGCCCTGCGCGTGGCGCTGGGAGACATCCTCGGCCACGGCCGCGAACTTGTAGTTGATGGTGCGGTATACCAGATCGTCATGGTCGGCACGGGCATTGGGCTTGTTGGGGGGGATGATCTCGACCGGCAGGTTGTAGATCTCGCGAAACTCCGCATCCTCGGTCATAGCCGTGCCGGTCATGCCGGCGAGCTTCTCGTAGAGGCGGAAGTAGTTCTGAAGGGTGATGGTTGCAAGCGTCTGGTTCTCCTCGCGCACCAGCACGCCTTCCTTGGCCTCGATCGCCTGGTGCAGGCCCTCGGAGTAGCGCCTGCCCTCCATGATGCGGCCCGTGAACTCGTCGACGATCTTGACCTCGCCATCCATGACCACATACTGCTGATCGCGATGGAAGAGGAATTCGGCTTTGAGCGCCTGCTGCAGGTGGTTGACGAGCTGGCCGGAAGGGTCTGCATAGATGTCGTCGATCTTGACGGCGCGTTCGATCTTCTTGAGGCCGACGTCCGTGGCGGTGATGGTGCGCTTCGCCTCGTCCATCTCATAATCGGCATCGCGCATGAGGCCGCGGACGGCGCGCGCGAAGTCCTTGTAGGTGCTGGCGGATTTGGTGCCGGCACCGGAGATGATGAGCGGGGTGCGCGCCTCATCGATGAGGATCGAGTCGACCTCGTCGACGATCGCGTAGTTGTGGCCGCGCTGCACGCGCAGGTTGGGGCGCGTGACCATGTTGTCGCGCAGGTAGTCGAAGCCGAACTCGGAGTTCGTGCCGTAGGTCACGTCGGCATCGTAGGCGGGCCTCTTGAGGTTGTGCCTCATCCCGTTCTGGAGAAGGCCCACGTTCATGCCGAGGAAACGGTAGATGGAGCCCATCCACTCGCTGTCGCGCTTGGCCAGGTAATCGTTGACCGTTACGATGTGGACACCCTGGCCGGGAATGGCATTGAGGTAGCCCGCAAGCGTGGAGACGAGCGTCTTGCCCTCGCCGGTCTTCATCTCGGCGATGGTGCCCCTGTGCAGGGCGATGCCGCCGATGAGCTGCACGTCGAAATGGCGCATGCCCAACGTGCGCTTGGAGGCCTCGCGCACGACGGCGAAGGCCTCGGGGAGCATGGAGTCGAGTGTCTCGCCGTTCGCATAGCGCTCGCGGAAGAGCACGGTGCTCTGGGCGAGATCGGCATTCCCGAGCTTCTCGTAGGTGGGTTCAAGCTCGTTGATGGCCCGCGCGATGCCCTCGAATTTCCGTATCTCTCTGTCTGCTCCAAACGACAACAGTCTGGAAAGGAAGCCTGCCATGGACATCCCCAATTCATGGTACGAAACAATCCGTCTAACCCTTTACTTTACCCAACGCCCGGCAAAGCGAAAGGCGTACCTCTCATCTCACATCAAAAGCGCACCCATCCATCACGCTTCCCGGGCAATCTCGTAGGCGGCGTAATCGCTTCTCGGATGCGCGGTCTCGAGCAAGGAGCCGATGGCGGTGCGCAACTCCATCGAGGGCGGACGCTTGTGCGCCCGTGCGATGCGTTTGGTGTAGGCACGATAGCATCTGATAGCCTCGTCAGCCCGTCCCGAGGCCTTGAGCGCGCTGATCAACGCGCACACCGCGTCCTCGCGCCCCGCATCGCAGAGATTGGCCGTCTCGGCGAAGTGCGTCGAGAGCCTGCGCTTCCCCAAGCGCAGGGCCGATTCGGCGGCGAGCACCATGACATCCGTGTAAAGCTTGCGGTACTCCCGAGCGCGGGTCACCATCACCCCGCTCACGTCTTGGATGGGCACGTAGAGATCGCCCCGGTAGATCGCATCGATACGCTGCGCGGCATCCACCACCTCCTCATCGGAGCCCTCTTTGCCGATGATCGCACGGGCCAGATCGACGAAGGCGTCGACATCGCAGCGCACCTCGTCGGGATTGAGGCAGATCATGCCGTCATTGCGCGAAAGCACGATGGGATCCAGCGATTCATCGATCTCCCGCACGATGCGCCTGATGCGGCTCGCAGCCTGGTAGACCCGCTCCTTCCCGCCGATGAGGTCGTTGTCGGGCCAGATGGCCTCGATGAGACGGACGCGGGCAACCCGATGGTGCGGGACGGCGGCAAGATAGGCGAGCACCGTTTTGGAGCTGCGACCGTTGAGCTTCCGTTCGGGGATCTCCCGGCCATTGACGGTCAGCGAGAACCCTCCCAAGACGCTGAGCGCAACGCCCCTCTCTGCATGAGGCGCATCTGGCTTCTCGGGCTCCACGGCAACCTGCGCCTGCGCGATCCCGGCAGGCAGCTTAGGCTCTTGCGCAAGCTCTAGGAGGCGCTTGCTCCACGTTGGATACATCAAGGCCTTGAATTGCCGGGAGAACGCTCCCGGAAGGCTCGCGAGCGCACGCACGAGCCACAGGTGCTCTTCGGGTACCGGGGCCTCTGCAGGCAGGCGCTGCTCGTCTGAGAGCGCCGCGCACACCAGCCTCACCACATCCTCAAGCGACTCGCTCGACCAGCTCCTCCTCACGAGGGGCTTGTAGGAGGAGCTGTCCTTAAGGGCGAAGGAGGCAACGGCCAAGAGCAGCACCGCGATATCCTCGAGCACCGTGCAGCCCGCCTCGGCGGCAAGAGCGCCCGAACGTTTTGCGCGCACGCAGGCGCTCACGGGTGCACCGCGCGTCAAATCCTCGAACACGGCAACGCATCCGAAAGCGGCAGCGGGGATCTTATCGCCCCGGCGTTCGGCAAGCGATACGGTCTCGCCGAGGTCGAGGCCGGCGTCCTTCCCAGCGAGCGCTTGGCGGACAGCGTCGAGCACCGCGCCCCATCCCGCGAGCACGGTGAAGCCCATCCGCTCGAAGAAGGCCTCCGACCTGCGGATGCGCTGCGCATCTGAGGGAGACTCGTCGCACATCAGAAAGCGCGCCACCTCCCTATCGATCGCAAGCAGCGCCTCGGGGAGCCTGTATGCTCCCCCATCGTGAGGATGCGACATGAGCATGCTGTAGCATTCTGCGATGCAACCGCGCCCCAGCAGCAGGAGCGCCTCGGCATGCAGTGCCAATCCGCGGGCAATCCGATCCCTGCGGTAGGCCGGCGGAGATGTCTCGCAGCATGCGTTGCCGCTCAGGATCCTCCGCGCGAGGACGATCTGGCCGATGCGCTCCGCGTCGGTCTCATCGCGTGCCGAGGCGAATCCTCGTGCGGGAAACACGTCGTCCTTCTCGGTAAACATCGTCGACCAGACTGCGTCGTATGCCTGCGCGAGCATGCCGTGGGCATAGGGAGAGGCATCTTCAGAAAACGAGCTTTCCGCAAGCGCCTCCTCGACGAGCGCTGTCTCACCCGCAACGAAGAGCTCGATCCCGTGCTTGAGCGCAAGCGATGCCCGACGCGGGGCCTCGAACCAGGAGATGATGCGCGCCGCCCGCTCGAACTCGCCTCGCTCGATGAGGCGATCCGCGGCCGCCGAGGCGCAGTCCGGCCAGCACATCATCGCTTCGCGCAGGGCGTCCGAGCAGAAGAGGAGCCCCACCTCGGTCTCGAGGCCGATGCAGGAGAAGATCCCGTCACCGTGACCGAGGACGGCGAGGCTCGCATCCTTGAGGGCGCCTTCCACTGCTCCACGTGGGCAATCCCCCACCAATGACCCCAGCTCATCCCAGGCCCCCGATCCGAGAAGCAACGCACAGAAACGCAGCATCCGCTCCTGTTCGAGAAGCGTCTCCCTTAGCGAGGCGCGCGCAATCTGACTGAGCGCCTCTCCGTAGGAGGGAAGGAGGTCGAGGGGTACGTCCTCGTCGGCCGCATGCTCTTGCAACACTCCTACGAGCTGCGGGATTCCGCAGCTCGCGCGCATGATCTCATCGGCTCTCTCGGACGGGGCGATCTCGGTTGGCCGCACCATGAGATCAGCCTTGCCAACGCGCACGCAGCCGTCGATGCCCTCGAGGAGCTGCTCTGCCTCGGGAAGCAAGGTGATGATGAGCGTCGCTCCAAACTTGCACAGGCGCATGAGGGAACGAGCCATGCGATCAACCTCGTATTCGTCTGCCGGGCTCGCATCATCGCATATCACGCAGAGCCTGCGGCCTTTGCGCAGATGCGGCATGAGGCGTCTCGTCTCCCGTGCGAGGCGATCCGCAGCCATCTCGCCGTCCAACCCGGTCAGATTGATCCACACCACCTCATCCAACCGGATCTGATGCGCGATGGCGGCGGCAAGCTGCGACTTGCCCATGCCCGGATCCGCGCAGATCCCGATCGCCTCGCCGTCACGTGCACGGCTGACGAGCGTGGTCTCGAGGAACGTCCTCGTCACGCTCCGGCACCTCACGCCCCCCGGATACCTGAATGCCCCATCTGACCTGCGCTCGATCGTGTGCATCTCACTCATGATCGCCTCCCTATTAGCGCCAGAAGCGGCGGGAATGGCCGGCCTCGGGGCACCCGGATGGGGTGTGCTCCACACCCTAGCATGAAGAAAGACGCATGAGATGCTAACTATCAATCGTCCAGCAATTCATACAGCAAGCAAGCGTGCAACTATGTGACAGCTATCGAAAAGGAATGCATAACAGATGAGGAAAGGAGATCGACCGCCTCAGAAACACTTCATCTATATGAAATAGGTATATCAATTGTTGTACTGAATCTATGGGAGGCGCGTGCTAGGTTCGATCGCATCCGCCGTCGCTGGGAAGAATCGGCGAACGGCAGGTTTTGCTCGGTTCCTGTCGACAAAGCACGGTTTGCCCAGCACAGGCCCTAGTGACTGCGCAGTCAGCGGAAGCATTGCTGGGGAAACGCGGTGAGAGATGCCCTGCGGGAAGCCTTGCAACCGCGAACCCGCAGGACTGGCCCCAATGACTGTACAGTCATTGGAGGCTGTGCTGGGCAAACGCGTCGGGAGGGGGCTCCGCAGGAGCTGCAGGAGGGCATCTCCCCAGCACGGCCCCAGAGACTGTACAGCCACCGGAGACCTTGCTGGGAAAACATCAGGGAAAGAAAGGCCGTGGCACCAGAAAGCCTGTGTCCACGGCCTGCACAACGGGCACGCGAACCCGTCCTGTCTCCTGCGCGAACGCATAGGCATAGCAAATGCCCCTTGTTGGTCAGCGACGTCCTGCTCTCCCACGGACTACTCCGCAGTACCATCGGCGCTCGGGGGCTTAACTACTGGGTTCGGAATGGGACCAGGTGTACCTCCCCTGCCATAGTCGCTGACCAACAAGGGGCATTCGGCTGTCAAAGGGCACTCCGATGTACCCTGAAGGCCGCACAGCGTGACGTTCAAGTCTTTCTTATACGATCGCATCGTTCGAACAATATAGTGAAGAGAAGAGCTCGACCGATTAGTACCGCTCGACTCAACGCCTCACAGCGCTTACATCTGCGGCCTATCAACCTCGTAGTCTACAAGGGGTCTTACCAAAAGGAAATCTCATCTTGGGATGGGCTTCCCGCTTAGATGCTTTCAGCGGTTATCCCGACCGGACACAGCTACCGAGCAATGCCATTGGTTGACAACTCGTACACCGGAGGTCCGTCCACCCCGGTCCTCTCGTACTAGGGGCAGCCTCCCTCAAATTTCCTACGCCCACGGAGGATAGGGACCGAACTGTCTCACGACGTTCTGAACCCAGCTCGCGTACCGCTTTAAATGGCGAACAGCCATACCCTTGGGACCTGCTCCAGCCCCAGGATGCGATGAGCCGACATCGAGGTGCCAAACCTTCCCGTCGATGTGGACTCTTGGGGAAGATCAGCCTGTTATCCCCGGAGTACCTTTTATCCGTTGAGCGACGGCCATTCCACTCTGAGCCGCCGGATCACTAGAACCTGGTTTCCCATCTGCTCGACTTGTTGGTCTCGCAGTTAAGCCTGCTTATGCTCTTGCACTCAAAAGGATGATTGCCGACCATCCTGAGCAAACCTTACGTGCGCCTCCGTTACATTTTAGGAGGCGACCGCCCCAGTCAAACTACCCACCAGACACGGTCCCCCGCCCGGATCACGGCACGGGGTTAGGCTGCCAGAACGCCGAGGGTGGTATTCCAAGGGTGACTCCATAGAGACTGGCGTCCCTACTTCACAGTCTCCCACCTATCCTCTACACGACGAACCGGCAGCCAATGTCTAGCTGCAGTAAAGGTTCACGGGGTCTTTCCGTCCTTCCGCGGGTAAGTCGCATCTTCACGACTACTGCAATTTCACCGGGTCTATGGTTGAGACAGCGCCCAAATCGTTACGCCTTTCGTGCAGGTCGGAACTTACCCGACAAGGAATTTCGCTACCTTAGGACCGTTATAGTTACGGCCGCCGTTTACCGGGGCTTAGATTCGCTGCTTCGCCGAAGCTGACAACTCCTCGTGACCTTCCGGCACCGGGCAGGCGTCAGACCCTATACGTCGTCTTACGACTTCAGCAGAGTCCTGTGTTTTTGATAAACAGTCGCTTGGGCCAATTTACTGTGACCGACCAGAGCTCGGGAAGCAAGTTCCTCCACCCTAGCCGGCACCCCTTCTTCCGAAGTTACGGGGTAATTTTGCCGAGTTCCTTAACCATAGTTCTCCCGATCGCCTTGGTATGCTCTACCCACCCACCTGTGTCGGTTTGCGGTACGGGCTCCTCAGAGCTCCCTAGAGGTTTTTCTTGGAAGTATGGGCTTACCGACTTCACTCAATTGCTTCGTCCTGGCCCTCAGCCTTCACGAGAAGCGCATTTCACTACTTCTCAGCCTACGGCCTCTCACGGGGACGTCCAGAACCCCGCTCGGCTACCCTTCTCCGTTACCCCATTGGTGATAACGCTCTTTTGGAGGTGCAGGAATGTCTACCTGCTGTGCATCGACTACGCCTTCCGGCCTCGCCTTAGCTCCCGACTGACCCTGGGAGGATTAGCCTTGCCCAGGAAACCTTGGGTTTACGGCGGAGACGTTATTCTCGTCTCTCTCGTTACTCATGCCAGCATTCTCACTTCTGGGCAGTCCACCATGGGTTACCCCACGGCTTCACCCCGCACAGAAAGCTCCCCTACCACCAGTCAAAGACTGATCCGCCGCTTCGGTACCATGCTTAGCCCCGTGTATTGTCGGCGCATGTCCACTCGACCAGTGAGCTATTACGCACTCTTTAAATGAATGGCTGCTTCTAAGCCAACATCCTGGTTGTCTAGGCAAACGCACATCCTTTGCCACTTAGCATGGATTTAGGGACCTTAGCGGGCGGTCTGGGCTGTTTCCCTTTCGAATACACAGCTTAGCCCACATATTCTGACTCCCGGATTCTGGACCAACGGTATTCGGAGTTTGATTGAGATTGGTAGGCGGTGAGGCCCCCGCACCCATTCAGTGCTCTACCCCCGTTGGTAAACATCCGAGGCTAGCCCTAAAGCTATTTCGGGGAGAACGAGATATCTCCAGGTTTGATTGGCCTTTCACTCCTATCCACAGGTCATCCCCCCAGTTTTCAACCTAGGTGGGTTCGGCCCTCCACGGGGTCTTACCCCCGCTTCAGCCTGCCCATGGATAGCTCACCTGGCTTCGCGTCTACGGTGTGCGACTGAAACGCCCTATTCAGACTCGCTGTCGCTGCGGCTCGCTTGCTAGCTTAACCTCGCCACACGCCGTAACTCGCTGGCTCATTCTACAAAAGGCACGCCGTCACAGCATAAAGCTGCTCCGACTGCTTGTAGGCACACGGTTTCAGGTACTATTTCACTCCCCTCTCGGGGTGCTTTTCACCTTTCCCTCACGGTACTGGTTCACTATCGGTCACAGGAGAGTATTTAGCGTTGGAGGGTGGTCCCCCCAGGTTCCCACCGGGTTTCACGTGTCCGGCAGTACTCAGGTGCCACTCGGCAGTCCACGCGGATTTGCGTACGGGGCTCTAACCCTGTCTCGCCGGCCTTCCCAGGCCGTTCTGCTTCCACGTGGTTTTGTAACTGCACAATGAGTGGTCCTACAACCCCGATGGCGCCGAAGCTACCACCGGTTTGCGCTAGGTCCCCGTTCGCTCGCCACTACTAGGGGAATCTCGGTTGATTTCTCTTCCTCGGGGTACTTAGATGTTTCAGTTCCCCCGGTTACCTCTGCCCAGCCTATGTGTTCAGCTGGAAGTGATGGGCAATGACTCCCATCGGGTTTACCCATTCGGAGATCCACGGGTCAAGGGATATGTGCTCCTCACCGTGGCTTATCGCAGCTTATCACGTCCTTCATCGGCTTCCTGTGCCAAGGCATCCACCGTGTGCCCTTACCATCTTCTCTTCGATGGTTCGAACATACATTGCTCTCGACGATGTGCATCGTCAAAAGCCATAAAGATGCGATCTTCATATAAGAAAATCTTCTGTCACGCTATGCAGCTTTCAAGGTACAACGAGAGCGAACCCTCGAAACCGGATACTGGATGCTTGCGCATTATGAAGATATCAGCGGGAATAGACGGTTCATCCCATCAAAAAGTTGTCTCTCTCGAGAGGGTGATCTCCCTAGAAAGGAGGTGATCCAGCCGCACCTTCCGGTACGGCTACCTTGTTACGACTTCACCCCCCTTACCAACCACACCTTCGGCACCTCCCTCCCTTGCGGGTTAGGCCGGCGACTTCGGGTGCAATCGACTCGGGTGGTGTGACGGGCGGTGTGTACAAGGCCCGGGAACGCATTCACCGCGGCGTGCTGATCCGCGATTACTAGCAACTCCGACTTCATGGAGGCGGGTTGCAGCCTCCAATCCGAACTGGGACCGGCTTTGGGGATTCGCTCCTGCTTGCGCAGTGGCAGCCCATTGTGCCGGCCATTGTAGCACGTGTGCAGCCCAGGACATAAGGGGCATGATGACTTGACGTCATCCCCACCTTCCTCCGGCTTGACGCCGGCGGTCTCGCATGGGTGCCCGGCCGAACCGCTGGCAACATGCGACGAGGGTTGCGCTCGTTGCGGGACTTAACCCAACATCTCACGACACGAGCTGACGACAGCCATGCACCACCTGCATAGGCTCCTTTCGGCCACGACGTTTCCGCCGCTTCACCTACATTTCAAGCCCTGGTAAGGTTCTTCGCGTTGCATCGAATTAAGCCACATGCTCCGCTGCTTGTGCGGGCCCCCGTCAATTCCTTTGAGTTTTAGCCTTGCGGCCGTACTCCCCAGGCGGGACACTTAATGCGTTAGCTGCGGCACGGAAGAAATATTC
This sequence comes from Actinomycetes bacterium, assembly GCA_029546925.1. Taxonomy (GTDB): domain Bacteria; phylum Actinomycetota; class Coriobacteriia; order Coriobacteriales; family Atopobiaceae; genus RUG721. The sequence continues at coordinate 29,295 of JAKPQM010000052.1, forward strand.
CCCCACACCTAGTGTCCATCGTTTACGGCTAGGACTACCAGGGTATCTAATCCTGTTTGCTCCCCTAGCTTTCGCTCCTCAGCGTCAGTTATGGCCCAGAAAGCCGCCTTCGCCACTGGTGTTCTTCCAAATATCTGCGCATTCCACCGCTACACTTGGAATTCCACTTTCCCCTACCAAACTCAAGCCTGCCGGTATCGGAAGCGTGCCGGGGTTGAGCCCCGGGATTTGACTCCCGACCTAACAAGCCGCCTACGAGCGCTTTACGCCCAATGAATCCGGATAACGCTTGCCCCCTACGTATTACCGCGGCTGCTGGCACGTAGTTAGCCGGGGCTTCTTCTGCAGGTACCGTCACCTTGCGGCCTCTTCCCTGCTGAAAGCGGTTTACAACCCATAGGGCCTTCATCCCGCACGCGGCGTCGCTGCATCAGGCTTTCGCCCATTGTGCAAGATTCCCCACTGCTGCCTCCCGTAGGAGTCTGGGCCGTGTCTCAGTCCCAATCTGGCTGGTCGGTCTCTCAACCCAGCTACCCATCATTGCCTTGGTAGGCCGTTACCCCACCAACAAGCTAACAGGCCGCGGGCCGATCTCTTGCCGTATGCGCTTTCCCGTCCCCTCCATGCGAAAGGTACGGAGTATCCGGTATTATCCTCGGTTTCCCGAGGCTATCCCAGAGCAAGAGGCAGGTTGCCCACGTGTTACTCAGCCGTTCGCCACTTTATACACACCCGAAGGTGCTTTAACCGTTCGACTTGCATGTGTTAGGCGCGCCGCCAGCGTTCATCCTGAGCCAGGATCGAACTCTCCGTTCAAACATGATCCGGCATAGCCGGAACAATGCGAAGTGTTGGACGATCCGTCTCTAAGATCCCGCTGATCTCGGATTCGCAGAAATTGACTGGCTCTGAACTAATGTTCAGGCATTCGATTTCGCTGTGCTATCTTCATCGATCTTTCGATCGCAGTATCCGGTTTTCAAGGTTCGCAGCGCGCCTCAGAAGCATATTTCGTTGAAGTCGCGCGGGAAATAACTATATCCACTCGAAGGGGCTGCAGAAGTGTGAATCTAGTCGTTCACAGTTCCTTCACATTTTGTTCCCCTGCCGGCCTTGACACAAAGGTGGATCCTGTCGCAAAGCATTGACAGCATCCGCCTGTTCGCCTGCGATCGTGCTGCTGCGCATGGTCGGGGCGGAGCGGGTCTCCTCCCCGATCGGGCGAGACGCACGCGGCGGCACGTCCCGCTCTCTGCGCATGTATCGAAACGAGTATGTCCAAATAGATATATACCCCTCGAGCTGCCTAGCTATACTCGCTTCTTCGGTGAATGCGAGCAGCACATGTTTTCGTCAGATGCCCGCCTTGACAAGCGCGCAGGTAGCCTCGAGCAGCTCGTCGCGGTCGTGCTCGTTGCGCGCCTCCGCATAGACGCGCACGATGGCATCGGTGCGCGAGGGACGCATGAGCACCCAAGAGCCGTCCGAGAAGTCGAGACGGAGGCCATCGGCATGGCTGACCTCGCTTGGCACGCGACCGGCGATCTTCTCGGGGTTGAGGCCGGGGAGGATGTTGCGGAAAGCGGAGATCTGCCCCGTCTCGAGGCGCACGTCACGGCGGATGTAGCAGCGCCTGCCGAGGCGCTCCTCGCTCTGCGCGAGAAGCTCGGAGAGGCTTGTTCCGCTCAAGGCGACCATCTCGCACAGCAGCAGGCAGCCCAGAAGCCCGTCGCGTTCGAAGAGGTGGCTCGGGATGACGATGCCGCCATATTCCTCGCAACCGATCAGCACGTCCTGCTCGCGCAGTTCTCTATAGAGACGCGAGAAGCCCACGGGAAGCGACAAGACCTCCAGACCCAGCAGCTCCGCTTGGGCGATGATGCTCGAGGAGCTCGAGAGCGTGGTGATGACGCGCCCCGAACGCTTGCGGTTGACGGCGAGATGCTCGATGAGCAGCGGGGTGATTTGATGCGGTGTGAGCAGATGCCCCGTCTCGTCCACGGCGGCGAAGCGGTCCCCGTCGCCGTCGAGGAGCAGACCCATCTGCGCACCGGATGCCACCACAGCTTGCTCGCACTTATCGGCCCAAGGATCGATGGGCTCCGGATGCAGGCCCGCGAAATCCGGCATCGGATCGTCGTGGATCTGGGAAACCCCCCATCCGAGTCGCTCGAGCACGGAGGCGAGGTGGCCGATTCCCGCACCGTACATGGGGTCGACCACCACGCTGAGCCTTCGCTGGGCGAAGACGCGCCCGTCAACGGCAGCCGCAAGACCCTCGAGATAATCGCTCGCTAAATCGGCCTCGTAGACCTCCCCGCGCGATCGCGGGGCATGTGCGGGGATGAGCGCCTCGGCCTTGTCAAGGAAGGAGCGGTTGGCAGAGCTGCCATCGGAGGAGCGGACGAGGATGCCGCCGTACTCGCAGGAGCGCTCGGAAGCCGTGAGCATGACGGCTCCGATGGCACTCATGTCGCGGGCGCACGTCCATTCGACGGCCGGCGAGGGCACCGCGGTCTTGGAAATGCAGACGTGGAGCCCGTAAGATGCCATGACCTCGCCCATGGTACGAGCGAAGAGGCGACCTTTGTGGCGTGTATCGAAGCCGATGTAGATCGTCGACCCCGGAGCCTTGTCGGCCCATATGAGGCCGAGAGCGTCGGCCACGCGGCCCACGTTCTCCTCGGTGAAATCCTCATCGAAGCGTGCGTGCCAGCCGTCGTTGCCGAATCTGATTATGGCGTCGCGCCTATCCAAGACGGTCCCGGGCATCGCGGCCCAAAGCCTCGAAGAAGGCTTCGGAGCTCGCAGGGTCGGCAAGTGCCATGCGGGCGTTGGTGGCCGCCCAGGCAGCGGGCGTTCCCGTGTCGCAACCCTCATCGGGGTCGACCACGAGCGCATACATCTCCTCATCGTCGAGCAGGCGCTGCAGGGCATCGGTAAGCTGGATCTCGCCGCCGGCGCCGGGGGTCTGGGTCTTGAGGAGCTCCATCACACGCGGGGTGAGCAGGTAGCGCCCCACGATGAAGAGGTGCGAGGGGGCGTCCTCGCGCTTGGGCTTCTCGACGAGTCCGCTCACCTTCCAGATGGCGCCTTCCTCCTCGCCCGTCGCGTTGTAATCGGGGTGGCTGCCCACGCATGTTCCCGCGATGATGCCGTAGCGGCTCACCTGATCCTCGGGCACGGGCGCAACGGCGATGACCGAGGCTCCCCCATGCGCGGCGGAGACATCGGCCATGCGCACGCACATCTTGCGATCGGGCACGAAGTAGTCGCCGAGCAGCACGAAGAAGGGCTCGCCGCCCGCAGCCTCGGCACCGCAGAGCACAGCGTGGCCCAAGCCCTTGGGATCGTCCTGATAGGCAAAGGATACGGGCAGGCTTGAGGCCTCATGGACCTTGGCTGCAAGCTCTTCCTTGCCGCTGCGGGCAAGCATCGCCTCGAAATCCTCATCTACCGAGAAGTACTTCTCGATCTCGGGCTTCTCATGCGAGTTGATGATGCACACGCCGTCGACGCCGTCGGGCTCGAGCGCCTCCTCGACCACGTACTGGATGACGGGCTTGTCGAGGACGGGCAGCAGCTCCTTGGGTGTCGCGCGCGTGGCGGGGAGAAACCGGGTTCCGAGGCCTGCGGCAGGAATGATCGCTTTCATATATACAGCTCCTTGAATCGATTCGGGCTAATCCTCGATGAAGATGCCTTTGGCTTTGAGGTGGTCGACGAGCAGGTTCATGGTCTTGGCGGAGAGCGCGTGCTCCATGAGGCACGCCTCCTCGTCGGCGGTCTCGGCGTCTACGCCGATCTCGTCGGTGAGGAAGGCGCGCAGCGCCCGATGGGCGCGCCAGACCAAGCGCGCATAGGAACGCCCCTCGTCGGTGAGCGTGACCTTGCCGTAGTGCTCCTGGTTGACCATGCCCTCCTCTTTGAGCATGGAGAGCGCCTTGTTGACGCTTGCCTTGGAGACCTTGAGATCCTCGGCCACATCGACCGAACGTACGCTACCGCCGTCTTCTTTGAGCGAGAGCACGTAGATCGCCTCGAGATAGTCCTCCCCGGCCCTCGTCAAGGCATGGCCTTCGTGCAGTTCGATCTTCGCCATGTCGCTACCTTCCAAATCCATTCAACCCGATCGAGGGATGCTGTCGGCCACATTATAGTGAGCACTATCCGGGAGCGGCGCCCTCTCCTCCACCATCGGTAGCAGTTTCTCCGCCACCCTCATCTGCAGGCTCGCCGTTCGTCGTCTCGGCGGTTTCCTCGGCATAGGCGGTCTCTTCCTCGTAGCAGCAGGCCGTTTCCCCGTAGGATGCGGGCTAGGTTGGCGTGTCGGAGGTATCGACCTCCAAATCCTCGCCATAGCTGCCGGGGTCGTCGCCCCGGTCGATGATCTCCATCATCTCATCGAGCTGCCATTGAGAGACGAACACATAGGAGATATCGCCGAGCATCGCCGCATACGAGGGGGCATGGGCCGTATAGATGCCGCTTTCGACATCGATGCCGCGCAGCTCGCTCGCAAGCGCGATGATCTCCGTCGCCGAGAGATCGGTTGTGACCATGTCCGCGCACGCATCGACCACGTTGAAGATCATCATGGGGTCGGGATCGTTGAGCACCTGGCGGACGATGGCCTTGATGAATTCGCGCTGGTGGCGCATGCGGGTGTAGTCGCCATCGTAGAAGTTGCGGCAGCGGGTGTAGAAAAGCGCCGCCTCGCCGTTCAGGCACTGGTAACCGGGCTCGAGCGAGACGATGTTGTGGAAATTCTGGTCATCGTACATCTCCATGTCGACATCCACCCACACACCCCCGAGCGCATCGGTGATGTCGGCCAGCCCATCGAAATTGACCTCGGCATAGTGGGAGATGCTGACCCCGGTGAGATCCTGCACGGCTGTGATCATGCCGGCGGGGCCATCGTAGAAGTGGGCCGCATTGATTTTCATCTCGGAACCCTTGTAATAGATATGGGTATCACGCGGGATGGAGAGCATGGTCAGATGCTTGGTCGCGGGATCGACGCGCACGAGGATGATGGTATCGGCGCGGTAGTCCACCTCGCCCTCGCGGCCATCGGTGCCGAGCAAGAGCACGTAGTAGGGATCGCTGGGGGCTGCGGGCTCGGAGAGAACGGCACGCAACTCGTCGTTGATCACCTGCTCGTTCTGGAGGCGGGCGTTGATGGAATTGATCCAGCTGCTGATCGCGAGCGCGGTGCCACCCGAAAGCACGACCAACACGATGATGATGCTGGCGATGACGCCCCTGCGGATGCCTTTGCGGGCAGCGCGCTTACGGTATCTCTCTACGTTTTCCCTGCTGTATTCAGAGCTATCAAGCTGTTTGCGCACCACGCGGCCTCCAAACGCTAGTCCTTGAACACGTCCTCGTCAGGTACGGTCTTGCGTGCTGCAGCCGCTCCAAGCGCTTGCAGCTTCTCGACGAATTTCTCGTAGCCGCGGTCTATATGGTGGATGTTGGACACCACGGTGGTACCGTCCGCCACGAGGCCGGCCATGACCAAGGCCGCACCCGCACGCAAATCGGAGGCCTG
>JAKPQM010000055.1 GCA_029546925.1 Actinomycetes bacterium
CTCTCGCCATCGGTTTCGCAGTCGGCTACTTCATGAAGTGGCTTACCAAGGCCTGGCAGGTTTCCCGCTCCATCCGCTCCGCAATGAACCTCACCATCTACCCGGCCGTCGGCGGCCTGTTCACGATGGTCGTGATGTACTTCGTCATCAACCCCATCGGCTCCGCCATCACCAACGCCCTCGTCAACCTCGTCATGTCTGCCGGCGCCCTTGGCGCTGTCCCGTATGCCGCCCTCATCGGAGCTATGATGGCCTTCGACTGCGGCGGTCCCGTTAACAAGGCGGCCTTCACCATCTGCGTGACCCTCATCGGTACCGGTGCCAATATGACCCCGCTCTCCATCGGCTCACATACCGCCCCGCTCGGTCTCGGCCTTGCGTACCTCATCGACCGCTTTGCTCTCAAGGGCACATCGCTTCCTGAAGAGATTCAGGACGCCGGCATCCCCGCACTGTTCATGGGACTCTTCAACGTGACCGAGGGCGCGCTGCCCGCCGTCCTGTTCGATCCCGCCGGTATGGTACCCATCAATGTCTTCGGTACTGCAGTCGCCGCCGCCATCGCCGAGATCCTCGGCTCCCACTACGACGAGTTCCTCGGCTTCCGCTGGCTCTGGGATTGGAAGTTCCTCGTCGCCGAGCTGATCGGCATGCTGATCATCGCCATCCTTATGATCATCCGCATGAGGTCGCTCAAGAAGAGGGCAGCTGCCGAGCAGGCTGCCGAGTAGCTGGCGACTAGACGCGATCTTGCACGAACCACCTCCGTACGTTGCTGCGATGTACGGAGGTGTTTTTGTATCGTTCAGCAGCGCTCCTACGAGGCGTGCCTGCATGGCCGATCGCATGCTTCGACGTATCGCGTGTCACTTCCAGAGGACGTGTGAATCGCACGAAAAAGTGGCACGTACCAGCGCTGCTATCGAATAAGAAGCCCTCTATGCAATCACTAAAGTAAGTGTTGCAAGCAGCTAGAGACCAGTCTTAACGGCGAGGAATGCACTTCATCCTCAAGAGCAAGAGAAGGAGACAAGCATGGCAAAAGAGAAGAAAGCTGATTCGGCTTGGGACGTGATCCAAAAGCACATGATGTCGGGTATCGGCTACATGATCCCGCTCATCATGTCCTATACGATCATCAAGGGCTTCATCCAGCTGGCAGCAACCATAGCTGGCGTCAATCTGGATGCTGCTGAGGCGCTCGCCGACCCCAACATGATC
>JAKPQM010000057.1 GCA_029546925.1 Actinomycetes bacterium
CGGCCTTGTCGTTGCCGCAATCGCCGCCCTTGCCGCCGGCCTCGTCATCGCCTATCAGAAGTCCGAGACGTTCAGGGACATCGTGAACGCCGTCTGGGGAGCCATCAAGGACACGGCAACGACTATCTGGAACGCGATCAAGGACGTGGTCTTAGCCGCCGTCGATGCCATCCGCGAGACCATCTCCACAGGCATGGCCGCGGCAAAGGCGGTGTGGGATGCCGTCTGGGCGCTCTTCGGCCCTCTTGTCACGACCGTCTGGGGCAACATCAAGACGATCGTGCAGACGGCGATCACCGTCGTGCAGAGCATCATCAAGGCCGTCATGGCCCTCATCCATGGCGACTGGGGCACGGCGTGGAACGCAATCAAGGACGCCGCGTCGGCGATATGGGACGGCATCAAGAGTGTCGTGCGCAACAGCATCGACGCGGTCAAGGAGACCATCTCGCGTGTCCTCGATAGCATCAAGGGCGCATGGAGCGGTGCTTGGGATACCATGAAGGGAATCGTGAGCGGGGCATGGGGTCGTATCAATGACGCCGTCTCAGACGGGATCCGAGCGCTCGGGGAGCTGATCAAGAGCCTCCCCGGCAAGATCAAGGGGTGGCTCGGCGACCTTGGAAAGTTGTTGTGGAATGCGGGGCGTGATCTGATCAACGGACTCATCGGAGGCATCCGGGAGAAGCTGAGTGACCTCTGGGACTTGATCAGCAGCATCGGCTCGCAGATCAGCAAAGCGTGGAGCAACATACTCGGTGAGCACTCCCCGTCGAGGGTGTTCTGGGCCCATGGACGCAATCTCATGCAGGGACTTGCCCTCGGTATCAGTGAGTCCGCATCCCTGCCTATGGGATCTCTCGTAGCGCTCGCTGGAAAGCTCGCAGTGCCGGCGCTCGCAGATGGCGGAGTTGCTCCGACCTTCGGGTCGACACGCGCACCGCGAGACTCGTATCCGACGGTCGTCGAAGAGCACTACCACATCCACATGCCCGGCGGGACGACGCTCGTCGGCAGCGCCGAGACCGTGGGACGGATGATCGCTCCGGCTGTCGGTCGTGAGAGTCGCATCGCGCAGCAGCGCCGGGCTCGGAGGCGGTGATGGCACGCACCACGCTTACGTACGGCGGCATGAATCTGAACGACGGAGTGAACTACTTCCTCCTGCCGGGCTTCGACCCCGGAGCAGAGGAGCTGTTATACGATGAGATCCGTGGACTCGATGGTAGCGTGATGCAGATCAACGCCACCGAGGCACACTACGTGACGATGACCGTACCGCTGCGTATCGAAGGCTCAAGTGCGTCCGACCTCGACAGCAAGGTGCAGGCGCTCAACGCGAGGATCGCAGCCGGACCGCAGACGCTCGTCTACGGCAGCACGAGCTACGACTGCGTGCACTCGCCGCGCGTCTCGTATCAGCATGGCGAATACGGCGGTGTGTTCGTCGCCTTCGTGACGTTCCAGCCTCTGAGGATGCCGAAGTGACGATCTACGTAAAGGAGAGATGATGGCCTCGACGTTCAAGTTCAACGAAACCTACGGCACATCTCCGGGTACCTCGGTCGACACGAGCTATGTCAACCTACTGTCCGCCGATACGTCCTCGGGGACGGATGCGACCACGAAGCCGGCAGCGTGGCCGGTCATCATCCCCGTCTCTAGCTACTCCTACAGCTACGAGCGCTGGATCCGCGGACACTGGACCGGAGACTTCACGAGCATCTCGAACGTGTACTTCTGGAAGCAGTCAGGGACCATTCCTTCGGGCGTGAAGATCAAGGCGCTGAAGAAGGCCACAAGCCCGACGACTTACGTGACCCCCATCAACACCGCCTCGACCTATGCCGGTACGGACGGCAACGAAGGCACCACGACGAACGACATCACGACTGCTACCGGGTCCATCAACCCAGCGTATGCCTCGAACTACTCCGACTACATCGTGATGCAGTTGGTTGTGGGAACTACGGCGACTTCTGGCGTCACAAGCGACTTGGTCTATCGGTTCGGGTGGGACGAGGTCTGAGATGGCGACGGAGAATACAATCTCCACAACGGAAGCAGTGCTGG
>JAKPQM010000059.1 GCA_029546925.1 Actinomycetes bacterium
TTCTCGATGGTGAGCGCACCGGCCTCGACCGCGTCGATCATGCCCTGATCCTCGCTCACGGGGATGAAGGCCCCCGAGAGACCGCCCACGTAGCTGCTCGCCATGATGCCGCCCTTCTTGACCTGGTCGTTCAGGAGGGCGAGCGCTGCTGTGGTACCCGGTGCTCCGGGGCGTTCGACGCCGATCTCGCACAGGATGTCGGCAACCGAATCGCCGATGGCGGGGGTGGGGGCGAGCGAGAGATCGACCACGCCGAAAGGCACGCCCAGACGCTGCGACGCCTCGCGCGCGACAAGCTGGCCCACGCGCGTCACCTTGAAAGAGGTCTTCTTGATCGTCTCGCAGAGCACCTCGAAACTCGCGCCGCGCACGCTCTCGAGCGCGTGCTTCACGACGCCGGGACCCGAGACGCCCACGTTGATCACGCAATCGCCCTCGGTGACGCCATGGAAGGCACCGGCCATGAAGGGGTTGTCGTCGGGTGCATTGCAGAACACGACCAGCTTGGCGCAGCCTATGGAATCGCGCTCGGCGGTTGCACGGGCCGTGGCGAGGATCGTCTCGCCCATGAGGCGCACCGCATCCATATCGATGCCCACGCGCGTGGAGCCGAGATTCACCGACGAGCACACGAGCTCCGTCTCGGAGAGCGCTTGGGGGATCGAGCGGATGAGCAGCTCGTCTGCCGCCGTCATGGATTTGGTGACAAGCGCCGAATAGCCGCCGATGAAGTTCACGCCCACGGCCTGCGCGGCGCGGTCGAGCGTCTTCGCCAAGGTTGCGAAATCCTCAGGCGTCGTGCAGGCAGAACCGCCGATCAGGGCGATCGGCGTGACCGAGATGCGCTTGTTGATGACGGGGACGCCGTACTCGCGCGCGATTGCCTCGCCGGTTGCCACGAGGTCGCGGGCCTTCGCGCAGATCTTATCGTAGATGGCGGCGCTGAGACGGTCGAGGTCGGGGGTCGCGCAGTCGAGCAGGCTGATGCCCATGGTGATGGTGCGGACGTCGAGGTTCTCCTGCTCGATCATCTGGTTGGTTTCGATAACCTCGGAGATATTGATCATGGCGCACCTCCCTAGAGGCGATGCATGGAGTCGAAGATCTCCTCGCGCTGGCACCTCACGACCACCCCGAGCTCCTTGCCGCAGGCCTCGAGCTCGGTTGCGATGATATCGAAGGGCGCGCTCGCGTTTGCCATGTCGACGATCATCATCATGTTGAAGAAGCCCGAGACGATGGTCTGCGTGATGTCGAGGATGTTGATGTTATGCTCGGCCACATAGGTGCAGAGACGCGCAATGATGCCCACCGTATCCTTGCCCACGACCGTGACGATGACCCGCTTCATAAAATCCCCTTTTGCGCTCGCGATCTCTGTTCAATCTTAACGCATGGGGCGGGGGCACCGCGTTGCGGCTATACTTATGGGGATGAAGCGTTAACAAGGAGGAGCCGTGGCAACTGAGGCATGCTCGCCGCTGGTCGGGATCATCATGGGCTCGAAGTCGGATCTGCCGGCAATGGAGCCGTGCACGGCTCAGCTCGATGAGCTCGCTGTCCCCTATGAGCTCGTCATCGCCTCGGCACACCGCGCTCCCGAGAAGGTTCATGCGTGGGCGAGCAGCGCCGCTGACCGCGGCATCAAGGTCATCATCGCCGCTGCTGGCAAGGCAGCGCATCTGGGCGGTGTCGTTGCCGCGTTCACGCCGCTGCCCGTGGTCGGCGTGCCCATGAAGACCTCCGACCTCGGCGGCATGGATTCCCTCCTCTCGATGGTGCAGATGCCTTCCGGCGTGCCCGTGGCCTGCGTCGCCATCAACGGAGCCAAGAACGCCGCTATATACGCAACCCAGATCCTCGGCGCCACGCTGCCCGAGTATCGCGAGAAGATCGTCACCATGAAGCAGGATATGGCGGACGCATAGCCACCGCCCTCTGAAAGGATCCGTATGCCCAGGCACTTCAAAGACATACCGTTCATCGAAGATGGCGACGACGGCATCGAGGCCATCGACGTTCCCTCGACTCCCATCCCGCGTCAAATGCCCAGCGACGAACCCACCCAAAGGGCGACCCGTCCCGTGAGCGGCTCCTTCTCGCGCGGCGACACCACGGGCTTCGTCTCGGTGGTGAGCGAGCCCGATGACAAGAACCGCAAGCGCAAATACCAGCGCCGTACCAAGAGGAGCGCGCACTTCGCCGAGACGGACCCCTACGATATCCGGGGCTATCGCTCCAAGGGCAAGGGCAGGAAGGTTGCCCGCGCTATCTCGACGGTCCTCTTCGTCGTGGGCGTTTTGCTCATGCTCGTTGCCGGCGGCATGTGGCTCAAAGCGCAGTGGGACTACTACCAGCAGGATGTCGAGATCCAAAAGAAGCAGTCCTACGCGACCGTCTCCGATGACCCCGACACGGCGCCGCGTGTCAATTGGGGCAAGCTCAGGGCCGACAACAGCGACATCGTAGGCTGGATCCAGATCCCCGGCACCACGGTCAACTTCCCCGTCTACCAGGGGGAGGACAACGACAAATACCTCCACACCAGTTCCGAGGGCGAGTACGCGCTGGGCGGCGAGATCTTCCTCGACTACGAGAACACCGCGCCCGGCATGGCCGACAACCAGACCATCATCTACGGCCACCACCTGCGCAACGGCGCGATGTTCAAGGCGGTTGCAGATATGGACAACCAAGCCTTCTTCGACAGCATCGGGACGGTATGGTACGTGACCGAGAGCGCCGAGTACGAGCTCGTGCCACTCATGTGCTATTATGCCGATCCCTACGACACCGAGGTGCGGCGCTTCTCCTTCGATAGCACCGAGGACTTCCACGGCTATCTCAACGCGATCCTCTCGAAGACGGTCACCTCCCGCTCCGATGCCGCCCAGATCATAGAGAACACCGACCGCGTCTTCGCATTGGTCACCTGCAACTATCTTGCCGAGCTGGACGGCGATGGCCGCACTATCGTCATCTGCGTCCTCAAGAGCGATCTTCCTGCGGAGCAAGGATAGGAGAGGCCCATGGCCGAACGAGGCGCTTCCAAGCACGTCACCTATGAGGATGCGGGCGTGGATACCGCCGAGGGCGCGCGTGCCGTCGAGGCCATCAAGCGTGCCGTCGCGAGCACCAACCGCCCCGAGGTCATCGGCGGCCTCGGCGGATTCGGCTCGTGCTTCTCGGCGGCGGCGCTCAAGGACATGGAGGATCCGGTTCTCGTCTCGG
>JAKPQM010000068.1 GCA_029546925.1 Actinomycetes bacterium
GTCCCCGTCCCGGTCGCCGCCCAGCGCCCAGTCGGCGGCCTCCGCCGCCCTGCGGCGACGGTCCTCGAGGCGCACGGCCTTGGCCGCTGCCGCCGAGGCGCCGGAGGCGGCCCCGCCCCGCCTGGTGGCGGAGAGGGCGCCCTCGTCCGATCCGTGCGCGATGCCGGCGCTGACGGCGTCGGTCCTGCCCACGCGGGCGACCGCGGCCGCGCTGCCGCCGCGCCTGGTGGCGACGTCCGGGCGTCCCGTCATGCGAAGTGCCTCCCCGGGGGCGCCATGGGGTCGGGCACGCGGCGGGCGAGGCGCGCCGTGTCGGAAGCCGCGCGCCTTGCCTCGGCGACCTCGTCGGGCTTGGTGTTGAAGAGGTCGTAGAGCTCGCCCCTCGGGAAGTCGTCCTTGATGGGGACGCGTGCGGCGCCGGCCACGAGCAGCCCCTCGCCGGGGCGCACCGACTCGTCGATGTAGGTGGCCTCCTCGTCGGAGAGCCCGAGCAGGTCGACCCACGCCTTGCGGTCGAGCGGCGACTGCTTGTGCAGCAGGATGAAGTCGGAGTTGAGCACCATGTTGCGCGCCTCCTCGTGCGCGAGCATGTAGACGCTGTTCTGCGTGATGCCCGTGCAGACGAGGTTGAACTTGCGGCCCTCCGCCCAGAACTTCGAGAAGTAGCTGACGATAGCGGGGTGGTCGAAGAGCGACTGGACCTCGTCGATGTAGAGCCAGGTGGTGACGCCGCGCTCCCAGTTGCGGTACATGAGGTTGCGCACCGCCTCCAGCGCCGTGAGCATCGCGAAGGTGCGCATGTTGCTGGAGAGGTCCTTCAGGTCGATGTTGGTGACGCGGGCGTCGAAGCCCACCGTCGACTCGTGGTTGAAGAACGAGAGGGCGCCCCTCACGTAGCGCTCGTAGCGCAGCGCTATGTCGCGCGCCTCGGGCTCCCCCTGCTCGAGGAGCACGTCGTAGAGGTCGCCGAGCACGGGCACGCGGCCCACCGCTCCGCAGCGCTCGTAGGCGAGCTCCACGCAGCGGCTGATGATGGACTTGTCCGCCTCGGGCAGCCCCTGGCTCCCCTCCGCCATCGTGGCCCCCGAGAGCGCGAGGAACGCGTCGATCTTGAAGGCCCTCTGCGCCGCGGGCGGCTGCCCGGCGACGTCGGCGAGGTCGAAGGGGTTGAGGCAGGCACCCGAGCCCGGGCCGAGCTTCACCGAGACGCCGCCGTTGGGCACGACGACGCTCGCGTACTCGCCCGCCGGGTCGAAGATCACGACCTGGTCGTTTCGGTACGCCAGGATCGTGTTCTCGATCTCGCGCTTCACGGAGAAGGACTTGCCGCTTCCCGGCTTGCCCGAGACGTAGCCCATCGGGCTCGCCAGGCTCTTGCGGTTGCAGATGACGAGGTTGCTGCTCACCTTGTTCTGGCCGTAGTACCCGCCCCCCTCCTGGTTCACCTCCTGGGTGGCGAAGGGGATCTGGATGGCGACCTCGGCCGTGGTCGAGAGGCGCCCCACCTCGACGTGGTTGTTGCCGAGGGGCAGCACCGAGTTGAGGCCCTCGCGCTGGCGGTATGCGAGGGTGGAGAGGTCCACCGACCACGAGCGCGCCGTCGAGATGATCTGCATCACCTGGTTCTCGAGCTCCGCGCGGGTGCGCGCGTAGGTGTGCACGAGCCCGGTGTAGGCGAAGAGGCGCTGGTTCTTGTTCTGCAGGTGGTCGAGCAGGTCCTCGGCCTCCGCCTTGGAGTACTTGAGCTCCGAGGGCAGGATCTCGAAGTCGTAGCCCTTCTTCACGGCGCTCATCTGCTCGTCGATGATCTCCTTGTCCATCCAGGCGAGGCGCTGCTTGACCAGCGCCACCGCCTTGGCCTTGTCCATGCCCTGGACGTGCAGGGTGGCGCACAGCGGTATCGGCAGGTCGATGACCGACGCGAGGCAGCGGTCCGAGAGCTCGCTGCCGAAGGAGCGCACGACGAGCGTCTGGTGCCACATGCCGTCGATGACGAGCTGCGTCGAGGACCCCTCGGGGCGCAGCTCGATGGCGTCGGGGCAGACGAGGTCCTTGGTGCGAAGTCCCGTCGTCGGCCCCACCATGGACCAGTCGAACACGAGCGGCCGCCCCGGCCGGAGCAGGTCGTTGATGGCGCGCAGGCGCGCCTCGCCGTCGAGTGGCTCGACCTCGCAGCGGACGCGCGAGAGGGCCCCGGCGACGCTGCCGCGCACGCGCGCGAGCATCGGCACGGCGGCCTCGACGTCGCGGGCGCCGACCGCGTAGGTGATCGTGCGGGTGCGCACGAGGTTGGAGACCCCCTCGCGCATCTTGTCGTTGAGGATGCGGTTGTACTCCCGCGCGTAGCGCCCCGTTACGGGGTCGGAGTCGTCGAAGAACGCGCGGTTGCCGACCTCCTCGGCGGGGATCGGCGTGTTGGCGACTGAGAGCTGCAGCGACGTGTCCGCCCCGAACGAGTCGTAGAGCTGGCAGCAGGCTGAGAAGATGGCCTCCTGGGCCTCCTGCCGGGCGGACTGGTAGCTCACGTCGGAGAACGACACCGTCTGCGAGAAGAGCCCGCGCTCCACCTCGCAGATGCCGTCGCGCCACATCGTCTCGAAGCCGATCGCGCCGTAGACGTCGCGCGCGGCGCGGCGGCGCTTTCGCTGCTTCCTGGTCCTCGAGGAGAGCTCCCTCTCCTGGTCGCGCAGGCGGCGCTCGACGGACCGCCTCGAGCGTGCGCGCTCCCGCTCGCGGTCGCGCGCCTCCCTACGCCTCCTTGCTCGGCTCACGGAGCTCCGCCCCCTTCCTCCGCGCGGCACGGCGGTGCCTGCGGGTGGTCTTTGCGGCCAGGCGCCGCGGCCTGGCCCAGGTCTGCCGCCAGCTGCTCGCGTAGGCGAGCTCGGACGGCCCGAAAAGGTGGTCCCACAGCAGCGGCGCGAACCGCTCCGCGGGCATGCCGTGGGGCCTCCAGAACCCCAGCAGCCAGAACGGGACGCTCGCGCACATGACGGGCAGGCTCGCGTCGGAGACCGCGATCCCGAGGCACCAGTGGCAGAGCGCGGCGGCGGCCACGCTCGCGGCGAGCCCGAGCGCAACGCAGCAGAGCGTGCGCAGGCTGAGCTTGCCGACGACCTTCTCGCGGTACTCGCCTATGTCCTTGTGCACGGCGACTGAGAGCGACACTGCCGGCCCCCTACGCCGGGAGCCAGGACGTGTCGAGCATCCCGAAGTAGACGGAGGCGGCGATGATGATGCCGCCGCCGGCGATGGTGGAGATGGCGCTCGCGATCTGGGCGCCTCCCTGCTGCTCGCGTATCGCCAGCCCCAGGCTGACCGCGCCCCAGACGACCAGGAAGCCGCCGAGGAACGACACGCAGCCCGAGACCAGAGTGATGATCTCGTTGAGCACTTGCTGTCCTTTCACGTGAGGGGCGCGGGCTCGGGGCCCGCGCCCGTTGGGGCTGTCGTGTGGCGGGCCCTCCCGCCACGACTTCAGGGAATACGGCCGGGGCGCCTTCCGAGGGGGTTTCTCGGACTCTCTGGTGCGCCCGCCCCGCGCTATTTCATGGCGATCGCCTCCCCTCGACGAGCGCCCGGACGTCCAGCCCCTCTCCGAGCTCCCCGTGCCGGGGGTGGCGCTCGGGCGCGTACTTCAGGTCGCACACGGGGTCCGCGCCTGCGATGAGCACGATGGCGCGGCGTCGGTCGAGCCTTCCCACCTCCGCGGCCTGGATGAGGTCGCGCTCGGTGGTCTGGTAGTTGGAGGAGGAGCCCGGGGACGCGCCCCGGGTCTCGTTGTGGGTGCGGGTGGAGACGGTCTCCTTGCCGACGGCCTCCGAGATCCCCTTGTTCGTGGAGCCGGACTTTCCGCCCAGGAAGAGGGTCGTGTCGCAGCAGTCGAGGATGGTCTCCGCGTCGTCGCCGTAGGCGCTCTTGAGCTGGGCGAGCGACTGCAGCACGACCGAGACGCCGATGTTGCGGGAGCGCACGACGGCGATGGTCCGCTCGAAGTCGGGGAGGCGCCCTATGTTGGCGAACTCGTCGAGCACGAGGTGCACCGGCGTCGGCAGCTCGCCGCCGTAGGCCGTGAGCGCCCGCTCGCAGAGGACGTTGCCCGCCTGCCACATGAGCATGGCGAGCAGGAAGGAGTAGGTGGCGTTGGTGTCGGAGGTGGTGGCGAAGATCGCGGCCCTCTGCCCGGGGTCCCCGAGCGTGTCGAGGCGCATGTCGTCGGCCGAGAGGATGTCCCTGAGCTCCTCGGAGGCCAGCGCCGAGAGGCGCGCGTTGCACGAGATGATGATCGACTTGAGGGTCTTGCCCGCCGCCGCCTTGAACGCCCGGTAGCGCCCGAGCGCGTAGTCGGAGTCGGGGGTGGCGGGGTCGCACCACGGGACCCAGCGCACGCGCTCCCCAGCCCCTCCCATGGAGCGGCCGTCGCCACCTGCACCTCCCGGCGCGGCGACGCAGCGGCGCCCGGTCTCGAGCTCGCGGAAGAGCACGTCGAGCGGGCTCATGAACGACTCGTCCTCGTCGCGGGCCTCCGCGAGCGACAGCAGCGTCATGAGGCCGGGGAGCGTCCTGTCCTCGGGCGGGCAGTGGTAGGTGAGGTAGCCGATGAGCGCGCAGTAGAGCAGGCGCTCCGAGTTCTCCCAGAAGGGGTCGTTGGCCGACTTCCCCTTGGGCGTGGTGTTCACGATGAGGCACTCGACGAGCTCGAGCACGTCCTGCTGGGTGCGGACGTAGGCGAGCGGGTTGTAGCGCATGGAGAGCGAGAAGTCGACGGTGTTGAGGGTGCGCACGTCGTAGCCGTGGGCGGCGAGCATCGCGCCGAGCCGGCGGACGGTCGTGCCCTTGGGGTCGGTCACGAGGTAGCTCGCGTTCATCTGCATGAGGTTGGGCTCGACGTAGGTGCGGGTCTTGCCCGAGCCCGAGCCGCCTATCACCACGACGTTGCGGTTGCGCTCCCAGCGCGGGTCGTGGTCGTCGCGCGACATGGCGAGCCGGACGCCCTGCGTGAGCAGGATGTTGTCGTCGGGGCTCGCCTCGTCGGAGAGGCGCCTCAGCTCCCTGGGCGTGGCCCAGCGGGCGCTGCCGTGCTCCTCGCCGGAGCGGTAGTTGCCGCGCCTCGCCACCATGTTGGCCCAGGCGACCCACACGCCGCAGCCCGCGGCAAGCCCACACGCGAGCGCGAGTGGCGCCGCCGTCGGGAGCGGGCCATGGCTGGCTATGTAGGAGGGAAGCGTGGAGAGCGCTGCCGACAGGTTGGTGACGGCCTCGCCGGGAAGCGACGCGAGGTTCGACGCGTAGAGGTCGGTCGCCCAGAAGGCCGCCGCCGAGCCGGCGGCGGCGACGCCCATGCCCGCGTACGGGCGGCTCACTTGGAGCGCTCCTCGCGGCGCTGGGCACCGCGCCCGAGGTCTCGCTCGGGCGCCTCTGCACCGGAGATGGCCTCGGCTGACTCGCGCGCCCGCTGGGCCCGCTGCTCGAGCGGCTCCCGGTCGCGGTCGCCGTGGTCGATCTCTCGCGCCTGCTCGCGGACGCGCTCGGCCGCGCGGTCCGCCGCCTCGCGGGCCTGTGTGGCGAGCGAGTCGAAGCAGTCGGCGACGCGCGGTGCGTCCTGGGAGCGGAAGAGCAGGTAGGCGCGGCCGCCCTCCTCGTAGAGGGCGTGCTCGAGGGAGGCCGACGTGAGCTTCGCGTCGATCGCCGAGCGGATCTCGTCGTAGCCCTCCATCGCCTGGAACTCGGCGAGGTCGAGCTTCGCCCACTCTGGCAGCGCCGGCACGTCGGTGCGGACCTCGGCCGACTCAGGGTCGCGCAGGCTGTCGCGCGCCGCCTCGAGCGCCCGGGTCAGCTGCTCGGCGGCCTCGCGCATGGCGCGCTCGCCCGACGAGGGGCCTCCTATGCGCACCTGGTACATGGCGACGCGGGTCGCCCAGTCGACGAGCTTCTGCCCGGCCTCGTCGCCGAAGTCCTCTGCCATGCGCGGCCTCCCTGGTCCGAGTCATCTCCCTTGGGAGGCCGCGCCTGGGCAGCGGGCCGGGTCCCCCGGCTGCTGTTCCCTCTCGTATGCTGGACGCCGTGCGCGGCCCGCCCGACGTCGTTTGTACCAGTGGCCCCATTCGGTCACTCGGGGTCGCACGGGGCAAAGTATCAGCAGCTATCTGGCGGTATCCGCGTCACCAAACCTCCCCAACTCGCCGCGCCTGCCGACGTCCGTGGGCATCTTCCGGGCTGGCGTCGTGGGCGGGGTCCTCAGGTCGAAGCCGTAGAGTCTCACCTCGAGGCATGTCTCCCTGATTCTCGAGACGATGGCCTTGGCGGTCTCGGTCTCGTGTGCCCGCGAGAGCCTCTCCTGGAGGGCTGGGAGCGAGTACTGGGAGGTGTAGATCGTCGTGAGCATCGCTTCGTACCGGGTGTTCACGAGGTCGTAAAGCGTCATCACTGACCACCTGCTCGCGGACTCCTTGCCGAGGTCGTCGAGGACGAGGGCCTCGCAGCTGAGGTAGCGCTCCAGCTCCCTCTTCGCCGACGCCCCTGTGTCGAAGGTGTCCCTGACGTCTGAGAGGATCCTTAGGGCCGACGTCATCACGACGCCCCTTCCCGCAAGCGCGAGGGCTGAGGTCACCGCCGAGGCGTTGTAGGTCTTCCCAGTGCCCACTGGCCCGTGGATGAAGAGGCCCATGCCCCTGCGGGGCACGTACGACTTCACGAATGCCTCGCAGGTAGGGTCGGTCATGATCGCGTCGTAGTAGCGCCTCTTTACGCCCGCCTTCGCTATGCGCGCCCTTCGCTCCTCCTCGTCCTGCGACGCCTTGAGCGCCGCCTCCCTCTCCGCCGCCTCGAGCTCGCCCGGGCACCCGCACGGCTCGTGCGAGACCCAGAGGACTCTTCCCCCCACGCTGATGCCGAGTCTCTCCAGGGGCTTCCCGCAGTGTGGGCACAGATAGGGCTCAGGCGCCTCGGGGCCGAGCCCGAGCTCCCTCGCGTCCTCCGGTGTGAGCATACCCACGCCGTCCTCTCGCGCGCTCGCGCCCGCGCGTTCCTTTCCTATCTCCATTTGCCTATCCTTCCTTTCTTATTGGGTGACACCGCGTCATGGGGTGGGTGACACGCTGACAGGGGTCCTGCGGCCATCGGGTGACACCGTGTCATCCGTGGCGTCTCCTCGTGTGACGAGCCGTCATGGGTCGAAGAGCGACGGGTCGTGGCGCTTGGCGACGGTCCTCAGGGCCCTCTTCACGGGCTCCTCTGTCACCTCGTAGCGCTTCGTGATGCGGCCGTTCGGGAGCCGCCACTCGCCGAGGCACTCGATGAGCCCGTGAGATTCGAGGCCGGCGATGACGCGGTTCACCTGGCGCTCGCTGATGCCGAGGAACTCCGCCGTGCCCCTGCGGCTCTCCCAGAAGGATCCTCCGGTGTCCTTGCAGAAGCCGAATATGCGCGCGTAGACGAGCAGCGACGTCCCCGTGAGTCCCATCCCCTCGGTCATGAAGCGGTAGACCTTCACGAACTCGGCCGCCCTGCTCTTACCGTCTCGTTCTCTGCGAGCCATGATTGGCCTTCTCGTCGTGCACCATCACCGTGTTCCGCATGAGCCACTCGCGCAGGTCGTCCTTGTGGATGAAGTAGCCCTTCGTCTGCCCTGGGAAGCAGCGGAACGGCATGGGGTCCTCGTCCCGATCGATGTATGACCTGATCCTGTTCACGCTGACGCGCAGGAGCTGGCAGGTCTGCGTGATGGTGAAGTACTCCTCGGCAATTGCCCAGACGTAGATGGGGTTGAGTTGGGTGCTCTTTTCCTCGTCGATCATGACTGTCTCCTCCTACCTTGCGGTGGATTCGACCAGCCGCCGAAGCGCCGTCTCGATGTCACCAGCCGGGTGTGTTTGAGCTGCGGTGGCTGGCCGTGCCTGGTCGGTCGTGACGGGCTGAGCGAGGAGGGCTGCGGGCTTCAGGTCGAGCATGGCGCTACCCTCCGATCTCCTGGGACAGCATGGAGTCGAGGGCGCGCTTGCTGATGCGGATGTTTCGGCCGATGCGCTTCTCCGTGAGGACCCCGCGCCTCACCAGGCGATAAACGGTCTTCCGGGAGACATGGGCGTAGAGCTCGATGTCGCGCACGTCGAGCAGCAGGTCCATCCCCGCTGCCTCTGCGGCGGCGATGCGCGCGAGCCTCTCGTAGTCAGCCTCGTTTTGCGGGGAGAAGCGTTCCTCGCCGAGGGGGTGGGAGCTCTCCCCGGTGAATCCGAACGTGTATCTCTGGTGGGCCATGTGCGCCTCCGTCAATCAGGTGGACTGCCGTGGACGCGCATGCCCCAGAGGGGACTCGCGTGACCGCGGATGAGGCGTTTATATGCCGCACGGGGGTATCGACGCTGGGAGCGGAGGTGTCGAAGTATCTGTAGGTATCCCGCGGTATCCGTGTCACAGAATCGCCACGGGCCGGTATCTCATTGACGTCTTGTTTTGGTCCCCAGAGGCATGGGAGGGCAATCGGGTGTCCTGTGGTCTGTGTCCGGGGCCGAACCATCGCGCCCGGGATCTAGATGGACCTCGATGCTTGGGAGTCCGATGTCTTGTCGCACAGTCTGCCCACGCCCGACCATCCCCTCGCCATGCAGAGGCAAGCGACATCCAGCATGTCCAGGCGCACGTACGCGCCTTCGGACTGGCTTGATTAGAGGGTACTAATTGCCCCGGACACAAATTGACAGCTGACCGCTGCCATACGGCAGCTAACGCCTCCGCTCGGGGCTTGCGAGAGCGACGCTGGCGGCCTGCTTGTTGATGAGGATCTTCCTGCCTACGCGTTCGTGGGGGAGCCTCCCGCTCTCGATGAGACGGTAGACCCTTCGCCTGTCGACTTGGAAGTAGAGCTCAACTGCTCGCACGTCGAGCCAGATGTCCGAGTCGGGCATCGATGAGTTGGCGAGCGAAAGCCTGTCAAGGTCCGCCTTGCACCGCGGGTGCAGGCGGTCCTCCTTGATCGCCCTTCTGATTGAGGCGTCTATCCCGGACATCTCGTTCCCCCTCGTCATGAGGTTGTCCCGTAAGGGGAGGGCGGTCCCTTTATAGAGCCTGGAGATGTCTGCTGCACGCTGCATGGGATGACCAACTATCACGTGCAATCAGACGGTATCCGCATCACAGAACCTGCACGATTGTTGCCCCAGAGAAACTGCCGAGTTTGCGCAGTTCAAGCACGCTGCTTGTGGCCACTTGTGGCCAGTTTGTGGCCATAGACAAAGAAAAAGGTCAGGGGAATTACACCCCTGACCTGCGATTTCATGGTCGGGACGACTGGATTCGAACCAGCGGCCTCACGGTCCCGAACCGTGCGCGCTACCAAACTGCGCCACGTCCCGACATAGTGCCATATGTCAACTCTCCGGAGGGCACGTCTCCGGTGTCTCCGAACGACCGCCTGCGAACTCCAGTCGACCGTCCATCGACGCCCTGCGAATCGGTTAAGCGGCAGCGCCGCAAACCCGTTCCGCGCGGGTTTTGTGGCCACGTTTGTGGCCACGCTGTGGCCTATTTGTGGCCAACAACACACCAACGAGCCGTTTACCTGCGACTCCTCGGCTTTGGGAATTAGGTAGTGAAACTACGTTCCCTAGCTCCCGAACCGTGCGCGCTACCAAACTGCGCCACGTCCCGATTGCGGGATACATACTAGCAGATTATCGACCCGCTGTGTTGGGAAACCACGGGCTGGACGGCAAATCCGAGGCGCGCCGCTACACCTGGGTGACCACGAGCGAACCCGAGCCGGGGCTGACCACGACGCGACCGTTCACAATACCGCGCTCGTCGAAGAACACCATATCGACGCGCTCGTCGACATACTCCACATCGATGACGCCCTCCCAGCGCCCGATCTCCTCGCCCGTTGCAGAGTAGAGCGTCACCACGCGCTCGACGCCGCGACCATACTCGGCCTCCCAACGCGAAACCGTGCGGCTGCACGAAGAGCTGTTCACGACCAGCCAAACGAGAACCGCGACGACCGCGAAGGCGAGGATTGCCGTCACAGTGCCGACCTTCTTGACGACCTTAGTGTCCATGGAATGCCCCCCTTACCGGGTATCTCCTCACCGGGTAACCTAAGGTCTACCCGTCCCGTATATCTCCAAACGGTGCCGTGCTGCGAGCACGGACCCTATTGATTATCCTCTAAAACTGCCGTCGATGCACCGAACGCTGTGGCTCTCCCATGTATGTCAACCACCGCAGATGCGCTGTGCCCCATTCCACACCCATGCGCTATGATTGACGCAGCGATTATTCCGCTCTTGGGGAGGCATCATGAGCGAGTTCATGGACATCATCACGGCCGATAACTTCACCTACAAGCAGAAGGTCCTCAAGCTTGCGCAGGCAGCCGAGAACAGCGAGCGCCCCATTCCCACCACGCCCGCATTCGACCGCTTTTTCTCGCGCGACGCCCTCTGCGACATGCACGAGGGCAACGCCCCCTACCGTGCCCGCTACATCTGCGTGGACTTCCAGAAATTCGCCGCACAGGGCAGTGATTTCCTACGCCTCGATGTGCCCGAGAACCTCGACGACCTGCTCTTCAACCTCGAGGTGCTCTATGAGAACATCCCGAGCGTCACCGGACGCCCCGTCTACTGCGGCCAGCTCGATAAGATCATCGATCCCTTCCTCGGCGACCTCTCGGACGAGGAGATCCTGCCGCGCCTCAAGCGCTTCCTGAACTTCATCGACCGCACCGTCGCAAGCGGCTACTGCCACGCCAACATCGGCCCGGAGGAGACCCGCGCCGGACGCCTGCTGCTCGAAGCCGACGCCGAGGTCCAAAACGCCGTCCCCAACTTCACCATCAAGTACGATCCCGCGATCACGCCCGACGATTTCGCGCGCCTCTGCCTCAAGACCGCCATGCGCTGCGCTAACCCCGCCTTCGCCAACCATCGCCTGCTCAAAGACACCTACCCCATTCCCGAGGCCGGCTACGGCTACGGCGACGGCTACACGGTCGTCTCCTGCTACAACGTGCTGCCCGTCCGCGGCGGCGCCTACTGCCTCGATCGCATCAAGCTCAGCCAGCTCGCCGACATGGCGGGCTCGGTCGACGAGTTCGTCGACCAGCTCCTCCCCGAAGCCACGGCGGCGCTCCTCGAGTACATGAACGCGCGCGTGACCTTCCTCGTCGAGAAGTCAAACTTCTTCCAATCGTCGTTCCTCGTGCGTGAGGGCCTCATCGAGCGCGAGCGCTTCTGCGGCATGCTCGGCCTCATCGGCATGCACGAGTGCATCGAGAAGCTCCTCGGCCCCGGCCACGTCTACGGCACAGATGCCGAGGCCAACGACCTCGCCGATGCCATCGCGAGCAAGATCACCGCCCAGGTGCTCGACTTCCCCGCCGTCTACTCCGAAATCGGCGGCGGCCGCTTCATGATGCACGCGCAAGCGGGCTTCGGCGACCAGCTGGAGTCCACTCCGGGCGTGCGCATCCGTGTGGGCGACGAGCCCGAGGTCTTCTACGACCACATCCGCCACAGCGCACGCATGCATCGCTTCTTCACCGCCGGCGTCTCCGACATCTTCCCCGTGGAGCCCACCGCCACAGGCAATCTCGACGCGCTGCTCGACGTGGTCAAGGGGGCCTTCGCCATCGACGACAAGTACCTCTCGTTCTATCCGGCGGATTCCGACCTCGTGCGCATCACGGGCTTCCTCGTGAAGCGTTCCGAGATGGAGAAGTTCGCGGCTGGCACGGCGGTGCTCGCCGACACGAGCCACGACGGCGAGGGCAACTGGCGCGCCAACGCACTCGGAGACCGCAAGGTCCGCCTGTAGGGATCTGCTGTGGCCTGTCGCGCACCTGTCAACAAGATCATCCCGTTCTCGCTGGTCGATGGCCCGGGCGCACGCTGCTCGATCTTCCTCCAAGGCTGCAATATCGCTTGCGTCTACTGCCACAACCCCGAGACGCAGCGGCTCTGCGTGGGCTGCGGCATCTGCGTGCGGCATTGCCCGGCAGGTGCGCTCGAGCTGGCGGGCGGCAGCGTGGTGTGGGATCAGGCCGCATGCGTGGAGTGCGATACCTGCATCAAGATCTGCGAGCATCGCGCGAGCCCGCGCATCGCATGGCAGACTCCCGAGGAGATCTTCGAGATCGTGCGCGGCTACCTGCCCTTCATCCGCGGCATCACGGTCTCGGGTGGCGAGTGCATGCTCTACCCCGCTTTCCTGCGCGAGCTCTTCTCGCTCTGCAAAGCCGCCGGCCTCGGCACCCTCATCGACTCCAACGGCACGATAGATTTCGCCGAGCATGAGGATCTTCTCGCCGTGACCGACGGCGTCATGCTCGATGTGAAGGCTTGGGACCCGGACATGTTCTCCAAACTGACCGGCGGCAACGTGGAGCCCGTCAAGCGCAACCTCGCATTTCTCGCCGAGCGCGGCAAGATCGAGGAGTTGCGCGTGGTGGTGGTCGACGGATGGACCGATCCCGAGGACACGGTCGGCGGCATGGCCGGGCTGCTGGGGGAGCGCACGGGTGCCCAGCGCCTGCGCCTGACGAAGTTCCGCCGCTTCGGCGTGCGCGGACCGCTCGCAGACGCGCCCTCCCCCACCGATGAGCGCATGGCCGCACTGGTGAGGCTGGCCGAACGCCTCGGCTTCGTCGATATCGTGCTGAGCTGAGCCGGCTCCTGCGGTCAAATCGTCTCCAGATCGTCTCGGCCCGTATCCTCAGGCGTGCGCCCGCCCTTCTCGGGCAGGCGCCCCGCCTTCTTGAGGGCAGCGCGCAGGATCCACTCGACCTGACCGTTGGCGCTGCGCATCTCATCGGTGGCCCAGCGCTCCACAGCGCCCCAGATCTCGGGATCGATGCGCAGCGGATACTGTTTGCGGGCCATATCCCCACCCTCTCGCTAGTAGAGGCTGCCGGCGTTGAGGACCGGCTGCGCGTCGGACTCGCCGCAGAGGACCACCATGAGATTGGAGGCCATCGTCGCCTTGCGATCCTCGTCGAAGTCCACGACCCCGTTATCCGAGAGCTCGGTGAGCGCCATGTCGACCATGGAAACGGCACCCTCCACGATCTTCTTCCGAGCCGCGATGATGGCCTCGGCCTGCTGGCGGCGCAGCATGGCTTGGGCTATCTCGGGCGCATAGGCGAGATGGGTGAGGCGCGCATCCTCCACGGAGACGCCTGCGGGGGCAAGGCGTCGATCGAGCTCGGCCTTGAGCGCCGACGAGACCTCCTCGATGTTGGAGCGCAGCGTGATGGCAGAGCTGGAGGTGTCGTCATCCTCCATGTGGTCGTAGGCGTAGACGCTGGCCACATGGCGCAGGGCCGTCTCCACCTGCATGCTCACATAGGACTCGTAGTCATCGACGTCGAAGACGGCCTTGGCGGTATCCACCACGCGCCATACCACCACGGTCGCGATCTCGATGGGGTTGCCCATCTTGTCGTTGACCTTGATGCGCTCGCCGTTGTGGGTGCGGGCGCGCAGCGAGATGACCGAACGGTGCTTGCGTCCCCCGAGGTTGACCTTGAGCTTCTCCTCCCCCACCTCGACGCCGGAGTGCTCGGAAGGCTCCTCGCCCAGGTTCTTCGAGTAGAATGGGTTCGCCCAGCGCAGGCCCTCGTCGCGGACGGTTCCCGCATAGCTGCCGAAGAGCACGCACACGCGGGCCTGGCCCGGCTGGAGTGTGAAGAATCCATTGGTGACGACGATCGCGACGACGAGGACCACGACGCTCGCAAACATCATGCAGAGCCCGGCGGTAGGATCAAGACCCCGCTCATCCGCCTCTACGAGCAGGACGATCGAACCGATCATCAGGGCGACAGAGGTCACGTACAACAGAATCGTGGCGATCAGCATCGCCCATCCGCTTGCTGCATGTGCCTTCTTCTCAACGCTCATATCCGTACCTTTCTTATGCGAGGCGCGAGCCTCCCCGACGGAGGCGCTGCCCTCGTTATCTGATTACATAATGATATCACTTTGATAGCTTGTCAACAAATGACGGGACAAGATGCCCGTCACACCGTGACAAGGGGACAGGTCATTTGTCACGCTTTTAACAACCCGAGAAGTCCTCGCTACGAACATCCCCGTATGGACACGATCATCCTTGGGATGTTCATGAACACCTGCAGGATGTGCGCATTTTGACTGGGATGTTCGTGGAGAGGAACGGCGCGCGCCCGCATACCTACGACTCTAGCGACATCTCGAGGAAGTAGAAGTCCGAACGATAGATGGAGATCATGTATTCGCGGGGAATATCATCGCTGTCAAAGGAGATCCGCGTGATCTTGAGAACGGGTTCGCCCGGTTTGATGTGGAGCAGTTTGGCAATACGTTCATCAGCCGCTTGAGCGCACACCCTTTGATCCGCGCGGGACCATGATACATGCAAGATATTCGAGTAATACGAGCGGAGGGACTCCTTGGAGAAGTCCCTCTCCATAGCATGCGGGACATGGGATTCGGTCAGATGGATAACCTCGCTGTAATAGGGGGTGTCCCCCGCACAGCGCACACGCTCCAGGCGGTAGAGCGGTGTGCCCTCCTTCACCCCGAGCGCTGCCGCGCACTCGCTATCAGCAGGAACAATCTCCGCCGAGATCACCCTCTTCTGCGCTGCGGCATCATCGGAAACGGTCCTCTTGAGATAGCTTGTGACTCGTCTTAGGGCCGAGGATGGCCTGTCGGACACGACCACCGAACCACGACCGCGCCGGCGCTCTATAAGGCCGTTGCTCACCAGAAGCTCCATGGCCTTGCGGATAGTCGCCCTGCTCACGCCGAGATCGCGGACGAGCTCCGTTTCGGAGGGGATCAGGTCGCCAACCTTGTACGAGCCGTTGACGATCTCTTGGAACAGCAGGTTATAGAGCTGATAGTACAGCTGCTCGTGCGAGTCCTCGTTCAGGGACCATCGCCGGGTCGGTCTCTGAGCCACCTCTGTCGCCATCATCACCACCATGGAGTATGGGCGCCTGACACAATATGCTGCAGGCCGCACGTTTATCGGGAAGCCCTTTCGGACGATCTCCCCATAATATAGACCAAATAAGGCGACACATACCTGAACGCTGCGTCTAGACCTAAGAACCCTTCTCGACGACATATTCCTCCAGACGGTCGGCAACGACTCCCCAGTCGGCCTTCGAGATGTCGGTCGTATCGACTTCGATGAGATCCCCCATCCGGAAGCTGCCATACCTCTTCGTCTCACAGCGCCACCGGAGCAGCTCAGGGGTCACCAGGCAGTCGGCCTTCATCCGATCATCTAGGCAATCGCCTTTGTGATAGCGGTTCATCAAATGGCCTAGATGGCGCGACGGCGCCAGATCCCGCGCCAGGGAGCGCTCGTATATCCTGTCGAGATCCCCTACGAAGCGAACGGTCACCGAACGGTAGCCGTACTTCTCCACCAACCATTCGAGCATCGGTTTCTGCTTGCCGCTGAAGGGGTAATCGGTGATGATGGGGCCACCCGCCCGCATGAGCTGTTCGATGCGGGCATAGTATCGGCTCCACACCTCAAGCTCGAGGCGCTCCTTCTCGTCGGCGTCATCGAAACCGCACTCGTCCCAGACCTCCTCTTTTATGTCATCGGGTGCGACTACCGGGATGCCGGGATGCCGCCCGAGGAACAGGGAGCAAAACGTCGATTTCCCTGTTGCCGGATAGCCCGCGAGCAGTATGAGCACCTGTTCCATAACCGATCTCCTCCAACGGGCGACGATCCCGCCCTACTTGCCCCGGAGCATATCCTTGGAGCTCCGCATGAGATCTTGCAGCTTGTCGAAGTAGAGCTTCATCGAAATGTCATCGCCAGCTGCAGCCGCCTCACGACGCTTCTCGTTGTAGAGACCGATAAGGCCCCTATACGCCTTGCCCACCTGCCGATGGGTCGCGATGCTCTGTTCGAAGGCCTCGATGGCGCCATCCACCTCACCTGCTTTGGAGAGTAGCTCGCCGCGCTCATCCAGAAGCATCGCCTTAGCCTTGCCCTCTGCAGTCTCTATCCTCGCGATAAGCGCATCGGCCTGGGAGACCAGGACGTCGTGGTCGACGGGCCGTCCTGCATCGGCCACAGCACGTTCCGTCTCCCGTGCACCGGCCTTCTTCTTGAAGAAATCAAACATACGAGCCTCCTCTAGATGCGAACCAGCCTATAGCTGCAAGCCCAAGGTGCCGATCGGGATCCTCGGGGTGGCCGGTGCCATCACGCGCTTCTGGCAGCATGATGGCACCGGCATCGGGACACCGTTGCGAGGATCTTGCCGACGCGCTAGACCAAACCACCGAAGAGCAGCTTGATACCATAGAGCAAAAATCCGGTGAAGACGGTATCAACATCAGTGCAGGTGAGGTTCACGAAACCGATCTGTGCGAGCATCGGAGTGAGCAGCGCGGGAATAAGCATGATGAAGATGCCGTGCGCGATGCAGCCGATGATCGTACCACGCCGGCCGCCGACCGCATTGGCGAAGATGCCTGCGGTGCCTCCGGCGAAGAAGTTGGACATGACCCCCGGGATGACCAGATATCCCGTGAGCGGGGTGATGAGCATGCCGATGAGCGAGCCGATGGTCGTGAAGATGAAACCCATGATAACTGCATTCGGAGCGAACGGGAAGAGCACGGGGCAGTCGAGGGCGGGCTTGGAGTCGGGAACGAGCTTCATCGAGATGCCCTGGAAGGCGGGGACGATGTTGTCGAGGAGTTGGCGGACGCCCATCATCAGGATGTAGAGGCCGATAACGAAAGTGCAGCACTGCATGAACGCCTCGACGATATAGTTCATATCGGTGGAGATGTTCAGGTTGCCCTTGAGCTGCTCGACAACGGCGGCAGACTTATCCGGCCCGGCAACGAAGGCTGTGACGAGATAGAAGACGAGCATGACGATGAAGACCGAGAGGTAGGTATCGTTCAGGAAGTCGAGTTTCTCAGGGATCTCGAGATCCTCGGTCGATTTGGACTCGTCGCCCGTGAGCTTCGCAACGCCGGCGGCAACCATATAGCCGATGGTGCAGAAGTGGCCGAGCGCGATGTCATCGGAACCCGTGATCTTGCGCACGATCGGCTGCGCTATGGCGGGCATGAGGGTCGCGAAGCATCCACCGACGATGGAAGCGAGCAGGATCAGGGGGAAGCCGCGGAGACCGAGGAACCAAGAGAACACCACGGCGAGCGTCGCTTCCCAGAGAAGGGCTTGGCCCGTAAGGAAGATATATTTGAGTTTGGTAACGCGTGCGAGGATGATATTGACGATGAAGATGCCCGCGAGCGTGATCGCGATCTCCGATCCAAGGCCGAGATCGGTCATCGCCTGGCCGTTGATCCCCTCGATGGAGGCGACGACCGCCCCTCCCGATGCACCGAGATTGAACGCGGAGTTGAACAGCGCGCCGAAGTATTGCAGCGACTGCTGGAGGACCGTCGAGCCGGCCGCCAGGATCATGAAGCCGAACAGGGTTTTCATGGTTCCCGCAAAAACCTCGTTGGCGGGTTTCTTCTGCAGGACAAGACCCAAGAAAGCAATAAGGGCGATGATGATCGCTGCTTGGGTCAAAATATTGTTGATAATCCATTCGAGTATGAACATACCCAGCCCCCTTCATAGGACGTATGCGCACGACACCGTCTCGGACTAGTGAATCTCACCCATCTCACGCAGGATCGGCGTGAGCTTCTCCGTTATCTCCTTCTTGTCGACAAGCCTCTCCAAAAACACTACGGGGCAAGAGAGGTTCTTCCTCTCTATGAGCTTTTGGAAATTCTTGCCCGCACATACGATGTCCACATCGTTTGCCAGAGAGCTAATCGAGGTGGTGTCGGTATGGCTGACCTTCGCCTTCACCCCCATGGCGGTGACCGCCTGCTCGATTGCCATCTGGCACGCAAGGCTGCTGCCCAAGCCCGCCCCGCACACTGCCATAATCTTGATCATTGATGCACCTCCCCTCTTGCGCCTCGCCCTGACAGATCAAACACAGTCGCCGGGTCCTATCGGCCCTCTGGACTCGTAAGCATCCGATAGGCCTCGGCAGTCGTCGCGCATTCCGCAAGCTGCCGGACCCTCTCTTCGTCCATGCAGATATTCGCAAGCATCCGTATGACCTCGATATGGGAATCCGCATCCTCGGCCGCGAGCGCGAAGAGTATCCTGACCGGGAAGCTCTCCTCGGAGAACACGACGGGTTGGCGCACTAGCGTAACCGCCATCTGCTTGCGGATAGCACCTTCCTCGGGACGGGCATGGATCAGCGCGACGTCCTCCGTGAGCACATAATAGGGTCCGAGCTCTTCGGTGTCCTTGATGATGTTCTCGGCATAGTGAGGCTCCGCATATCCGCCCTCGACCAACGGTCGGCAGGCAACGCGGATCGCATCCTCCCAGCTGGAGACCTCCTCCACGATGCGGATGTTCTCGGGTCTGAGCAGCTCTTCGATGCCCTGTGCATCCAGTTCCATGGTTCTCCTCCCTCCAACTTGACAGTCGCCCTGCAGGCGACGATGGACGACCCGTCGGTCCCATGCCCGACGGTGTCATATGTTCTTGAATAGGCTGATCTTATGCTCGATGATTTGGGTGATGGCGTCGAGGGCGGGCACCACGTTGTCGCGGTTGGAAGTGTTCTCCTTATTGGAGGAATACAGCGTGCGCGACGTGATGTTCCATCGAACCAGCAATTCGGTACCGACGTTGAACTTGCGGATGCCACGGTCGATGACCTTGTGGATGTCCTCATCGGAGACGCCCGTCCCGCCATGGATGACGAGAGGCTTCGATACGGCCCCGTGGATGGACTCGAGAACCCCGAAGTCTATGCTGGTCTTCGATTTGTACTGCCCGTGGTTGGTGCCGATGGCGACCGCCAGGGCATCGATGCCGGTCTTCTCTATGAACTCCACGGCATCTTCGGGATCGGTCAGATGCACTCCGTCGGAATGCACGACGACCCCGTCCTCGGTTCCGCCAACCGTGCCCAGCTCCGCCTCGACGGAGGCGCCTGCCGCATGCGCATACTCGACCACCCGTTTCGTCCCGAGGATGTTCTCCTTGAAGGGCAGGGCCGATCCGTCATACATGACCGATGAGTACCCGGCGTCCACAGCCGCACGAATGGTATCCCAGTTCTTCGCATGGTCGAGGTGCAGGACGGCATCGACACCGTATTCCCCGGCAAGCGACGTAACGACTGCCACCAACGTTTTCATCCCCACATACGCAGCGGTCCCCTCGGATGTTTGGACGATAACAGGAGTCTTTTGGTTGCTCGCCGCGCGGATAATCGCAGGAACCATCTCTAGATTGTGAGTATTGAACGCCCCGATGGCCATATGCAGCTGATCAGCTTCTTGCAGGACTTTCTTCAGGGTCGTATACACAATGCCGCCTCCTTGCTTCGTTCTTTTTTGATTGTACCGGTTATTCGGTTGTCCGATTGTTCGAACAATTAAAAGTATAGGTATCCAACGCATGCTGTCAAGAAATTTTCCGAATCATCCCGCTGCGGATATGAACGGTACCATCTCGGCCCTGAGCGGCTTGTGCGGAAGCGTATCAGAGACGGTCGGATGCTGTAGATGACAGGGCTATCGCGCGAAGTGCCTATAAAGCAAGACGCTGAGTCGCAGATTCAAACGCATCCAAGCGCCCCTCGACGTCGGTCGATGACGCCAGCGCCGTCTTCGACCTGCATCTCCCAATGGGACCTCTGGTATAGCGTGCAGGCTGTGCCACCGGGAATCGAGCGACATTATCCATAGACAAGCGGATGTCCCACACTACCGCTCCCACACGGGTGGCGCGGCCACAATACCATCCAAAGACCCCTTCGAGAGCTCGCGTGCGACAAGCGGGAGCATGTAGAGCGGAAGGTAGCGGACGGACTTGCCTCCCCGAACCTCGGTAGACACGTTCGCCTCGGAGAGCACGTAGGCTCGCTCGATCCCGTACTCATCGGAACGGAGCAGATTGTCGAGCGCCACATGGCGCCGGTAGCCCTTCCCCGACTTCACCTCGACAGGGAGCACCTTGCTTCCGGTCTCCCCCATGAAGTCCACCTCACCGAGCTTCGTATGATAGTAATAATGAAGCGGGACACCCCACGCAGCAAGCTCTTGGGCAACGACGTTCTCGTAGACCCCTCCGAAGTTCACGCTCCGTTCCCCTGCCAACGCCGCGAGTGCAACGTCGGTCTTGTACTGGGACATAAGCATGCCTGCATCGGAAAAGTAGAGTTTGAAGCGATTGTTCTCCTCGCTGCGCTCGAGCATGGGACGCGGATCGGCCACGCAAGTCGCCTTAAGGGCCGCGCACGCACCGACAAGCCAGGCGAAATCGTTCGCATAGCGCTCGAACTTGGCCTCCACCCGGATCTGCTTGAAGATGAAGCGCTTGTTCTCCTTGCCAAGCTGGGCAGGGATGGAATCGTAGATAGCCTTGACCTGCAACGCCCGGTCACCGGCATGCTTGACCATGTCCTCACGATAGAGCGCGACAAGGTTCTCCTGTGTCTGACGCGCGGCTCCGAGGTCGAATCCATTGTCAAGATAGGCCTGTACACTACGCGGCATCCCGCCGATCACTGCATATAATCTGAACACGCGGAGCAACCTTTCATGGGTCTGCTCGTCAGCGGGCAGCCCCTCTGAAAAGCACTCCTCAAGCGTCTCCCAAATGGTTCTGGGAACATTGAGCGCATCGCAAAACTCCGAGAAGCTCAAGGGATACATGCGTTCCTCGCGCAGAAACCCCACGGGGAACGATCTCACATGGCCAAGCTCTACCCCCAGCATGGAACCGCTCATGACGAGGGGAAACCTTCCGTCCTGAACCAGGTACTTCGAGAGCGTGACGAGGTTCTGGGCCTCCTGTACCTCGTCAAGGAAGACGAGCGTCTCTCCGGGAACTACCCTCCTTCCCGATGCGAGCGTGAGCGCCTCGATGGCTTGCCGCGCATTCATAGCGGCGGCAAGCGTTGTAGCAAGCTGGGAATCCTCGATGAAATCGACCTTGATGAAGGAGGGGTACTCTCTTCGGGCGAATTCCTCGATGAGGAAGGTCTTGCCTATCTGGCGCGCCCCGTCCACAAGAAGCGCAGTACCGTCCGAATCTTGCTTCCATTTGGCAAGCATATCGTATGCAGTGCGCTCGAGCATATTCACCTCTCTTTATGCCGCTAACACAACGTAATTTTATGTTGATAATGCCGCTAACACAACACCAAAAACTCGATTTCGCCGCTAATGCATCCACTGCAAAGCTTGGACAGATTCACACCGGTCCATACCTACAACGATGTTTAGTAGACTCTTGCTTACCGAGAGCTCCTTGACCTTGCAGACGGCTGTCCTAGCCACGCAGGAGTCGCGAGCAAGCTCTGTCGCAAAACGGCCGTTAACCTTATGTAAATCATCGGCAATCTTTTGAAGCGGCAGACTGCAAACTCAGCCTATCGTATCCCCTCGAACAACCTCGCCAGCCTGCCAACCTATGAACCTATGCGTCCTCCGGCACCGCAGGTCCCCCATCACCGGAGATGCCCCTAAAAGTCTTGAAGAGCTGGAAAACAACCATTCAGCTAAATAGAGTAGACTGAATCCATATAGTTAGGATGATTATTCTAAGTGTCCTCACTCTTGTTTTCTGTTCGGTCGGTCTCCTGAGACGTACGCTAATGGATGAGCGCTATGGAGGATGGTCATGAGTGTCCACGATCGTCTTGTAAAATCAAGACATGCTGCAATAATCAAATTGTTGTCGGAGCATGGCAAAATGCGCATCAATGACCTTGCCGATAGGTTTGGCGTCTCTCCGCTCACCATCAGAAGAGACTTGAATTGTCTCATCGAAGAAGGCGTCGCCCGCAGAACTCACGGTTGGGCTGAGATTATCGACCCTTTCGGTGGCCCCATCCATTCAAATGCAATCATGGCGAAGCGCGTTATCGCACGGAAGGCTGCTCATCTAGTAAATGATGGCGACACGGTCTTTATCAACACGAGCTCGACAGCTCTTTCTGTGATTGAGCATATCGCCGCGCAAAACGTTACGATTGTAACCAATAATGGCAAGGTCCTACAGCTAAACTTGCCTCCGACCCTCTCGGTGATTCTCGCGGGTGGCGAAATCCGACTCCCCAAATGGTCGATGGCCGGAGAGTTCACGATGGCCGGCATTAAACAAGTCAGCGCCGCCAAAGCAATCATGGGATGCTCGGGTATCTCGGCAGCACGAGGCCTTACCACACTCGTCTCGCATGAGACGAGCATCAACTCGCTTATGCTCGAACGCTCTGAGAAGCATATCATTGTGGCCGATAGCACTAAAATCGGCATAGACTCAAGCTTCTGCTACGGCAGACCCGACCAGATTGACGTCCTTATCACAGACACGGATGCGGACGAAGACGAGCTTGCACGTCTTAGACAGGCAGGTACAAGGAGGATCATCCAAGCTGATCCGCATATCTCTTAATATCGAGGAAGACAGCCCGAATCATGACCATACAATTCTTCAACGTGGCACTGCTGATCATACTCACCACTGCCACACTCGCTGTATGCATCTACGCAATCCGAACAAGCAGGAGTATATCCATCCGGGGAACAGATAGTTTTGTGCCAGTAGCCGTACTCGCATTGGCAGCGCTCTTCCTTCTCCCTCTTTCTCCCACAACGACCTTCGTTGAGATGGCGCGAAATGCCATGTTCCTCACATTCCTTCTCGCGACACGCCAAGTCAAGCTTGGATTCTCCGAGAAAGGCTTTGTGACCAGATTCCGCACCTTCCCGTGGGGCGACGTGAGCGCAGTGTCCGCCAGCCCACAAGGTTCAAACAAGCTGCGCATTACCGTATCTTCAGGATACGGCCAAGCCGGTTTGACCTTCCATCGTTTTGACTTTGAGAGGATTGCCGATTTCCTACGCAACCGATCTGTCAGTATGCAAGTCGACGCTTCTCTTAAAATTGAAGACGAGGAGGCTCGGGAGTAACTGCGAGAGCCATGCAGCTAAACCGTAAGACACCTCTTCTCGAGGAACGCCGCAATACCGTCTTCTTCGTTACTGAGCGTGATGAAGTTCGCCTCGATCAGATTCTCGGCCGCCGCATTACCCATTGCGACAGAAATCCCTGATTTTCCGTAGAGCGACAGATCGTTAACGTAGTCACCGAAGCTTGCCGTATCTTTCTGATCGATTCTATAGCTCTGCTGTATGAATTGCAGTGCAGCTCCCTTGTCAACGCCACCATGCGTGATACTCAATAGGCCGTTGCCGGTTGGCTCAAGGGTAACCTCGTAAGGATCGGTCATCGAGTACACCTGTCCGATTCTCGCGTCATCGTGTTCGTAGATGACGATTTTGAGGACTCTTTCTTTATCCGTAATATCTGCAGCCGTATTGATTTCGACATGGGACAACTGTATCCCATAGACATCGAGATAATAGCGCTCGACTTTCTCCATCTTGCGCCGAGCCTTATCAAGTCCTTTAGTCATGTACATCACATCATCGGTATAAACAGTGAATGAATATCCTTCGCCCAAAAAGCTCTCCAACAAACTGCAGGCAGTTTCGACCTCCAGATGAATGGTATGCACGGCTTTACCGAGCGCGTAATCGAACACCATCGCTCCGTTGCAGCTGATCGAGAAGCGACAATTTGGGATTCTGTCACGAATCGCGCTTATCATCTTCTCGTATCTCCCGCTGGCCAAACCTATCAAGGAGCGCTCACCGACACGCGAAAGGGCGTCGGATACACGTGCGGTGACCTTCTTATCATCAGTAAGCAGCGTGCCATCCAAGTCGAGTACGACGAGCTTTGGGAAGAGGCCATCGGATCCGCTTTGCAGAACTATGTCTAGCTGCCCGCAAAGCAGGCGGAATAATTCCGCATACACCTTTTCTCCCAGTTCGGGAGATGCCGCCGAGGGATCGCCGTAATATCCAGCAGGATTTGCATGAATCCACTTTATCTCTGAAAGCCTGGCGCCCTTAATCTCTCCAAATACCCCATGGTTATTACTGGCAAACGTCGAGCCTGGATACAGGTGCATCATGAGCGAGATCTCTATCTCGCTGGCATGCCAGACGCCACCGGAGATCGGCCTTTCAAGCAACTTGCCGACGCTGTCCAGCAGCTTGGTGCTGTCAAGTTTGTAGATAGTCGTACCCTCATCGGAAAAGAAACGCTGTACCGACCTGATGACTTCTGCATTTCCATTGTGGAATGAATAAAGCACGATGCGCTTGGGACGCCATTTGAGCAGGGATGACACGATCTCCTTAACGTAGTCCTCGAGGATGCGCTCGTTGATGTGCACCGTCCCGGCATGGCCGGATGAACTCCATGTTTGGCCGAAGGGGATAATCGGATAATAGTAGAGGTTGTATTTCTTGCACAGGTCTTCGCACGCGCGCATGCAAATAGCCGTATCTGTGTCCAAGGGGAGGCAGAACCCGTGCTGCTCGGTCGATCCTAAAGGCACGATCACAGCTTCGCTCAAGGTCAGTGCACGCTTTGCATCCAGCCAGTTCAAAGTCGATATATCACGGGTTCCTCGAATCATCAGCACCTCCTTGTACTAACAACCATACGCCGTGCATCAGTTGTCGGGATACTTCTCGTCTATACGGAGCAATTCCCCGTCGGATTTAGCATCGAGCAGATCCCTCACCACATCGGGATTCGTAAGCATCATCGCAAGCCTCGACATATTGGCCATATGCTCATCGGAATCCTTGGCTGCCAATACGAAGAAGAGCATTGCATCCTTATCTGAATCGCCTTCTTTGAAATGTACCGGCTCTTCGACCTTCATGAACCCAATTGCAGTCTTATGTACACCCTTGGCTCCCACCATCGCGTGGGGCATTGCAATGTTGGGTGCAAGCACGATGTAGGGGCCGTACCTTTTGACGCAGCCGATGATCGCGTCTTCATAGTCCTTGGTAATGTAACCCGCCTTGATGAGCGGCTGACAGCTGGCTCTCGTAGCCTCTTCCCAGGAGGGGAAAGAGGTGTCGAAACGAGTCAGCCCTCGCTCTACGATTTCTTTCAAAAGGGACATCTTGCACACCTCTTAGTTAGATGCTCATATACGCTCACTAGAAAAAATATAGTCGTAAACATTGCGATTAGTTGCTTGACTGCATGTCTTGGCAAAGCAATCGATCTCGTCGTGCGAGTTATAGAAGTAAATGCTCGCTCGTACCGTGGAAATAGAGCCAAGTTGCTCTGCAAGAAGACGCGAGCAATGCTGACCAGCGCGCACGCAGATTCCCCGGGAGTCAAAAAACTGCGCAAGATCATCAGCGAAGACGCTCTGCGCGTTAAAGGTGATGATTCCCGTCTCGTCGTCCGTGTTGAAAACCTGTATGTGGTTGATATCGGATAACGAAGCGATTGCGTGCGCATGAAGTTCCTTGATCCGCTTCTCGATGTTGTCTATACCGATATCCTGCAAATAGTTCAGACAGACTCGCAGGCCGAAAATCTCCGCTAAAGGTAGCGTCCCGCTCTCAAACAGGTAGGGTGGATTGCGTAGAAAAAACTCCCCGTTCTCGGAGTAATTGATATTGCTCCCCCCACCTAACTCCTTAGGGTTCATCTCACGCATGAGGTTAGACGTGGAGAATAAAATGCCGATTCCTGTCGGACCGCACATTTTATGCGCGGAAAAAGCTAGGAAATCACAGGCCATCTCCTCAACGTTCACATTGATATGCCCAACGCTCTGAGCACCATCGACCATTACTACGGCTCCAACAGAATGAGCAAGGTCGCATATTTGGCGAATCGGGACGACGTATCCTAATACATTCGATATGTGTGCAACTACGATGACTTTCACGCGCTCGTCGATCAGCTCGGCAAGCGCTTTAAGATCCACGCGTCCATCCTTGTCCAGCGGGATGTACTCCAGTTTCGCACCGGTCTTCTTACAGGCACGCATCCATGGCAAAATGCACGAGGCATGCTCGGCGCGCGTAGTTAAAACCACGTCGCCAGGATTCAGATTCCTTTCACCATAACCCACCGCAACAAGGTTGAGCCCATCGGTAGCTCCATGCGTGAAAACGATTTCTTCCGGACTCGACCCCCCGATGAACCGGGCGACCGCCTCCCTCGTCTGGGCAAGCTCCTCATCAACCTGCAGGGCTTTGCGATAATTGCCACGTCCCGAGCTGGCGCAGCGCTCCCGATAATATCGGCTGATTGCATCGATCACACAGTCGGGCTTATACGATGTGGCGCTGTTATCGAGGTAGATGGAGCCATCGCCACAACGTAGCATGGGAAAATCATTCCGGATCGATTCGAAATCAGGAATCATCGAAGACTCTTTCGCCTCAGAAAGGCGGGCGGCGGAATTGCCGCCCGCCATCGATTTCGTGACGCTCTTGTGGTCGATCTAGCTTATGCGACAACCGGTATCATCTTCATCATCCTGGCGAAGTCAATCAGGTCCTTTTCGTAATCGCCATAGACCCATGCAAAGTGATGTCCGAACTCGGCTTGCTTCTCATGGAAATCGCGAGCGTCCCTGACGGTGAAGTCCACTGCATGGCGGCACTCCTGTGTAAGGAAATCATCGCAGCCATCGACAACCCCCGTCGCAATCATGATCTTATCCATGCGCGGACTCAGGTTGATCATAGTGATCGTGTCGCCATTGTCTTGGGAGAAATCGTAGCGCATGGTCGCGCCCCAGTTTCCCTTGGTAAAGCTCACATAATCGATAGGCAGGGGCGGCTCATCATAGCCTTTCATCTGCTTGGTGCAGACATCGTGAAGGATGCGCATGCGATTCCTGTCGAGTTCCTTGAGAAGGACCATGCAATTACCCATGTGAGGGGACTTACGGGTGAGATTCATGAGGATGTCGAGTGACATGACCGAACCCACATCACCGGCGCACGCGGCAGGAATTCCATCATCCTTCAACAGGGAATTGGCAAGGCAGAACGTCAGATGACGCTCGTTGAGCTGGCGTGTCGCACACATCTCGAAACATGGGATGCTGAAAGCATTGCATTCGAAATGATCAAGGGCATTGTTGACGGCAACATAGAACCTGACATCGTTGACGATATTCTCCGCAGGCATATGCATGCCATGGGCATCCTTGACCAAACCCTCGGCAATCTTCCGCGCCTTTTCGTTGTCTTCATCAGACATCTCATCGAGATCGCTAAAAAATTCGAGGGCGTTATAGTTGAGAATCTCGGTACCAAAACGATCGGTGATATCCTGCAGCGAAATAAAAGAGCTGACACAGCCGAAAGAAATGATGTTGTTCCTCAACGCGAAGAGAATCTTGGTTTCTTTAAGCGCTTTGCGGGTTCTCAACAGACGGAACATGCGGTTCAGATCGGTATAGTCGAGTGCATTGTACATCTCGGTGAAGCCCAGAGCCATCATATGAGCCGAAGCGTCGATGCCGCCAAGGCGGGATTGGGTGCTGTCGGAAAGAGGGCAGAATAGCAACGGCTTATGGGTGCGCTTGGCAATAATGGTCGAAACGTACGAGATGAGGCGTGTGCCGGAAATGAGGTAGCAATCAATAAGACCGTCATCTGCAATCGCAGCACGAATCTCGTTCTCAGGAACCGCAAAGTCCTCATGCCATTCGATAAATTTCGTCTCCTTGAGTTCGATGAAACGTTTATCGACATGCTTGTTGAGATCATCCTCGAACTTGCCCAATGAGGCTATTGCTGATTGGTGATCGTATTCATAGGTCAGTTCTTCACCGCTTCCATAGCGGCAGGGACCCATGAAGACGTGCTTGTGCATGAGGCTTACAAATACTGGCTGAACGACCAGCTTCCTATTGACAACGCTTTTCGCGTTCATAATGCATACCGTTCCCCTCTGAGTGGTCAAAAATCAAAGATCGTCTCTGATTCTTGTTCGACCTGCGGCTATATCTTGATTTCATTCGGGAAGTGCTCCGCAATCGCCCCTTTAAGAGCCTCCTCAACCTCAGCAGCGTCGACTAGATTTTTAACGGTTACCCTTACTGCATTGCTGGTCGGCAGCATATCCGCCCACTCGGGGCTCGTGAGAACAAGATCCGTAGTAGCCAGATATGACAGCGCCTCTCCAAAAGAACAGGATTCAACGTTCGCATCGATGCCATATTTGGTGCAGATATTCCTTACGGTGATTTTAAGGATGGTCGACGTGCCCATACCATTACCGCATACACAGAGAAGTTGAATCATTACCCTTTCCTCCTAAATAGTCGATTTGGCAACCTGTGGAGTCCACAGACGATCACCATCAAAACAGTCATCAGGCCGCCACGGGAATCCCCAAAGCCGAGCCGATAGCCCTCAAGATCGCGGCGATTGCAACCCAGATCGTCGCATAATCGGCGGAGCCCTGCCACCAAGTCAAACCGGTCATCATAACCGCAAGCATGGAGCCGAGGATCTGGACGATGCCGTTGACCGTACAGATAATCGCAGCGGCCTTCCAGCCACCGAATTTGTTGGCAAAAATGGCGATAGTGGCATTATCGAAGAACAGGGGGATAAAACCGGGAACCAAGAAGATAGGCGACTTGAAGATAAGCAGCAGCAGGATGCCGATGATCTGCCCGATGGCACCGAAGACCAGCCCGAGAACGACGCTCTTGGGTGCGAAGGCGAACAGGGCAGCGCAGTCGACACCGGGGACAGAACCCGGAAGCAGCTTCTCTGAGATGCCTTGGAAAGAGAGCATGATCTCGCCGACGAACATCCTGACGCCCGCAAGTAAGACATAGATGTTAGCGGTCAGGGTGACGGCAATCCAAATGAGCAAGATGACGTTGTTTTTCAAACCCGCCTGCGCAAGGCCATCGGCACCACGCAGCCAGTCGATATTTCCTCCACCGATAAGCAGGAAGATAATGGCGACCGAGATGAACATTACGATGAACGTTGCAACAAGGTTATCCTGAAGCACGCTCAGAGAAGAGGGGAGCTTTTTCTTCTCGATGTCGTCCTTCTCGGGGTCGCCGAGACGCGGGGCAATCTTATACGCGAACCAATTCTCGAACATCTGCTGGTGGGCAATGGTGAAATCGGCACCAGTGATGAGCTTGGTGGGCTTAATGAGAATGGTCGAACCGACGCCCCAATAGACGGCGGTGATGAGCGAGGCGATGAGCACGGTCGGGACCATGCCGAGGTTCAGGAATTTCCAAACAAGGAATGCTGTAATAGCCGCTTGGACAATAGCCGCATTGCCCGTGAGGTAAATCGATTTGATGCGCGTATACTTCCTTAGCGCAACGAGGATGATATTGATGATGAATGCCACAAGGAACGTGTAGAGGCCCCACGTTGCACCGACACCGGCACCCATCACGCCATCCATCACAGCTTGGGCGGCGGTCATCGTGGGGTATGTATTCAGACCCGCGCCTGTCACTCCAGTGGCGGTATTCACCGCACTGAGGATCTTGCCAAAGTTGGAGATAAGCGCACCGGATCCCATTCCCATGACAATGATGCCAAGCGACGCCTTCAATGTCCCCGCAAGGGCTTTAGACAGTTTCTCCTTCATGGCTATATAGCCGATAAACACCACTATCGATATCAGAATAAAAGGTTGGCTCAATATCTGCCTGAGCAATAGATCCAGAAAATCATTCTGCATACTAGACCC
Organism: Actinomycetes bacterium; assembly: GCA_029546925.1. Classification (GTDB taxonomy): domain Bacteria; phylum Actinomycetota; class Coriobacteriia; order Coriobacteriales; family Atopobiaceae; genus RUG721. Next base: position 29,668 of record JAKPQM010000068.1, read on the forward strand.
CCTCCTCAATTGTTAAGCCACAAGGCTCGTTACGCATAAGGTATGAAAACCCCATAAGGGTATCAACCATTGTTCGACAAATGCTCAATTTTCGAACTTGAATGGCTTAAATAAACATATTTTCGTTCAATACGTTCATATTTAGTGATTAACATCTTCTTGAGACGTTAAGTAGGAAGTGCCCCAATGGTAAGAGATCTCGGTGTATGAGATACACCTGCAGCATAATATGCCGCAGTGCCTCAACCCAAAACAAAGCCGGCGTGGCCAGCCGCTCGCCATAGTACTCTACGTCTAGGGAGTACCAACCTCGATGACCTCGCCTACGCCAGCTCGCCTCAGTAACGCGAGCTGTTCGCCGGATGCGTCACGGTCGGTGATGAGCATGTCGATCTGGTCGACGTCACCGTACCTGAAACTCGAGTCTTTTCCGAGCTTCGAGCTGTCCACCACAATGATGCGCTGCTCCGACTGCTCGAGCATGAGCGCATTGACGCGCATCTCCTGGGCGACGATCGTCGTGAGGCCCCGCTGCACGGATATGCCCGAGCATCCCAGGATGCTCTTCGGGGCCTTAATCTGCGCGATGGTATCCAAGGTAAAATCCCCCGTCATGGACCACTTGGGAACGCGGACCTCGCCTCCGGTGAGGATCACCGTGATATTCGACGGGATCGTCTTCCCGAGCACCCGCCCGTTGTTGGTCACAACGGTCACGCCGTTGGCGCTTATGGAGTCGATCACCGCAAGGGCGGTGCTGCTCGTGTTGATGAAGACGGTATCGCCGTCCTCGATGAGCTCGGCGGCGCGCCGGGCGATCGACTGCTTCGCCTGTTCCCTCCTTGATCCGGAAGCATCCGCGTACGTCTCCGTGAGATGGGCCGTCCCGTAGCTGCGCAGCAGGATGCCCTGCTCCTGGAGGTGGTCGAGGTCGCGCCTGATCGTGAGCGGCGAGGTTCCGAAATGCTCTGCAAGATCCGCCACCGCCACCTCGTCGCCCTCCCTGAGGATCTTGACGATCTCATCCCTCCGTTTATCGACGAAAGACTTCGCCATGGCCGAATCCCTCCGTGACAGGCTGCGGCCCAAGGGGCCGATCAATGTATCATGCAATAGAGTATAGGCTCTGTTTGCTTGAATGAACGTTTTTATGGATGTTTTGTCCGTTAACCCGTTAAAAATGCACGTTTACCGAATGGATCAAATTGAATCTTTTAAGCTATTGTTTTGAATTTATAATGTTCACAACGTTCATAATTGGGCATGGGAGAGGCGGCAGGAGGGTTGCCTCGGTGCCCGACGAGGAAAGGAAGGGAGGTGAACACAGTGCTGCTCAAGGAGATATACGATCTCAAGCACTATGCGTTCACGAAAGGCCCGTTCGACTGGAGAGAATCCATCCGCGAATGCTGCAAGCCCCTCGAGGCCGATGGCACCTGCGACGAACGCTACGCCGAGGAGATCATCGCCTGCGTCGAGAAGCATGGTCCCTACATCGTGATCATCCCCAACGTGGCCATGCCCCACTCCACCGAGGGCGCGGAGGGAGCGCACAAGACCGCCATCGGCTTCATGCACTGCGACACGCCGGTCAGCTTCGACGATGACGACCCCGAGAAGCTGACCGGCGTGTCGCAGTGCATGAAGCCGATGGCGGTCTTGTGCACTGCGACACGCCGG
>JAKPQM010000071.1 GCA_029546925.1 Actinomycetes bacterium
AACCTCGCTGACTACCTGGGCATCTATGCCGTCAACGCCGACCTGAAGATAGCGCATAAGCAGCGTGAGCTGGATGTTGAAGCGCGGGCTGCTGAAGAGGAAGCGAAGATCCGAGACAAGGCGTTCAAGGATGCGCTTGCGGCCGCCGAAGACGCGCTAGCGGTTACCGAAAAGAACGCTGAGAAGGAGAAGGCTGCCTTCAACCGGGTGATGAACGAGAAGTTGCCCGTGGCCGAACGGACGGAGGCAGCCATCGCAGCGATCAAACAGCGCAACGCCGTCTACGACTTCCGCATCCAGCAGGAGGCTTCCAAACGAGCTGAGGAGGATGCGGATCGGCGCGTGACGCTGGCGCTCAAAGAGGCAGATGCTAAGCTCGATGCCGGCACATGGGGCATCGAACAGTACCGGCAAGAGCTCGACCGGCTGCTTAAGGACGAAGTCAGCATGTCGACCGCTGCGTCGGACAAGATCGAGGACAAGCGCCGAGAACTGCGGACCAAGGAGCAAAAGGAAACGCGCAAGGCAACGGAGGCGGGCTGGCAGTCCGAGATCGACGCCGAGGTTGCCAAATGGGATGAGAAGCTGAAGCTCGAAAAGAACGGGTCTGAGGCTCAGGCCGCTATCGCCCGTGAGGCCACAAAGGCGCTCCAGGCGGAGTTCGATAAGCGCCTGGCTGCTGAGACCATGACCGAGGAGCAGAAGGCGAAGTTCCGGAGGGCCATCGGCGATTTTGACTTCCAGGCGAAAGACAAGGGAGCCGCGGCCGAGCGGGAGGCATGGGATAGGGAGGTCTCCGACTATGCGGATTCGATCCGCCGACAGGTCGAGACCGAGAAGAGCCTCGGTTATGACGCGGCGGCCAAGAACCTGCGTGCCTTCCTGAGCGATAGGCTGACATCGAAGACCGTCACCTACTCGAAGGAGCGGGACATCGAAAAACTGGTCCTCGACTACGAAGCCAAAGGACGAGCCCAGGCGCGGAAAGATGACGAAGACCTATGGGATAATGCTGTCAGCGTTGCCATCGATGGTTCGCGGAAGAGAATCGACATCGCAAAGGCGGAGGCCAAGGCTCAAGGCGAAAGCGCAGAGCAGGCGTATCGAGACGAGGCTAAGAACCTGCAAAAGATCCTGGATGAGCGGCTCAAATCGGGTAGCATCACGCTCAGCGCCGCTGAGAAGCTCAATCAGGAGATAGCTAAGCTCAATCACGAGGCGGGACTCGCAGCCCTCGATGCAAGCAACGATGCCGCTGATCAAGCGGCTGCGGCGAAGCTCAGGGAGGTAGAGGCCAAGCTAAGCCTCGATAAGAACTACGCTGTTGCGATCCTTGATCTTCAGAAATACCTCAACGATGAAACCGTGAAGCTTACCGCGCTCGGACGGGACCGCCTGAAGACAACCATCGGCAAGTACGAGACCGATGCCAAGCTGCAAGCCCAGAAGGCCGATGAGGACAGATGGAAGACGGAGATCGATGCCAGAGTCGATGCCGCCGAGCACTCGGCCAAGCTCGACAAGGAGCGGGAGCAATCGTATGCTGATGCGCTGGATCGTGAGGCTGACAATCTAAAGAAGTACCTTG
>JAKPQM010000131.1 GCA_029546925.1 Actinomycetes bacterium
GGCGGGCTGCACGCTGGAGGCTGCACGGGGGATGGTCTGCACACCGGGGACGGTCCCCTCTGTGCATTTTGGAAATGCACAGAGGGGACCGTCCCCGGTGTGCAGACCATCCCCCGTGCAGCCTCCAGCGTGCAGCCCGCCCCCGCCTATCATGTCCAGAACACCACCATGAGCGCGATGACGGTGCCGAAGATGATCACGTAGACCGCCCCGAGCGAGAGGCCTGCTCCCAGCGCCCCGAGGATGACCATGCGCCGCTCCTCGGGGCTGCCGATCTCATCGCGCACATCGCGTGAGCCCGATGGCAGCGGTTCCGGAGCGGGATCGCCGAGCATGCTCATGTCGGCGATCGTGCGGCCATCGTCGTCGCTATGCCTCGACTGTCCCGGCATCTTCCGCCTCGGGCTCATCATCGAAGAGATGGCAGACCACGAAGTGCCCCGGCTCGATCTCCTTCTGCTGGGGAACTTCGTGCTTGCAGCACTCCATACAGTACGCGCAGCGCGTGTGGAACTTGCAACCCTTGGGCGGGTCGGCCGGGGACGGGATGGAGCCCTCGAGCACGATGCGGTCCATCTTGGCATCCGGATCGGGGATGGGAATGGCCGAGAAGAGCGCCTTGGTGTAGGGGTGCAGCGGATTGTCGAAGATATCCTTCTTCTCACCGTATTCCACGAGGTTGCCGAGATACATGACGCCCACGGTATCGGAGATGTGCTCGACCACCGAAAGGTCATGGCTGATGAAGAGGTAGGTGAGGTCATGTTCCTCCTGAAGCTCGTTCAGAAGGTTGATGATCTGGGCTTGGATGGAGACATCGAGAGCCGAGACGGGCTCGTCGCAGACGACGAACTCGGGGTTCAGGGCGAGCGCGCGGGCGATGCAGATGCGCTGGCGCTGGCCGCCGGAGAACTCGTGGGGATAGCGTTCCTTCTGGAAGGGCTGCAAGCCGCACTGATCCATGACCCCATCGATGTAGTCGTCGAATTCAGCTTTCGGCACGAGCTTGTGCTCGCGCACGGCCTCGCCGATGATCTCCCCGATGGGAAGGCGCGGGGAGAGGCTGGAGAACGGATCCTGGAAGATGATCTGCATCTTGGTGCGCAGATGGCGGAGCTCCTCATGGGAGAGGTCGTAGACCTCTTGGCCGTTGAAGAGCACCTCGCCGGCGGTCTTCTCGCCCGAGAGGCGCAGGATCGCGCGACCCGTGGTGGTCTTGCCGCAGCCCGATTCGCCCACGAGGCCCATGGTGGTGCCGCGCTTGAGGTTGAAGGTGACGCCGTCGACGGCCTTGACCTGGCCCACAACGCGGTTCATCATGCCGCCCTTGATGGGGAAGTGCTTCTTGAGGTCCTTGACCATGAGGATGTACTGCGGATCGTAGACCAGCTTTCCCGTATCTGCGGAGATCCGGTTCGCTTCTATGCTCATGCGTCTGCACCTCCCGTGAGGCCGAATGCGCTCATGTCGTCCTTGCCGTCGGCGGCAGCCTCGGCCTTGTGCTCCTCGTAGAAGCGGTAACAGCTGACCTTATGCGTCTCGGAGAGGCTGATCTCGGCGGGATATGCGCCATCGCAGCAGGCGAGGCGACGGTCGCAGCGGTCGCGGAAATAGCAGTAATCGGGCATGTTGATGGGGTTGGGCACCTTGCCGGGGATCGAGAAGAGCTTGTCGACCTCTCGCCCGACGACCGGTTTGGAGGCCATGAGGCCGATGGTGTAGGGGTGCGCCGGATGATGGAAGATATCGTCCGCCGTGCCCTTCTCGACGATGCGGCCTGCATACATGACCACCACGTAGTCGGCCATCTCGGCGATGACGCCGAGGTCGTGGGTGATGAGCATGATGGATGAGTTGATGCGGTCCTTGAGATTGCGGAGCAGGTCGAGGATCTGCGCCTGGATGGTGACGTCGAGGGCCGTGGTGGGCTCGTCGGCGATGATGATCTTGGGGTTGCACGCCAGCGCCATGGCGATCATGATGCGCTGGCGCATGCCGCCGGAGAGCTCGTGCGGGAACATCTCGGCCACGCCCTCGGCGTTGGCGATGCCGACCATCTTGATGGCCTCGATGGTGCGTTCCCGGACCTCCTCCTTGGTCTTGCCCTCGCCGTCGTGCAGGGCGATGACCTCATCAACCTGATCGCCGATGCGGAAGACCGGGTTCAAGGAGGTCATGGGCTCTTGGAAGATCATCGAGACCATGTTGCCGCGCAGGCCCTGCATGGCCTCCCGCGTGATCTTGGCGATATCGTAGGCCTTGTCTCCGAGATTCAGGCGTATCGCACCCGACACGATCTGGCCTTGGGGCCGCTGCAGGAGCTGCATGAGGGAGAGCGAGGTGACGGACTTGCCGCAGCCCGACTCCCCCACCACGCCCACGGTCTTGCCGATGGGGACGTCGAAGGTGACGCCATCGACGGAACGCACGGTACCGGAGTCGGTGAAGAAGTAGGTGTGCAGATCGTCGAATTCCACCGCGTTGGAGGAATCGTGCATCTGGCACAGGTACTCGGCCTCGGGAACGTTTTTACGCTTCCACTTCTTCTCGAGTTCGTCGGTGATCTTGCGATTGGCCCTGGAGATGGCACGCGACTCCCGCGCGGAAAGGTATGCGTCTTCTCTGTGCTTTTCCACCTTCGACCCCCTAACGCTTCATCTTGGGGTCGAAGGCGTCGCGCAGACCGTCGCCGACCAGGTTGAATGCCAGTACAGTGGAGAGCAGGCAGACGCCCGCCGGAATCCAGATGAACCAATAGTTCGTGAGAACGTAGGTCTCGTTGACGTCGTTGATGATGTTGCCCCACGAGGCGAACGGGAACTTGACGCCGAGGCCCAAGAACGAGAGCGTGGCCTCCGTGATGATGGTGGTGCCGAGGTTCATGGTCATCGCGACGATGAGCTGGGGGATGACATTGGGAATGAGATGCTTGAAGATACGCCTCGATGCGCGGATGCCCGTCGCCTCGGTGGCCACCATGAACTCCTGCTCGCGCAGGGAGAGGATCTGGCCGCGCACGAGGCGCGCGACGCCGGCCCAACCGAGGAAACCCAAAAGCAGCATGAGGTAGACCATGCGGATCTGGGGATCGACGCGCAGGGCATCCATGGCGGCGCCTAGGATGATGATGATCGGCAGGGAGGGGATGCAGTAGAATACGTCGACGATGCGCATGATGAGGTTGTCGACCCAACCACCCCGATAACCGGAGATGCCGCCTAGGATGACGCCGATGATCGTCTCGATGAAGACGACGATGAAGCCGATGTAGAGCGACACGCGACCGCCATACATGAGGCGCGTGAGCATGTCCATGCCGTTGCGGTCGGTCCCCAGCGGGTGCTCCCAGCTGGGCGCGGAGTAGGTGTCGAAAACCTTGGAAGATGCGGACCGCATGACCGACCAGCCCTGGGTCGCGGAATCGAAGGAGATGGTGTAGTCGGCCGTGACGCCGTCCTCATCGGTGAAGTGGAACTCGCTCTCACCGGCATCGATGGCCTCGACCAGCTGCTCCTTGAACGTACGGGTGAGGAAGACATCGGACATGACGGCGCGGATGACGTAGCGGCTGGCATAGGCGACCTCGGTCGTGCCATCCATGATCGAGCCCGCCTCGTCGATGGTGTAGGTCTTGCCCTCGTACTCGAACGAGGTCTCCCCATTGGTTGCCGCTAGGAGGATGGCATACTGGAAGGCGAAGGGGAGCTTGTCGTTTGAGAGGGAATTGCTCACCGTATTGTAGGTGGCGAGGGCGACCGGGTAATCCTCATCGCCCACATAGATGGCATAGAACTCCTCTCCCAACTCCTCATAGCGGTAGGTGACGCCCCCGGCCTCGAAGGTGGGCTCTCCGTTCTTGAGGGCGAGCACGATCTTGGCGCGTGCCACGCTGGGGAAGTCCGAATCGTTCTCGGTGATATAGCGGAAATCGGTGTTTTGGGTGACGCCCGCGTACTGCTTGTTCTGGTCGTCGTAGCGGTAGAAGAGCTGGTCCTCGCGATAGGGGCTCACCACGCCGCCTAGGAAGGAGAAGATGAACATGAACGCGAGGATGAACAGGCCGACCATGGCCACGCGGTTGCGCAGGAAGCGCTTGACGACAAGGGCCGTGGGAGAGAGCGTTTTGACGCGGCGGTCGTCGCTGAGCGAGTAGTCCTCGCTTCCGGCCTGCGCCTCGGCTTCCCGAGCCAGAGCCTCGTCGATCGCCTCCTGAGCCTTCTCATTGGGTTCTGCCATGAATCACACCTCCCTTATGCGATACGCACACGCGGGTCGACCACGGCGTAGAGGATGTCCGAGATGAGATTGCCAAGCAAGGTGAGGATCGCCATGAATACCAGGTAGAACATGGCGAACGGGATATCGCCCGAGCGCATGGATTGGTAGGAGACGAAGCCGATGCCCGGAATGGAGAAGAGCGTCTCGGTGATGAGCGCCCCGGCGAACAGGCCCGGCAGCGAACCGCCGAGCATGGTGACGAGCGGGATCAGGGTATTGCGGAACGCATGGTGGTAGATGACCCTGTTCTCCGACAGGCCCTTCGCGCGCGCCGTGCGGATATAGTCGGCGTTCAGCACCTCGAGCATGTTGGTGCGGGTATAGCGCATGAGCGAGCCGATGGAGATGACCACGAGGGTCACGATGGGCATGACAAGGTGATTGGCCTTGTCGAGGAACTGCCCCATGGCCGAGAGCTGCTCGTAGTTGCGTCCGATGAGGCCGCCTAGGTCGAACCATTGCAAATGGACCGAGAAGACCAGCTTCAGAAGCGATGCGAAGAAGAACGTGGGGAACGAGAAGCACGCCAAGGCGACGATCGTGATGATGTAGTCGACCTTGGTGTACTGCTTGGTTGCCGCGATGATGCCGAGCGGGATGGCGATGATGATCTCGAAGAAGAACGCGATGGCGCCCATGGTGAAGGAGATCCACACCGAATCGGCGAACTTCTCGGTGACGGGAACGGTCCAGAGCCACGAGTCGCCGAACTCGCCCCGCAATGCGCGGCCGCACCACGAGATGAAGCCGGGGATGATGCCCTGGTCCATGCCGTAGGTGGCCGCGAGCTGCTCCATCCACTCCTCGAAGCTCTTCGATCCGGGTTGCATGGATTTCGCGCGCGCGACCTGCTCGAGATACGATGTGGGCAGGCAACGCATGAGCACATAGATGATGAACGCGACGAATACCAAGATGACCATCGAGATCAGTATTCGCTTAAGGATGTATTTTCTCAATTACGACCACCCCCACCGAGTACGAGCACCGCCACCGCCCCTTTCGGGGCGGCAGCGGATGCCATTTACCGTGTTTGCGGATACAAAGGACGAGAAACCGAGGCTAGTTCATCTCGGTGTTCTCGATCTCGGCCATCCAACCGTAGAAGGTGGTGATGTCCGGGGTGACCGTGGCGACGTTGACGCGCTCGGTGGAGAAGATGATCGCGTTCTGGCGCTGATAGGTCGGGATCTCGCATGCCCAGTCGATGATGATGTCGAGGGCGGCCTTGTAGATCTGCTTGCGGTAGGCTTGGTCGGTGGAGGTGCGACCGTCCATGATGAGCTGGTCGAGGTCGGGGTCGGTGATGCGGTACATGTAGTTGGAGCCGCCCTGGTTTACGCCGCCGTTGGGATTGACGCGGGAACCGCTGGCCTTCTCGGAGTTGGCGGCGTCGGAATAGTAGATCTGGTACATATCCGGATCGCGCGTGGCGCCCCATGCCGCGCACCAGATCTCATGCTGGCCGGCCTCGATCTTGGTCCACAGGTCGGCGCTGTTGGAGAGGTCGTTGACGATGAGGTTGATGCCGAGCTCCGCGAAGGCGTTCTTGGCCTCGGTGAGGATCATGAATGCCGGGTGGTCGCCCGAGCCGTCGGCGGGGATCATGACCTCGTACTCGAGCTTGGCGCCCTCGGGGGCTGCGGTGACCTTGCCGTCGGCAACGGTGTAGCCGGCAGCCTCGAAGAAGCCGAGCGCGGCGGCCTTGGCGGCGGCGTAGCGGTCGTCGGAGGACATGCCGGAGGTGTAGATGCCGTTGCCGTCGACATCGACGGAGAACGCGACCTGATAGCCGTCGTCGGTGGCATGCGGGGCAGCCCAGCTGGTGTTGGAGATCGGGTAGTTGATGACTGAGGCGCCCTCGCCGTAGTAGGAGTCGATGGCGACATCGCGGTAGACGGAGAAGATGGTGCCGAAGCCCTTGCGGAGGTTCTTGGAAGCATCGGAGCCGGGCTCGTCGGCAACGTTGACGGTGGTGACGTTCATGCCGATATAGCCATAGCCTAGGTTGTCGACCGTGGAGGTGGTGACGACGGAACCGGAGATCTCGCCGCCATTGGCCTGGCTGATGGCGTTCTGGTTGTCCTTGGAGAAGGAAGGATCGGTGATGTCGACGGTGCCGGTGAGGACGCCGTTGATCTTGTCGGCATCGTTCATCTCGCGCCAGTTCATGTACTTGATCTTGGGGGCGCCGAGGAAGTAGTTCTCGTTGGCCTCGTAGTTGATGACGCCGTTCTCGAACTTGATGAACTTGTAGGGGCCGGCGCCGAGGGGCTGGGTGGTCTTCGCGCGGATGAGCGAGAGGTCGCCCTTGGGGAAGCCGAACATGTTGTTATCGTAATCGTACTGGGCGGCATCGCCGTAATAATGCAGCGGCGTGAGGTAGATCTGGAGGTTGTTGATGAGCGTGGCGTCGACCTGGGTGGCGACGATGCGCATGGAGTAGTCGCCGGTCTTCTGGATGCCGGAGATGTTGGAAGCGGACTCGCCGGTCTTGACGCCGACGGTGTACTCGTCCCATCCGGGGAAGACGTCGGAAATGCCGGAGCCGGCGTTCTCGGTGGCAACGAGGGTGGCGATGTCGTTGCCGTACGCCTCCATCATGGTTGCGCCGAAGTCCTTGACCGTGGCGGTCTCGGGGAGCTCGAAGCCCCAGTTGGCAGCGCATGCGGCCACGGAATCGCCCTCGGCGTTCACGCCGGCGGCGATGCAGTAGTCGACGATCTCCTGGGCGATGGCGGTGGCGGCGGCGTTGGCATTGGTCCAGAAGGTGGTCTGCTGCTCCTCGGTCCAGTTGGTGAAGTCGGTGTTATCGGGGCCGGCCTCCACGATGAGGGCGCTCAAGGAGCTCATGCCGGTACGGTAGGCCTCCATACCCTCGATGGGCTGGGAGTAGAGAACGGTGGAGCCATCGTAGGTGGGGTCGGAGTAGACGTACATCGTGAAGATGGCGTCATCGATGGTAACGGGCTCGCCGTCGGAGAACACGAGGTCCTCGCGCAGGGTGAAGTCGTACGTGACCGTGCCGTCGGCATTCTCGGTGATCTCGATGTCGGCAGGGCCATGGTAGGTGTAGTCGGTGCCGTTGTACTCGCGGGTCTCACCCTGGATGCCGTGGTAGACGTCCTGGCCCAGACGGTCGAAGGTGTAGATGGGAAGCTGGGTTATCTCATGCGCGTCCTTATCGTAGGCACTTTCGGAGAAGAACGGCGAGAACTTGGAGCTGAAGTTGGAGTAGCCGACTACGAGCGGGGTATCGCTGCCGCCGTCGCCACCATCGGATCCACCATCAGAGCCGCCCTGACCATTGTTGCAGGCGGCGAGCGTCATACCGGCAGCTGCAAGGGAGCCGAAGAGGAAATTTCTACGGGTTAAGTCCTTCATCGTACTTTCCTTCCTTTCTTGAGGAGAAAACAAAAGCACACCACTTTTGCCTAATGAGGAGACTTTAGCACGCAAGAGGTCTTGCAACAATGGGAACGGGTCTTTTGGAGGTCGGGGGTACAGGCTGCGAAACAATCTCGAAACATGAAATCCGCGACAGGAGCAGGCCTCTATCCTCATGATGCTCGCCTGGGCTCGTTCTAGGCAGGCTGCCTCGTGACAAGGGGACAGGTCACTTGTCACGGGTCACTTGTCAGGCGTGACAAGGGGACAGGTCACTTGTCACGGCCTGCCGCTTCTCTCCGCCGCTCGCCGCGCCGTCCCACAATCGCTGCCCGCTCCCCCATAGAATAGGAGCATTAGCTATTTTGAAGGGGTGGAGCCATGAGAATCCCACGCAGGCAGAGCGAAGCCGACGTCTACCATGTCCTCGCGCGCGGGACGGGGCGGCAGCTCATCTTCGAAGACGACGCCGATCGCAGGGAGTTCCTCTCCATCATGGAGGATTCCCTGGTGCGTACGGCCGCCGAACTGTACGCATGGTGCCTCATGGGAAACCACTTCCATCTGCTCATACATGCCCCTTTGGAGCGCATCTCAGAGTGCATGAGGCTGCTGTGCGGCGGTTATGCCCGCTATTTCAACGAGAAGTACGGGCGTGTGGGGCATCTGTTCCAAGAGCGCTTCAAAAGCGAGCCGGTGGAGGATGATGGGTATCTGCTGACAGTGATCCGTTATATCCACCTCAACCCCAGCGAGGCGGCTATCGCAGATTTCAACGAATACGCATGGTCGAGCTACGGAGAATACCTCGGCTCGCCACGATACTGCTCTATCGATGATGTCGAGGGCCTCTTCGCCGGGCCGCAGGACTACAGGGCCTTCCATGAAGGATATGCCCGCACAGATGAGTGCCTCGAGGTCGGCAGGCTGAGAAACGCGACCCGCTCCATGCCGGATGCCGTCGCCCTTGGGATAGCTTCGAGGGCTCTCGGCGATATCGCGGCCGCAAGCGTCAAGTCCTTGGAACGCACCCGCAGGAACGCGCTGCTCTGCATGCTGATGGAGGAGGGTCTCTCTATCAGGCAGATCGAGCGCTTGACCGGGATAGGCAGGGGCTCCATTGCAAGGGCGTGGGCAAATCGTGACAAATGACCTGTCCCCTTGTCACCTGTCCCCTTGTCACCCTTGTCATGGTGTCACCTGATGGCGGGAAGGGGACGATCCTCGCCACGCTATTCGGCAGCCTCGAAGATCGTCCGCACGTGCTCGCGCCGCACCCAGATGAACAGGATGTTCGCGAAGATCGCGGCGATGCCGCAGACGGTGATGCAGACGCGATAGTCGAGCAGCTCGCCGAGCGCGCCCACGCCCACGGCGAACACGCTGCAGACCGCCGTGGTATACGCGACCTGAAAGGCATTCACGCGCGAACGCATATGCTCGGGTATGTAGCGCTGCATGCCTGACGAGCGCAGGATGATGCTGTTGCTGGCAAGGAACCCGCACGCAGCCCGATTGGCGAGCATCAGGGGGAACGAGAGCCACAGAAGACAGGTGTCCATGAGATCGTAGAAAAGGTAGACGAAGAAGCAGAGGCCGAAGCGCTTCTCGCGCGGGATCTTGACCCTGTATTGGAAGGCGCTTCCAAGGGAGCGGCCCGCGAATTCCGCGCCCGAGAAGAGCGCGTACATGGCCGCGGAGAAACCCGGTGCGGTACGGAAGAACGCGATGAGGATGGGCGTGTAGCCGGTGGCGAGACCGCTGGAGAAGGCCATATAGCCGAAGAGGCCCCGCAATCCCCGCTCGTCTTTAAGGTAGGAGGCCATCTCGCGGATATCCGAGATCCATGAGGAGAGCGTGTAGGCTTCCTCCTTCTCCGTGCGCTCGCGGGGCTCCACATGGATAAGGCTCTCGATGCCCGCCGCCGCGATCGCAAGGCCGCCCTGGATGATGAGGATCATGGCCACGCCGATGGCATCGAGCAGCACCGCGCCGAGCGGCGCCATGATAACCGTGAGGGTGGTATAGAGCATCGATGAGACGGCATAGCCCTTCTGCTCGGCGCCCGAGGGTATGACCTCGGGGTAGATGCTCGTCCACGCGAGCTCGTCCACTGCCTCGAGGCAGGCGAGCAGCAGGGACACGATCAGGTACCCGATATAGGAGAATTCGAAGAACATGAGGTAGAGACCCAGAAGCGCATAAGCGATGCCGCAGACGGCGTCTCCAGACACGAGGAAGGCCTTCCGGGGCAAGCGGTCCATGATCGGCGAGATGATGAGCGGCACGAACACGTAGGGCACGAGCTCGACGGCGATGATGAGGGCCGAGGCCAACGTGGAGCCCGTCTCGTCGAAGACGAAGAACGAGAGCGCGAACCGACCGGCGATAAGGCCGGCGGCACCGAGGGCGGAGGCTGCTGTGACCAGCGTGAAGTCGCGCGTCCAGAGTTTCGGATCAGCATGTTGGGAAGATTCGGTTTCCCCGAACGAGGTGGGTTTCATGGAAGGTTCCTCCGGCAGGATCGTGGCAGGGGGATGCGAAAACGGCATCCTGCGGCTGCCTTGCAGAGACGTGCATAGGCGATCTGGCTAGCTGCGGAGTCTATCCATGAACCTCGACCCTTCTGGAACCGTATTGGTAGCCGGATAAGTGTAGCACACGCGAGCTGATGAGGAAGGCGTGTATCCCAAAGCGCCTCTGAAGGATGCTTCCCCGGAAATGGATGCACAGACGTGCTTTCAAGCGGAGATGATTCCGCCCGAGAAGCCGCACGGACCCGCGCACGTGCCGCCTTTCGAAGCCGTAAGCGTCAGGCGAACATATTCCCAACCCCCGGCACCGGGGAGATTCCCTATGCAGAGCCCTTCTCACGGATGAACACGATCTCTGCAAGGTCGGAGCGGATGCGCCAGAGGCAGACCGCGGCAAGGAGCATGATCAGCGCGAACGACACGGAGAGCACGGGCGCTCCCCCATCGCCTGCCGTAAACGGCAGCACAAGCCCGTGGACGAGGGCGGCAGCACCGCACACGGCATCCCCCACCGCGCCCACGAGGAGCTTCGTCGGAAGCGCAGGCACACTCGCGGTGTAGACATGGCCGCGCATCGGATCCTGTTCGCGGGAAAGACGGAATAGGGCGGCGGCGGACAAAGCGGTGCCTATCGCACCGATTGCAAAGGGGATGACCACGTAGAAAGCCCCGAAGCTGCCCGGAGCCGGGATGCAGCCCGCGCCAACCAAGCAGACGATCGATGCGATGAGCAGCTGCCGCGCATCCTTGAGAAATGATGCGCGGATCTCGCCGCTGGGCCAGCTCCAGCGCGTGCCCGCATACTCGTAACCGCCGTCTTCGGTCGGCACGTAGTCCTTGAGATGATCGCGCCTACCCATAGCCTATCCGCCTCCCAAAGCGTGACAAACGACCTGTCCCCTTGTCACGCGGGTCAAGCGTGACAACGACCTGTCCCCTTGTGAGATGATCGCGCCTACCCATAGCCTATCCACCTCCCAAAGCGTGACAAACGACCTGTCCCCTTGTCATATCGCGGTCCAAAGCGTGACAAACGACCTGTCCCCTTGTCACGCGATGCCGGTCAGATCGTAGTTCTCGAGCCAGTCCTTGGCCTTCTCGCAGACACCGCGCAGGCATGCCTCATCGAAGGGGCTCACAAGACCTGCATGGGCGAGGAGCTCGGTGAAGACGCGGCTGCCGCCTTGGAGCGTGTAGGCCATGTAATGCTCCCAGGCGTTCTTCGGATCCTCTTGGATCATGGCCCAGAACCCGAGGGCGACGGTCTGGGCGAGGCAGTAGTCGATGTAGTAGAAGGGGCTCTCGTAGATATGGCTCTGGCGCTGCCAGCCCTCCCCTTCCGCGTAGAAGGGGATGTCGCCGTCGAGGCGCACCCACGGCATATAGGTGCCGAGGAGCTCCTTCCAAGCGGCATGACGCTCCGCAGGCGTCATCTCCGGTCTCTCATAGACGATATGCTGGAAGTGATCGACCATCGTGCCGTAGGGAATGAACGTGACGCCACCGGCAAGGTGGCTGTAGAGGTACTTGCGGGTATCGGGGCCGAAGAAGCCCTCGCACCACGGCCACGCGAAGAACTCCATGGACATGGAGTGGACCTCGCAGGACTCCATGCCGCCCCAGATATAGGAGACGGGAATGCGCGCGCGGTTCATGTAGGCCTCGAAGGCATGGCCCGCCTCATGGGTTATGACCTCGACATCGCCCTGCGTGCCGTTGAAATTGGCGAAGATGAAGGGAACCTCGTACGCGAGCAGCCCCGTGCAGTAGCCGCCGCTCTCCTTGCCCTCGGTGGAGAGCACGTCCATGAGCTCCTGGTCGAGCATGACGTTGAAGAACTCGCTGGTCTCAGGGGAAAGCTCGTCGTAGAATCTCTTGCCGTTGGCGATGATGTCGTCGGACGTGCCCTGCGGGCGCGGATTGCCCGAGCGGAACATGAGGGCGGCATCGGCGAAGGAGAGCGGATACGCTACGCCGAGGCGCTTCGCCTGTGCCCGGTAGATCTCGTCGCAGAGCGGCACGAGATAGCTCACCACAGCTGAGCGGAACTTCTCGATGTCCTCCTTGGCGTAGCAGTTGCGCTGCATGCGGTCGTAGCCGAGTGGCGTATAGCCGTCGTGACCGAGTTTTCTGCCCATGGTGTCGCGCAGGTGCGTGAGCTCGTCGTAGATGCGGTCGAGATCGGCCTGGTG
Organism: Actinomycetes bacterium; assembly: GCA_029546925.1. Taxonomy (GTDB): domain Bacteria; phylum Actinomycetota; class Coriobacteriia; order Coriobacteriales; family Atopobiaceae; genus RUG721. The sequence goes on from JAKPQM010000131.1 coordinate 12,392, forward strand.
CTCCTTATACCAGCTGCCCTCGGCCTTCCAGGCAGCCAGGCGCACGGCATCGTCGGCATCGGTCTTGAAGGGCATGAGCTGCGAGAGGGTGTAGGTCGAGCCTTGGAAGGGAATCTGCGCGGAGGCTATGAGCTTGGCGTACTCGGTGGCGAGCTTGTTCTCGGCTTGCAGCTCGGGAATGATGGCCTCCGAGAAGGCGCGGGCCTCGATCTCGGCGTTCAGGAACATGAGGTCGCCATATTCGGCTTCGAAGTCCGGACGGAAGGGGCTTTCGAGCATGGCGTAGGTCCACGCCTGCTTGGGAGCCTGCAACAGGGGCAGGTTCTCGTTCCAGAACTCCTGCTCGGCCTCGTAGAATGCATCGCGCGTATCGATGGAATGGCGGATGAAGACGAGGTTCGACAGGGTATCGATCTCCTTCTCGAGATCCTCCCTCTCGAGGAAGGCGGCCTTGGCCTCGGCGTAGCTTCGGGCGGCCTTCAGGCGTGCGGTCAGGCCGTCGATGCGGGCGCAGGCCGCCTCAAGATCCGGACGTTCGTAGGGCATATCCTTGAATTTGAGCTTCTCCACGGGTTTCTCCTTCTTGCACCGGCATTTCAGCACCTACCAGTGTAGCGTTTATCCGCAGACGCGCTGGCGGAATGGGCCTCTCCCCCATTCAGCCGGGATTTCCAGCCATGACCGCGAACATCCCGGTCTGCACGCGAACACCATGGGGATGTTCATACGGGTGGCGGCGAGGATGTGCGTTTCCCCAGCAAGATCCCCATCGACTGTGCAGTCGCCGAGGATCTATCTGGGCAAATGCCTTCCCGGAGCACTGCTCTCATACCTCTCCCGATGCGTCTTCCCAGCAAGGTCCCTATCGGCTGTACAGTCACCGAGGACCTTGCTGGGGAAACAGCGGGGATGGAGAAGTCTGTGCCGGCGCACCTCACCAGTCGGGGCTGTAGGGGCTGCTCCAAGGATCCCAGCCTTCCCAGCTCGTGATGAAGCGGATGCCCGGGCGGCTCGTCTCGCTGCTCGTAGCGAAGTTCTCGGGCTCATCAGGCTGGTCGGCCGGATACACGTCTATCGCCCAGACCCCCACCCTCGTGGGATCGTCGCCGTTGTAGGTGCAGTCCACAACGTGCAGCTCCCACACCGTGCCATCCGGCGCAGTGACGGTGGCGCGGCTCATGACGAAGACGCTGCCGGTAGGTATGCTGCCAAGGGTCTGACGACCAGACAGGTCCGGAGCGAGCGAACCCCCGCCGAGGGTGCCCATGAGCTCCTCTGCATCGGCAGCAAGCTCCGCGTCTTGGGATCGAGCGGCCTCCGAGAAGGCCGCCACGAGGCCGTCGGTATCGGAGTCCGCGATGAGGGAGCCGACCTCCTCCAAGCAAGCCGCAGCGGCCTTCTCGCCAGACATCGTGGAGCGCGGGCCATAGCCGACGGTCGAGGGCCGCCATAGCAGGGCACAGCCGATCGGCACTACTACCAGTACCAGCAGAGCCGCCCCCGCCAGCAGAAATATGATCCGCTTCCCGCAGCCATGCATAGCAGGCCACCCTCCTCTTCTCGCCGAAATACCGGCCTTCGTCCCAACGATACCGCGCATAGAACGCATCCCGCAGCTCCGGATCAGCCGAGAAACCCACCGATCCGAATGCGATGGGACCTCATATGCTTGGTGTTGTAGCTGGGTCGTATCGGAGTTCAAGACGGCTTGGAGAGCATTCGGATCAACCCCCATAGCAATCTCCGCCCGAATCGATGACCCCTATGATCCTAAACCAGCCAGCATTATAACAGGAACGGGAGAAGCCCCCTCTTTTCCACAGCAGCGCTCGCCGATGGCTGGGAAATCCAGGGTACGGGTCGAAACATCGAAACGCGCGGGATGGGTTCGTTCTCACGGAACCGAATCGCGCCCCAGAAAGATCGCCGCTCCACCCACCAGCACGAAAGCAGCAAGCGTTGCGGCGACAGCCAGCCATGCGCCCGTGAGGGAGACGAGGCAGGTCGCAGCGACCACGGCAAAGAGCGAGAGCTCGAAACTCATGCGCCGGTACACCCCGGGCAGCACGACGCGGGAAATCCCGCCGCACACGACCGCGGCAACGTCGATCAGCACGCAGATGGCACACGCCTGCGGAGCGAGGCACCAATGCCCCAACACCGTGACGCTCACGAAGCACGACGTTAGTATCGAAAGAAGCAGCGCGGGCAGGGAGTCCGCCGCGAGGAGCCGCAACGTCCCAAAGGGCAAGAGCGGTCGAATGAGACGGTTGTCCTCGTCTGCATTGAAGACGCGGACAAGCTCCCGCGCGCTGTGGTAATTCATAAGCAGCATGGCAGCGCCGGGCGCCAGCATCTCTTTGCCCAGCACTCCCAGGCACAGTGCGCCTAACAGGGGCACGTAAACGCCGGCGAAGAGCAGAATGTCTGCCAAGCTCTCGGGCCGCCGCAGGTGGACGAGAACGGCACGCGATACAAGCGTCCTCCAGCCGCAGCACCCCAATGGCAGCTTCAGGAGCCTGCCCCTCCGTTCAAGGCGAGCGTTCCTGTCCAATTCGCGGTACAGCTCGCGATTCGTGAGACGCAGCCAGCGCATCGTCGACGACCTCGCGTCCAAAACAGCCTCGCACGCGAGGGAGGGCATGCAGACATTCCGCTCGAGGATGGTATAAGATGCGGCCAGCGAGAGTGCCAAAGCGAGGAGCACCAGCTCCGGCACGGCGGGCACCCGCAGCAACGCTGCTGATGCGGCCATCGCACACACTGCGGCGACAGCCAGCAGCAGGGCACCCGCTGGGAACGCATCCGTCCTTTCGCGCACGAGACGGGCTTCGGCGACCACGCAAGGAAGGAGCGTCGTGCAAAGCCCCGCAAGGGCGGAGAGCGCTGCAGCCCGCACACGCATCGCGGCTGCCATGCCGCTCGTGGCAAGAAGCCCCGCCAACACTCCGAGCACGCAAGCGACCGCACATCTCAGCACGACATCCGAGGCCGTCATGGCCACAAGCGCGGGCCTGCTTCCCGATAGCCACGAGATGTCTGCCGACAACAGGCGGAAGGGCGATCTCCGCAGCGCCTGCAGCGCACGGGCAAGCGCCGCCGCACACCATGCCCCCATCACGAATCCAAGCGGAATGTGCGCGAGCTCTGCAGGCAGAAATGCCAGCAATCCTGCAGCGAAACGCTCCAGCGCGGCCCACGAGAACAACAGCCATGCCACGCCGACCGCCAGCACATATGCCAGATACCAGGCTCCCAGGAAATTCTTCGAGTCATCGATGCTCGTGCCGGTCACCCATAGCAGCCAGTCGAGATCCTGCCGCAGATGCCTTCCCCGTATGCGGAGCGCCGCCATGACGCGCCCATCCATTAGACGATCTCCTCATGCAGTCCATGGTCATCCAAGCAGAGCGTGCGGGTGGGAATGCACGTCGGCACGCTTCCATGGATGCTGAGCAGCACTGCGGAGCCTTCAGCCGAGAGTTTATCCAACTCCGCGCCGAGCACCCGTGCTGCGTCGGCATCGATGGGTGCGAAGGGCTCGTCGAGTAGGAGCACCTTGGAACGCATGGCAAGCGCAAGCGTCAACGCCAGCTTGTAGCGCATCCCCCGCGAGAGCGCCGAGGGGAGCGCGTCCAGTGCGTCCGCTAGACGGAACGCCTCCGCAAGGGCGAGGGCGCGCCGCTCCGCCTCCTCGTCCCCGTTGGCTCGTGAGACCAGCTCAAGATGCTCGCGGCCGGTGAGATCGTCGTAGAACGCGGGGACGTCCGGCACCAAGGCAAGACCGGCAAGACCTTTCCGAGCGAGCGAGAACAGGGGCCTTCCCAAGAAGCTGATCGCGCCTGCGCGCGGTCTCAGCTGCCCTGCGAGGCAGCGCAGGAGGGTTGACTTGCCCGAGCCGTTTATCCCCCGCAGGAACACGATCTCGCCACGTTCGAGCGACAGATCGAGACCAGTCAATACCGGTCTTCGGGTGTAGGAGAAACATAGATTCCGCGCCTCGAGCAGCATGCCCATGAAAGCCCCCTTCAGACTCATTCTCCATGCTATCACGCACGCGATTGCCGTCGCCTCGCACGGACATACGATCGTATTTACGCATCCTGTTAATTTCGCTACCCGACAAATAACCAAAGATCACCCATGCGTCGGGCGTAGGAATTCTCATCTATGACGGCCTCTGTCATAGATTCTCACTTCAAGTCTGCGTTGACCACCAACTAGCCGCAGGAACCACATCCATGCCGCGCCCGTAGACGCGTTGTTGCCTCGGTCTCCACGGTATCCCCCGCAAAGTCGAGCTGGAATGTGCATGCGGCTCGGGAGGTTTATGGAACTGTTGCTCCCCGTATGAGAGCAAACAGGGTTTACAAGATGCCTGGAGACACATGTTCATGTCTCCAGGCCAGAACGAGAGAACCGCTGGGCAGGTAGGCCTTACAAGTCTTCCAAAATCTTGCCGTTGGTAGCAATCACACGCTTGTACCAGTAGAAGCTTTTCTTGCGGCTGCGCTTATAGGTACCCCTACCCTCGTCGTCGAGGTCCACGTAGATGAAGCCGTAGCGCTTTGACATCTCGCATGTGGACATGCTCACTAAGTCGATACAACCCCAAGGCGTATAGCCCATTACGTCGCAGCCATCCTCGATGGCTTGGGCGATGGCCTCTATGTGCTGCCGAAAGTAGTCGATGCGGTAGTCGTCATCGATAGCCCCATCGAGGTTCACCACATCATGTGCGCCAAGACCATTCTCTACGATGAATAACGGCTTCTGGTAACGATCCCACAGTTCGATGAGCGAGTAGCGCAGGCCTTGCGGATCTACCTGCCAACCCCAGTCGCTCACGGGCAAGTAGGGGTTCTTAACACCCGTGGAGAGGTTTCCGCCCACCTTCTCACGCTGGTCGGCGTCAATGGAGTCGACTAGGGAGTTGTAGTATGAGAAACTCACGAAGTCCACAGGGTACTGCGCCAGAATGGCCTCGTCATCCAAGCCGAAATCCATCTGGATACCCTTGCGCCTCCAATAGTTGCGCACCCACTGCGGATACTCTCCCCTCACTTGCACGTCGGCATAAAACATATTCTCGCGGTTGTCCGCCTGGGCCTTGATCATGTTGCGCGGATCGCAATCCAGGGGATAGGTCGTGGTTTTGGTGAGCATGCAGCCCATGAGCGCGTTAGGCACCATTTGATGCAGCAGTTTGGTCGCCAAGGCAGATGCCACGAACTGGTTGTGCACGCTCTGATAAATCATCTCCTCGCGCTTCTCCGCCGGGTAGCGGTCGGCGCAGTAGCCGATGGTAGTCCAAGGATGGCGGAACACGGAATCGACACGGAGACGACCGGCCTCGATCCCGAGAAGGGCGACGAGGTGCTGCAGGTGGCCGTCGTGGACGGGAACGGCAGGGAGCTGTACTGCGAGTACGTCAGGCCGGAGAGGCGCAAGCGTTGGAACAGCGCCCAGCGGGTGCACGGCATAAAGCCGTCTATGGTGATGGGGTGCATGCCGCTCTCCGAGCACAAGGCGGGCATACGGGAAGCCCTGAGCGGTGCCGATTGGCTGATCGGGTACAACATCGCGTTCGACGTGAGGATGCTCACGACCCGCAAGGACGGCAAGGACGTGCGGGAGGATGACTGGCTCCCGAAACACCCGAGGTATGTCGACGTGATGCGCGAGTACGCGAGGGTCCACGGCGAATGGTCAGAGAAATACAGGGGGAACAGCTTCGTCAAGCTCGCCGACGCCGCCAAGCACTTCGGCGTGGGCAAGGGATGCAAGGCGCACGATGCGCTCGGAGACGCGAGGATGGCCGCCGAGGTGTTCGCCGCGCTCCTCGATGAGGGGGAGCTGGCGAAGGTGGCACGGTACCATGACGAGGCCGAGAGGATGCGGGAGGCGGAAGCGAGGGAGAGGGGGCGCATGATCAACATCGGGTGCGCCGTATCCGCGATCCTGCTGCTCTTCCTGGTCATCCAAGGCTGCCGGGCGATGTTCTCAGCGTTCTAGCTGCGGAAACATAGCTCTCAGGTACCATGCGGAAGACGAAAATCCACCTCGGGGGGGGGATGGCGGCTATGCGCCGGTGGTCTTTACGCCCAAGGGGAGGGGGTACCCCCCCGCTACCTGCTGAAACTCTGAAAATCGCTGGAAAATCCCCGAATCATGGCGCTTTCCGCACACCACGGGGCACGCCCTTTGGCGCAACCGACGCTCTGCGTGCGCCCTATGGCATGATCCGGTCTGTGCCGCCCGTGATCGGTATCGCGTCCATCTCCAACAGCGCGGCGGCGGAATCGGACGGCACGAGATAGAGCCCGTAGCCCAGGGCGTGGGCTATGCGGGCTAGCGTGCCCGCCTTAACGTCCGTGCCCTCTGACACGGCTACACTGATGTAGCCGCGCGAATGACCTAATGCCCTGCTTGCTTGCGATGCGCTCACCGATGAGCGGTCTATCATCGTCCGCAATGCTTGCGTGGTATCCATTTCCACCCCAAAAATTGCCGTTTACCTGCGTAAAGATAGTTTATCACCCTAGCACTTGTTTAGGGATTCCTAACCATTTACCGACACTTCGATACCGTTCGCCAGTGTGTGTATCGGAAGTCCGAATCAATCGGGCATAGTCTTAGGCGACGGGAGGCAGGGCACCGAGGCCGACCGCCAGAACCTTGATAGCCGAATACCCGCCCGTGACGCGAACAGGGGGAGCCTGCGGCGCCCGCCGGGCGGGACTCTTTGAGAGAAAGCATTACGACGGGTGCAGCGGGCATGTTAACCGCGCTGGATAAGGCGGTAAACATGGATGAACAAGACACCCTCGCGGTAATCACGCTACTGATAGAGATTATCACATTGGTTTTAGCAGCTATCGAGTTTGGAACGAACTACAAACGGAAATAGCCGCCCGCTAAACACGGAAACAACCTAGCTTAAACACTCGACATTTGAGCGCGGTTAACCCGTGGCAGCGGTCCCCGCTGCACCCATCGTAGCGCTTTCGCAAGGCATACGCAAACGGAAAGGAGAAGAGCATGGACGTGGACAGGATGAGCGTGCTTATGAAGATGATCGGCTTGAAGAAGCTGATCGGCATGGGCTGCATCGAGGATGGCACGGTGCTTGATTACGACGGGCTCCGCAATCTGAAAGCCCACGCTTCGGCGATATCCCCCATGGAGGGGATCGGAGGCGTGCTCGTCACGGACGGGAGAGACGGACGGATATACGCGGTCGTGGGACGCCTCGCATCGGCGTTCGCGCCGACAGAGGCATAAGGAGCAGGCAATGGCAAGCATATACAGGAGCATCATCGATGAGCTTGAAGGCAGGAAGGACCGGAGCGCATGGGGTAGGGCGGTCACAGAGGATGCCTTGGACATGATGGAGGGCATCGATGAGATGTATGCCGATGCAAGCAGATGATTTCCACACCGCATGGGAGCATTTCTAGGGGTACGGTTTGGAACGCGGGATGGCAGAAAAATGACTCAGAGGTGCACAATTGGTGCACATCGAAGGTGCATAATCCTCTAACAACATAAACAGCTCAACCAAATATGCTGGTTGAGCTGCTGAAATGTTGGTGGGCGCTACAAGATTTGAACTTGTGACCTCTTCCGTGTCATGGAAGCGCTCTCCCCCTGAGCTAAGCGCCCGAATATGCCTGCTGTGCGCGGTGCCGCGCAGCGCGGTAGCTATCTTACGCGAACTTCCCGCAAAGTGCAAGCTCGAACCTCGGTAACCTCAGAACCTTCTCAGCAACGGCATACGGAGCGCCGGATGACCGCACGGGCAGCCTCAGCTGCCGCGTCGCTGGCGAAGAGGCCCATAATGACCGTCGCCGCCAGCACGACACCGACCCAGAAGGCGGCGAAGGCGACGATCACCAGGATCAGCGGTCTCTTGACGCTCTCTTTGATATCGAAGCGCTCGCCGTCGTGGAACCACTTCCATATCAGGCGGATGGCATCTGCGGCTGCAAGGATATTCAAGACCAGCGAACCCAGCAGGAACGGGAACGCCGGGGAAAGGATGATGGCGCTCGCAAGCATGGCCAAGATAGCCACAAGTCCGGCAACGGCAAGCAACGGCCAGAGACACAGGAAGAACACCACGCCCATAGATACCTCCGAACAACGAAGAACCCGGCTGATAAGAGTATACGGCTATGCCGGTTGGGCACACGCCGCCTTGATAGGGTGCCTGCAGATGATGCCTCCGCCCAAACAGATACGTCCATCGTAGATGACCGCCGATTGGCCGGGTGCCACGGTGCGCACCTCCTCGGGCCAGACGACATGCGCTGTGCCGCCCGCACGGGGTTCCACATGGGCGGGCCGCAACGTCCCCGTATGGCGGGTGCGCACGAGATACTCCCCCGCAGCAGGCGCGCCGCCCCCGATCCAATGGACATCCTCGAGCACATCCTCCAACGTCCAGAGACCGGGGCATCCGAGGTCGGCTGTCACGTAGACCGTGTTCTTCTCGGTATCCGTGGCGACCACGTAGCGTGCGGGGCCACCGCCCAGATCAAGGCCCTTGCGCTGACCCACTGTGAAGAGGAATGCACCATCGTGGTGCCCGAGCACATGCCCCGTCTCCCACTCCACGATGTCTCCCGCCTTCCGCTCGAGGCTGTCGAGCAGGAAGGTCCTGAGCCCCACCGGCCCGATGAAGCAGATGCCGTCGGAATCGGGCTTATCGGCAACCGAGAGCCCGCGCTCGCGGCACATCGCACGCACGGCAGATTTCGAGGGCACGGAGCCTATCGGGAAGAGCGTGCGGTTCAAAACCGCGCCCGGCACACGCCAGAGGAAATAGGTCTGATCCTTGTGCTCGTCTGCTGCACGCAGAAGCGTCGCCGGACCGGCTGCGTTATGCTCGACCGAGGCATAGTGACCTGTTGCGATGAAGTCGGCGCCCTCGGCGAAGGCCCGCTCGGCGAAGATGCCGAACTTGACGGTCTGGTTGCACATCACATCGGGATTGGGCGTGAAGCCGCGCGCATAGGCATGGACCAGATAATCGACGACGGTCTCCTTGTACGCCCGCTCGCAATCCCAGACCGCAAGGTCGAGACCGAGCGACACGGCAACGCGTTCCGCATCTGCCAGCTCGTCCGCCCACGGACAGGTAAATCCCGGCAGATCGCGCGACCAGTTGCGCATGTAGGTGCAGGTGACCTCATAGCCCTGCTCGCGGAGAAGGGCAGCGCACAGGGCGGAGTCAACGCCGCCCGAGAGCCCGACGAAGACGCGCGCGCTCATGGCTGGATCCCCAAGCGTCCGTATTCGGCGGCAACTACGCGGATGATGGTTTCAGCGGCCGCATCGATATCGTCAGCCGTGGTCGGACGACCGAGCGTCATGCGCAACGACCCCGCAGCGGCCTGCTCATCCATGCCGATGGCGGCAAGCACGTGGGAGATGCGCATCTTGCTTGCAGCGCAGGCGCTGCCCGTGGCAACGAGCACGCCTTCGTTGCCCAGCAGCAGCACCAAACGGCGCGCCTCCACACCGGGAAACGATAGGTGCAGAAGCCCGGGAAGGCGCAGACGGGCGTTTCTCGGTCCAGCGACGACGGCGTTGGGGAAGGCGGACGTGAGCGTCCGCTCCAAGCGAAGGCGCAGCCCCTCGAGACGGCGCGCCTCTGATTCGCGCAGCTCGCCCGCCAGCTCGAACGCGCGGGCGAAACCGATGATGCCCGCAACATTCTCGGTACCCGAGCGCAACCCCCGCTCCTGCCCGCCGCCTGCGATGAGCGGCGAAAGCACGACGCCGTCGGCAGCCCAGAGCACGCCGGCCTGCTTCGGCCCGTACATCTTGGCAGCCGAGAGGGTCATCATGTCCACGCCGAGCGACGAGACGTTGACGGAGAGCGAGGTGGCCGCCTGGGAGGCATCCGTATGGAGCCAGATGGGACGCCTCTCCCCCGCCGCAAGCCTGCGCGCGCGCTCTTGCGCGACCACGCGGGCGAGCGCGCGTAGGGGCTGGACGGTGCCGATCTCGCCGTTGGCGAGGCCAACCGAGACAAGTTCCGTAGCAGGCGTGACGGCTTCGGCAACGGCAGCTGGATCGATGCGACCATCGCCGGCCACGCCCACGATCGCATGTGCACGGCTTTCCACACAGGCGAGGATGCTCTCGTGCTCGATGGCATCGCTCACCACATGGGCATCATCCGACACTGCTGCGAAGGCGAGGTTGTTCGCCTCGGTGGCGCCTGCGGTGAAGACGAGATTGCCCGCGCGTACTCCCATGAGGCGGGCGATCGTCTGGCGGGCACGCTCGATATCCATGCGCACCCCCCTCGCCTCGTCATAAGCAGCCGAGGGGTTGAAGAACAGCTCGCTCCCATAGGGCTCCATCGCCGCGCGCACACGCGCATCGAGCGGTGTCGCCGCACCATAATCGAGATAAATTGTCCTGTCCTTCGCATTCATGGGTACAAGGATACGCTATTTTCGAAAAGCTCCTTGCATCTTAGGGTTAACTCGATTATATTTAACTACGCGTTCGCGGGCTTAGCGCAGTTGGTAGCGCGCAACCTTGCCAAGGTTGAGGTCGCGGGTTCGAACCCCGTAGCCCGCTCCATGTACTCACGGGCCGGTTTTAGAATCGGCCTTTTTACTACGGCGACGTGGCCAAGTGGTAAGGCAGAGGCCTGCAAAGCCTTTATCCCCAGTTCGAATCTGGGCGTCGCCTCCATACAAGCACCGGGCACCTTCGGGTGCCTTTTCATTAGCTTGGATCTTAGCCGGTTGGGAACTGCGGTTTGAATGGACCCTGCCTCGTCCCCCGACAAGCAGCTCGTGGAGAGGACTTGCCCGCAGCAACCCCGCTCCAAACATGCCGCAACCCCGTATCGGCGAGGGGTCCGGCCAGCGGGATGGGCACCGGGGAGGCAAAAGCAATGGCAAGGGGATCCTAGCTGCGGCTGAGATCCCTGCCGATATGGGAGTACTGCTTGACGATACGCACGACCATGCCCGTGCCGCCAGGTTTGGGCGCGATGGACACCGCATCGGCGAGCAGCCTCATAAGGGCGATGCCGCGACCGCGCTCGGAGAATGGCGAGGGGATTCCCACATCATCGGGGCAGAACCCCTCGCCGCAATCGCTCACCTCGATGATCACGCGATCGGAGAATGCGGCGACGCTTGCCAGCACGCCTTGCGCGCACGTGTGGTCGATGGCATTTCCCAACGCCTCCCCTGCGGCGAGCTTGAGATCGAACACCTCGTCGGCACAGAGATCAAGGGAGGAGATAAGCTCTTCGATACGGTTGCGCGCCGCAGCAAGAGTGTCGGACGCGACTGGAAACGAAGTGTGCCAAAGCGGCGCCTGCCCGACGTCGAGGGCCGGAATATCCGGATGCGCACCCGCCTCGGAGATGGGCATGATATCGACCAGCCGCAGGATCTTCAAGGCGCGGTAGACCTCGGGAGATACGCTTGTGAGCGAGATGAGCCCTCCTAGCTGGCGCATATGTCTGAGCTCGAAGAGGAGCATCCCCATGCCATGCGAATCGATGTAGGAGGCGTTGGCCATATTCAGGATGATGCGTCTGCATCCCCCATCGATGAGCCGCTCGATTTCGCTGCGAACATGGCCGACCGAACTCGCATCGAGGTCGGATTCAAGGGGAAGAACGGCTATGCGGGCAATCTCGGACATATTGGGATTGTTCCCACGCAGCGTCAGATTTATGCAGGTAATTTAGCCTATTTTGTCAAAGCGGAGCGCAACGAGCGCCACATCGTCCTCGAGGTTCTGCTCGGTGAAGGCATCGAGCCGCCCGAGCAGGCGATCGAGCAGTCCATTGAAACCGCAGGGAATCTCCGCCATGACCGCATCTGCCAAACCATCCTCGCCGAAGAAGTCCCCCCTCTTGCTCCGCGCCTCGGTCGTGCCATCGGTATAGAGCAGGAGCAGATCGTCCTTCTCGAGCAATTGCATGCCGTCGCGATAGGAGATGTCCGCGAAGGCGCCTACCACACCCGACTGCACGTCGAGCGTGGAGAGCGTGCCCGCATGCACGAAGAGCGCAGGAGGATGGCCTGCCGAGCAGTAGGTAAGCGTGCCCGCCTTAAGATCGATCAGGCCCACGAAGAGCGTCGCGAAGGTCTCTATGCGCGAGAAACCCAGGAGGAAGTCGTTCAAGGTGCGTACCATACGCGCGGGAGAACGCCCTTCCCACGCATAGGCGCCGAGCGCCGTGCGCACCGCTGCGGAGACGGATGCCGCCTCCACGCCCTTACCCGAGACATCGCCCATGATGACGCAGGCACGTCGCTCGGGCAAGCGGATGAGGTCGTAGAAGTCGCCGCCGACGAAAGCGGATGCTGTTGCAGAAGAATAGATACCGCGGGCAGAGATGCCCTCCACGACCTGCAGCTCGCTTTTCATGCCGCTCATGAGCGCCTGCGCGATGCGCTTGTCCTGCTCGCGGGCAACCTCTCCGAGGGCGATCTCATAGGAATCCTGCGCCAAGCGCACGATGAAGGCCCTCTCATCGCTATCGAAGGGTTCGGCACCCTGAGGACGCAGGAGCATGAAGCTACGCCGCTTGCCGTTGATGGCGCCCAGATCCACGAGTGCGCCGACAGCAGGCTCACCTTGGCTTGCAAGCCAGATACCCAGCTCGGAGTCCTCCTCGATGAGGACGAGCGCGGCATTTTCCTGGCGGTGCTTCTCGGTCAGGCGATCCAAGCCGAAGGGCATGGCGCGCACATCGTCTCCCGGGAGCTCGAGCAGGGCATGCCCTTGATGGGAGTTCTCGTGGACAGGAAGGAGATGCGCCATGAGACCGTCTGCAGCACGCTGCCAGATCTCCTCGAGGTTCTCGACCGCGCCGAGGTTGTCGCCCTCGGTGACCGCCATGAGCTCCTCGCGCAGCTCGCTCCCCAACCGCAGGAGCTTGTCAGCGTGCTGCGTGCGCATAGCCGTGAAGGCACCCATGAGCTGGACGGCAAGATAGCGGGCAACCGAGTCGAGCAGGAGGGCGTCATCCTCGAGCATGACGTGCGCACGGCGCCAGCCGACCTCGATGATGGAGATGACATGGCCGCCGAACCATACCGGCACGCAGATGAACGAGGTGAATGGAGGCAGGAGGCTCGCTTCGATCATATAGGTTTCCAAGGTGTCCTCGCGCACGACCTCCCGTTCGACGAGGGTACCGGCGCGCAGCGCCTCCGCATGCGGCGGATTGATCCTGAGGCGCAGGGCGCGGCCCTCGCGTGCGGCGAGGGTCTCGATGGCACGGCCGAAATCCATGAACCCGGGGATACTGGCGCTACGCAGCGACTCGGTTGCGCCGCGCAGATGGAAGCCATCTGCGGCAGCAAAGTAAACCAGCGTTCCGTCTGCGCCGAAGGTACTGGTGAGCTGGTCGAGAACGCGGTCGAAGAGCATGGCCACGTTCTCGGAGTCGAGTGTCTCGAGCACGATGGAAAGCGCGCCTGAGAGGCGTTTGTTGGCACGGGTAAGCTGCGCAAGCTGCGATTCAAGCTCGCGGATGCGGTCGGCATCGTATGGCGCTGCGATCATGGCACTCCCCTAATGGACTCCACATTATCCTACCGCATGCACGGATAGCAAAACGAGCCCCGAAGGGCCCGTGGATTTCTGGTGTCGGAGGCGGGACTTGAACCCGCACGACCGTTGTGTAGTCACTAGCACCTCAAGCTAGCGCGTCTGCCAATTCCGCCACTCCGACATGGCCTAAAGAGCATAGCACATTTGGCGGATGTGCAAGCCCAAAATTACCCCGATCGCGAACTTATCCGATGGTCCCAACGGGAAACGTGAGCGCGAGGATGCAGATGCATACGATGAACACCACCGACGTGATAACCGTAAGACGGTCGAGGTTCTTCTCGATGACGCCCGTGCCTGCACTCGAGGGGACGATCGAGGCGGAGAGCATCTCGGAGAGACCCGTTCCCTTGCCCGAATGCATGAGCACTAGAAACACCGTCGCAAGCCCCGAGAGGAACAGCACGATAAGCAGAAGCACATTCAAAACACCCACGAAATCTCCTTGGGTCAGGTTATCCGGCAGCTGTTAAGTATAGCACAGAGTTTTTCCTGCATGAGAAGTACATCGGTCGTCATACAACCGCAGGCTTTTGCAAGGACCCTGCCTCGTGACTGTACACTCACCGGGGACCTTGCGGGGCAAACGCATACGTGGCAAGAGACGCAAAAAACAGGCGTGACAAGGGGACAGGTCACTTGTCACGCCCAGATTACCGAGCCTTACTCCATAGCGCTCTTGACCATGGCAGCGAAGCTATCTGCCTTGAGGGAGGCGCCACCCACGAGCGCACCGTCGACATCGGGCATGGACAGGTAGCCGCCCACATTCTCGGGCTTGGCAGACCCGCCGTAGAGGATGCGGATACCGGCGGCCTTCTCCTCGCCGAAGACCTCGGCGAGCGTGGCACGGATGGCGCCGCAGATCTCCTGAGCGTCATCGGCGGTGGCGTTCATGCCGGTACCGATGGCCCAGATGGGCTCGTATGCGATGACATACTGGGCGGGATCGTCGAACTCGAGGCCCTCGGTGTCCTTCTTGACCTGATCGACGACGAAGGCCACGTGCTCGCCGGCCTGACGGATCTCGAGGCTCTCGCCGCAGCAGGAAATGGGCACGATACCATGGGCGAGAAGGGCCTTGGCCTTTTTGTTGATATCCTCATCGGTCTCGCCGAAGTAGCCACGGCGCTCGGAGTGGCCGATGATGCAGTAGGCGGCACCCACCGTCTCGAGCATGACGGGAGCGGTCTCGCCGGTATAGGCGCCCTTCTCCTCCCAGTACACGTTCTGTCCGCCCAGCGCGAACGGAGTGTTGTTCTGCTCGATGACCTCGGCGACGCCCTTGAGGTCGATGGCGGGCGGGCACACGACGACGTCGACGGAACCGGTGCCGTCGGCGAGCTCCTCCACGAGGCCGAGGGCAAGCTCGACGCCCTCGCTGAAGGTCATGTTCATCTTCCAGTTGCCGGCAATCATCCTGTTACGCATCGAGAAGCGCCTCCACTCCAGGTAGGGCCTTGCCCTCGACAAGCTCCATGGAGGCGCCGCCGCCCGTGGAGATCCAGCTCATCTTGTCGGCAAGGTCGAACTTATTGACAGCTGCCACGGAATCGCCGCCGCCGATGATGGAAGTGCAGGCCTCGTTGGCTGCGACCGCCTCGGCAACGACCTTGGTCCCATGCGCGAACTGATCTATCTCGAAGACGCCCATAGGACCGTTCCAGAAGATGGTGGCGGCACCGGCGATGGCCTCGGCATAGAGCTCCTCGGTCTTGGGGCCGATGTCCATGCCCATGCGATCGTCGGGGATCTGATCGGAATCGACGATCTCTCCCACAGCGTCCTCTCCGAAGTGGTCGGTGACGACATTGTCTATGGGCAGCAGGATCTTGACGCCCTTGGCCTCCGCCTTTTCGAGCATCTTGCCCGCGGCCTCGACCCAGTCGGGCTCCTGCAGGCTGGATCCCACGGTGTAGCCCTTGGCGAGGAAGAAGGTGTAGGCCATGCCTCCGCCGATGATGAGGGTGTCGGCGGAGTCGATGAGATGGTCGAGCACGCCGATCTTGGAGGAGACCTTGGAGCCTCCCACGATGGCCACGAACGGACGCGCAGGATCGGCGAAGATCGAGGTCAGGGTGTCGACTTCCTTCTCGAGCAGGAAGCCTGCGACCGCCGGGATATAGGCGGCCGGGCCTACGACCGAACCTTGGGCACGGTGTGCGGTGCCGAAGGCGTCGAGCACGAAGATGTCGGCATAGGAGGCGAGCTTCTTGGCGACTTCGGGGTCGTTCTTCTTCTCGGCCTTGAGGAAGCGGACGTTCTCGAGGACGAGGATGTCGCCCGGCTGGACGGCCGCGCAGGCCTCGGCGGCCTTCTCGCCATAGGTGTCATCGACGAACTTGACGTCGTAGCCGGTGAGCTCGGCGAGCTTGTCGGCGGCGGGCTTGAGCGTGAGCTCGGGCTCGGGGCCATCGCCCTTGGGACGGCCGAGGTGGCTCATGAGGATGATGCCGGCGCCCTGCTCCTTGAGGTAGGTGATGGTGGGGATGGCCGCGCGGACGCGCGTGTCATCGGTGACGACGCCGTCCTTCAAAGGGACGTTGAAATCGACGCGCATGATGACCTTCTTGCCGGCGACGTCGATGTCGCGGACGGTCTTCTTGGTGAACGCCATATCTCACTCCTTCCAAGATTAGGGGCGCGGCTGCAAGCATATCGCAACCGCGCCCTACTCCGTTTAATTCGGGCGAGAGCCGAGGCCTGTCGATTAGGCGACGAACTTCTCGAAGTACTTGATGGTGCGGACCATCTGGGAGGTGTAGGAGTTCTCGTTGTCGTACCAAGAGACAACCTGGACCTCATAGAGGCCGTCGGCAACCTTGGCGACCATGGTCTGGGTGGCGTCGAAGAGCGAGCCGTAGGTCATGCCGATGATATCGGAGGAGACGATCTGATCCTCGTTGTAGCCGAAGGACTCGGTGGCCTGGGCCTTCATCGCGGCATTGACGGCCTCAGCGGTGACCTCGGTATCGGACTTGACGACGGCGAAGAGCAGCGTGGTGGAGCCGGTGGGCGTGGGAACGCGCTGCGCGGCACCGATGAGCTTGCCGTTGAGCTCGGGGATGACCAAGCCGATGGCCTTGGCGGCACCGGTGGAGTTGGGGACGATATTGCAGGCTGCGGCGCGGGCGCGGCGCAGATCGCCCTTGCGGTGCGGGCCGTCGAGGAGCATCTGGTCGCCGGTGTAGGCGTGAACGGTGCACATGATGCCGCTCTGGATGGGTGCGAAGTCGTTCAGGGCCTTGGCCATGGGGGCAAGGCAGTTCGTGGTGCAGGAGGCGGCGGAGATGATGTCATCGGCGGCCGTGAGGGTCTCGTGGTTGACGTTGTAGACGATGGTGGGGAGGTCATTGCCCGCGGGAGCGGAGATGACGACCTTCTTGGCACCGGCATTGATGTGGGCCTGTGCCTTGGCCTTTGAGGTATAGAAGCCGGTGCACTCGAGGACGACATCCACGCCGATCTCGCCCCAAGGCAGGTTGTTGGCGTCAGCTTCCTTGTAGATCTTGATGGTCTTGCCGTCGACGGTGATGCAATCCTCGCCGGCGGTGACCTCATGGTCGCGGGCATAGTTGCCCTGCGAAGAGTCGTACTTCAGCAGGTGGGCCAGCATCTTGGGATCGGTGAGGTCGTTGATGGCAACGATCTCGGAACCCTCGTGGCCGAACATCTGCCTGAAGGCGAGACGGCCGATGCGACCAAAACCGTTGATTGCAACCTTTACTGCCATGCAAGTCTCCTTTCGAAGAGGGTGGATGGTTCCTCTCCCCATCCAAGCCCACGTTACCGGAACCGAGGGTTAAAAAAACTAACCTTGTGCTAGTTTAGCGCTAATCGCTTCCCATGCGCACGAGACAGCTGCTCATCGGTAGGCTTTTCCAGCTATCCGCAGAGAATGGCGGAGATGGGGCGGGAAAGGGATCGGATCTAATCCCGGCGCGCTTCGTCGACAAGACCCTGGAGGCGGAGCACCCTGTGGTACATGGCGGATTTCGAGGCGGGGGGTGCAAGCTCCTGGCCGAGTTCGGCAAGCGAGAGCTCGGGGTTATCGCGGCGCAGCTCGCAGAACTCGCGAACCGCCCTCGGGAGCGCGGCCAAACCGATGAGGTTCTCGGCCTCGTCGATAAGGGCGAGCTGTCCGGCGGCCGCATCGCCCGCACGGCTCTGATTGGCAAGCTCGGCGTTGACACGGCGGTTGACGTCGTTTTTGACCGACTTCATGGCGCGAATGCCCTCGATAGTGTGGGCATAGCGGGCAGCGCCCATACCCACCAGCAGCGCCACGATGTCGTCGAAACTCTTGAGATAGATGGCATAGGCGCCGCGGCGGCGGTTCAGGCGCGCATGCACGCCGAGCGAGTCGATGAGGACCACGAGCTCGTTGGCGAACTCCTCCCCCGTCACGGCGAGCTCAAGATGGAAATCGCCGCGCGGATCGGCGATGAAGCCGCCCGCCATGAAGGCACCGCGGATGAAGGCCTCGCGGCAGCAGCGCTTCCGCAGAAGCCCCCGTGGGATGCCTGCAGCGAGCCCCTGGCCCGGAACGAGGATGCCGAGCTCGATGAGAGCCTCCTCCAAACCGCCCTGCTCTGCGATCTCGATGAGGTAGTTCCGGGTCTTGTGCAGCACGGAACGGCGGATGGTGAGCGAGGTATCGAGATTGAAGAGCTCGTGGGTGAGCTTGATGATAGTGCGCGCCACAGCACCCGTCTCGGTGGTGATGCGCAGCGAATAGCGGCCTGCGCCCTTGAACGATAGCGTGCCGCAGACCCTCAAGAGGGCAGAGAGCTGCGCGTAATCGCAGGTGGCGCACCTGCCTTCGACACGTGAGAGCTCGTCTTTCACCTCTGCCGTGAACGATGCCACCCGCTCACCCCCTCGATGGCGCTTGCGAGCTTGAGGGGATCATGCGCGGTGGGGGCGTCCGCGAGCGAGAAGTCGCGCACCTCGACCAGCGGCACGAGGTCGCGGAGGCGTGCGAGCACGGCGTTGTCCGCCCGCACCGGATGGATGTGCGGCAGGACGTCCTCGGAGTAGGGAAGGCGCCTCGTCTCCATGAACGCACGGCGCGCGGCATCTGCGGCGACTTCGGCAGGGGTGAGGGCGCGGAATATCCTCGTAGCCGCCCCCTCCCCCGTCTTCACGCGATGGACGAGCACCGCATCGACGCAGCCCTCAAGGCCATGGTCGTAAAGGGCGCCGATGTACTCATCGGCGGCAAGTCCCCAGCTCTCGTATTGGGTATCGGCCTTCGGGCAGACGAAGATGCGCGTGGCATCCGTCTCGCGGATCGCCTCCGCGATACCCGGGACCAGCACGTTGGGGATGATCGAGGTGAACAGCGAGCCCGGGCCGAGGATGACGAGGTCGGCGGAGCGGATGGCGCGGATCGCGTCATCGCAGGCGGCGGGATTTCCGGGTTCGAGCCACACGCGCGCGAGCGTGCAGGGACCGTGGCCGATCATCTCCTCGCCCGAGATGCGCCTGCCATCCCTGGTGATGCCTTGGAGCGTGATGCGCTCGATGGTGGAGGGATGGACGTGCCCGATGCAGCCGAGCGCACGCTCGAGGGTCCGAACGGCCTCGACGAACGAGCCGCACTCTTCTGCAAGGGTCGCGAGAAGAAGGTTGCCCAGCGGGTGGTTGGCGGCGACGGGAAGCCGTCGCTGGAAGGAACGGGCAAGGGGCGCATCGGGGTCGTGGGCGAGGGCGACGAGGCAGTTGCGCACGTCTCCCGGAGGAACCGCGTCCATCGCACGCCTGATGATGCCCGTGGATCCGCCATCGTCGGCCATCGCAACCACGGCCGCAAGGTCCCACCCCCTGCCGCGGAGCGCACGCAGGACCTGGGGCTGGCCCGTGCCGCCCCCCACGCAGACCGCGAGCGGCTGTCGCATGCGGTATGCCACGCTAGCTCCTCACCGCCTTCGCAAGGTCGCGATGCGCAAGGCTCGTATGATAGCCACGCTCGCGGAGATAGGCCGCCGTGGCATTGGCGATGGCCACGCTGCGGTGCTGGCCGCCCGTGCAGCCCACTGCGATCGAGAGCTGCGTCTTACCCTCGGACACATAGCCCGGCATGACGGCATCGAGCAGTTTCTCCCATGCGGTAAGAAATCCCCGGGCAGCGGAATTCTCGACCACATAGCGTGCGACCGCCTCGTCATTGCCGTCCAAGCCCCTGAGTTCGGGCTCGTAGAAGGGGTTGGGCAGGAACCGCACATCGATGAGGAGATCGGCTTCGGCGGGCATACCGTGCTTGAAGCCGAACGAGAAGACGTGCACATCCATGAGCTGCTGGTCGGTGAGCTCGGAGAAGACCCTGCGCAATCTCGAGACCAGCGCACGGGGCTTGAGCGAGGTGGTATCGATGACAAGGTCGGCCCCATCCTTGACATCGGCGAGCAGCGTGCGCTCGCGTGCCACGGCATGCGTGAGGTCCTCGCCTTCATAGGCCACCGGGTGGCGACGGCGGTTCTCGTTGTAGCGCCGTACCAGCACCTCATCGGAGGCATCGAGGAAAACGACCTTGTAGCCGAGCTCGTGGGCAGAGAGGTTCGAGAGCGAATCGGAAAGCTCGTCGAAAAGCCCCTGGCTCCTGAGATCGCAGGTCACCGCGAGATGGCGCCCTATGCCGGCGTTGATCCCCACCAGCTCGGCAAGCTGCACGAGCAGGCGCGGGGGCAGGTTGTCGATGCAGAAGTAGCCCATGTCCTCGAAGGCGTGGAGGGCCTGGGTGCGGCCCGAGCCCGACATACCTGTGATAACGACGACATCGGGGGTCTCCATCTAGGCCTCCAGCGCGGCTTTGAACCAACTCGTGAGGGATGTGGGATGCGTGATGCCGGTACCCGCGACCACGGCCCAGGCACCGGCCTCCATAGCCTTGGCGGCATCGGCGGGTGTGTGGACGTGCCCCTCGCAGATGACGGGGAAGCCGGGGAATTCGGCCGCAGCCTGCGCGAGCAGGGCGATATCGGGCCCGTCATCGAGCGTGGTGTCGATGGCGGCCTTGCCATGGCTGAGCGTGGTCGATACGATATCGCACCCGACGGCGACACCGCGGCGGATATCCTCGATGCCTGCGCAATCGGCCATGATGAGGGTATCGGCTTGGGCGCGAAGGGCGGCGACGGTCTCCTCGAAGCTGCGGCCGTCGGGGCGCGGACGATCGGTCGCGTCGAGCGCCACGATATCGGCGCCGGCCCACACGCATGCGAGCGCATGGCGCAGCGTGGGCGTGATGTAGACGCCCTCGTGGCCTTCCTTCCAAAGACCGATCACCGGCACCTCGACCCGGCCCTTGATGGCGGCGATGTCGGAAAGGCCTTGGCAGCGGATAGCCGCAGCGCCGCCGAGCTCGCAGGCGCGCGCCATGGCGGCCATGATCTCGGGCGTGCGCAGGGGCTCGCCCGGATAGGCTTGCACGCTGACGATGAGCTTCCCCTTGAGCGATTGGACGAGTTCGGAGATGGCCACGAGGGTCTCCTTTCGGTTAGGCGAGAAGTTCGCGGTAGGCGGGAGCTTTGAAGTGCTCGGCTGCGCCGATGAGGGGGGCATCCCCGCCGAGCTCGCCCGATAGGATGGGCGTTTCCGCAACAGGCTTCATGGCGAGCGCGGCGTATGCCGTGCGGAGCGCATCGGACCAGTGATGGCCGCAGTTGGCGACCGAGCCCGAAAGGATGATGGCCTCGGGATCGAAGGTGTTGGCCATCGAGCCGAGCACTTCCCCCAAGGCGAGGCCCGCGCGGGCCTGGGCTGCGATCGCCGCCTCGTCGCCTGCGAGCGCGCGGCGGTTGATCTCGGCCCCGTCCTCGCTATCCCCACCCAAGCGGATGTATTCTGCAGCGATGGCCGGGCCGGCCGCGACGGTCTCCACGTGGCCCGTGGCCCCGCAGGTGCAGGGAAGGCCTGCGGCGAGCGTGCAGCCCACATGGCCGATATGGCCGGCGACGCCATGGGCGCCGAGCAGTATGAAGCCGTGGTCGACGAAGGCTCCGCTCATGCCGGTTCCCACGGCAACGCAAAGGCAGCTCGCCGCATTCCTGCCCGCCCCATGCCGTGCTTCCCCGAGCGCATGGGCATGCACGTCGTTCAGGACGCCGACGCGCAGTCCGCAGGCGTCTGCGAGCTCGGCACCCAGATGGGTACCGCACCAGCCGGGCATGATCTCGTTGGCGTAGACGATGTCGCCGTTGCGCGGATCGACCACCCCCGCCGTGGAGACGCCGATGCCCTCGGCGTCCGGCGCAAGCGCCTGCACGCGCTTCGCAGCGGCTATGACGCGCTCGAGCACGTGGGCACCGCCGGCCTTGGCCTCGGTGGGAATGTTCTCCTGATACTCGATGGAAGGCACCCCCTCGGCAAGCGTGACGAGCGCGCTCGCGATCTTGGTGCCGCCGATATCGATTGCGATGATCTTCATGGTACCCCCTTGCTAGAGCAGGCCGTTCTCCTTGAGCACGGCCTCGATGGCATCGACGTTGTCGCCCTCGAGCGCCTTCACGGGACGGGGCATGGTATTGGAATTGAAGATGCCCATGAGCCACAGGGCCGTCTTGAAGGCGCCCACACCGCCCGCATAGCCGGTGACACCCGACGTGACGTTGAAGATGCGGCTGATCTTGTTCAGACGCTCCTGCTCGGCCCGCGCCGTCGCCCAGTCGCCGGCTTGGGCGGCCTTCCACATGCGAACATAGCCGTAGGGCTCCACGTTGGCGAGGCCGGGCACCGAGCCGTCGGCACCGTAGAGATAGGCGCCGTCGACCACAAGCTCCTGGCCGGTGAGGATGCTCATGTTGCCCCCATCGGCGGCGTTCGCCATGATGAGCATCCTGAAGGATGCGTCGTCGCCCGAGGAATCCTTGACGCCGGCGAGCACGCCATCGCGGCCGAGCTTGGCGAGAAGCTGCCAGCTGAGCTTGGTATGCGTGCACACGGGAATGTCGTAGGCGAAGAGCGGCGCGTCGAGCTCGTCATGGAGGATGCGGAAGTGCTCCTCGCACTCAGCAGGGCCGCCGAGCGCATAGAACGGCGCAGTGGCGACGAGGGCGTCGGCCCCCTGCTCGAGGACGCGGCGACCATGCTCGAGCACGCGCTCGGTCTCGGTGTCGATGATGCCCACCAGAAGCGGTACGCGACCGTCGATGATGCGTCGGGACTCGGCGATGATCTGGTCACGGCGCTCGTCGGTGGAGAAGACCACCTCGCCCGAGGAACCCAGCACGAACAAACCGTCGACACCGGCATCGATCATGCGGTTGATGCTGCGCTCGTACGAGGGGATGTCGAGCTTGCGGTCGGGGGTATCGGGCACGACGACGGGCGGGATGACGCCGCGGAATCTTGTATCTGCACTCATGGATCTCTCCTTTGTCTCAGAGGTATATGAAAGACAGTAGCGCGTTTTCGAATTCGTTGACACGCTCATGGCCGAATTTCGGATAATCGATGTGCACGCAGGGGGCGATGCGCTCAGCAAGCTTGTCTTGGCCTTCGGGGGATGCGACCTCGTCCATGCGCCCGGTGCCGAGAAGGACGGGACAGCCGATGGAGGAAGCCGCCTCCTCGAGCTCGGGATAGGGAAGCGGATTCAGGGCGGCGGCCTTGGCGAGGGGGGCCTCCGCGGCCACGCCGAGCGCAAGGGATCCGCCGAAGCCCTCGCCGAAGGCGATGATGCGCGCGGGATCCGCCCCTGCACGGGATGCGGCGTAGGCATATGCCGCGCAGGCATCGGCGAGACCCTGCCCGTAGGCAAGCCCATCCGCACGGTTCTCGAGCTCGAGCACGCCGTATCCCAGCGCGGCGTAGCGCGTGATGTGATGCCAGCCGCGCGGTTTGATACCGTGATCGTGGAGCAGGAGCACGAGCGGACGGGACATGGCGCCTCGGGGCATGACGAGACGGCCCCGGAGCGGCACGCCATCCGCAGCCTCGAAGGAGACCTCCTCCCAGATGCTGTCGTTGCGTCCGTAGAAGCCCGGGATCATATCGTCGAAATCTTGGATCTCGACATGGCCGAGACCTTCGAAGAAATGCCGCTCCTTCTCGCAGGCAAGCTGGTTGTAGACCGCATCCTGGGTGAGGGGTGGGCAGACGGCATCCGCCAAGCCCGTGCCGAAGAGCACCGGGCAGCGCACGAGGTGGGCGAAGGAAGCCGTATCTATGTAGGCGAGCTTGCCGAACCACTCGTCGGCGCGGGTGCCATCCGCATCGAACCACCGTGAATAGTAGCGGATGCCCTCATAGGCAAGCTCATCGGCTCCCAGCATGAAGACCTGGCGGAAATCCGACAGGAAGGGATAGAGGATGGATGCCCTGGCGATGAGGCCGGGATTGAGCGCGGCGCAGGCGATGCCCATGCCGCCGCCTTGGCTGGCGCCATTGACGTAGACATGCTCCAGATCGATGCCCTCGAGCTCGCGGACGATGCGGCAGAGGATGCGCACGTTCTGATAGAGGCGGACGTAGTACATATCCTCGAGGGGCCCATCGAGACCGGCGATGAGGTGCCCCGAGACGGTTGCCCCCCGATACCCGCCCGCATCATGGCTCTTGCCACCCTGCCCGGGGTTGTCGAGCGCGATGAGGGCACAGCCCATGCCCGCAAAGGAGGATTGCTCGAACCAGCTGCGGGAAGCGCCGGGGTAACCATGGAATTGCAGCACGAGCGGCAGCGGCTCATCGGAGCGCGGCTTCACGTACTTGGCATAGAGTTCGGACCCTCCCACGCCCGAGAAATGCAGATCGAGGTACTCGACCGGACCGTAGGCGGAAATATCCGCGGGCGTGATCTCATAGTCGAGATCGGCGGCATCCGCCTCGGCCATGCGGGCCTGCCAGAATGCATCGAAATCATCGGGTACAGGAGTAAGCCCTGCATAGAGGTGCTCCACAGGTGCCATCCTCTCAAGGGCGCGCCCTCACGGACGCGCCCGTAGCAAAAGCAATATGATGCCCTACGCGCCCAGCTTGGGATGGAGCAGCGATGGCGCCGCCCCGAGCAGGGTCTTGGTGTACTCGTCGTGCGGGTCGGAGAAGATCTGCTCCGCAGGCCCCTCCTCCATGATCTGGCCATGATTCATGACCACGATGCGATCGGAGATGTAGCGCTCCGTCTGGATATCGTGGCTGATGAAGACCATGGCGAGGCCGAGCTCGCTCTTGAGGTCGGTGAGGAGGTTCAGGATCTGCGCGCGGACCGAGACGTCGAGTGCCGAGGTCGGCTCGTCGGCGATGATGACGTCGGGGTTGAGCGAGAGGGCGCGCGCGATGGCCACGCGCTGGCGCTGGCCGCCCGAGAGCTGGCCGGGAAGCACGTACATGGCCGAGCTGGGAAGGCCGACGAGGCCGAACAGCTCGAGGATACGCTCCTCGCGCTCATCCTTGCTGCCCACGGCATGGACGACGAGCGGGTCGAGCAGCTGATCGTGGACGGCCATGCGCGGATTGAGGGCCGTGGCGGGGTTCTGGAAAACCACCGAGACCACGCGGCCGATCTTCTTGCGAAGGTCGGCGGTGCGCTTGGTGACGTCCTCGCCTTTGAAGAAGACCTTGCCCTCGGTAGGCGACTGCAGGCCGCACATGACGTTGGCGGTGGTGGACTTGCCGCAACCCGACTCGCCGACGATGCCGATGGTCTCGCCCGCCATGAGCTTCAAGGTGAGATGGCTCACGGCATGCACCAGATTGGGATGGATGATCGATCCCGTGCGGGTGCGGAAGGTGACGGAGATGTCATCGAGGAAGATGATGGGGGTGGTCTTATCCATTACTCATCGCCTCCTTCCCGAATGGCACCTTCTGCAAGCTCGCGCAACTCCTCAAGAACCTCGGCAGCTTCGACCGGACCGCCGGTGACGGTCTCCATCGACTCGCGGATGAGGTCGGTGGCATCGCTCAAGGCACCGGTGAGGACCTCGTTCACGGCATCGACCGCGCCGGGGTCATCGTAGTCTGCACGAGAGGTGATGCCGTTGGCCTCGAGCACCTCGTCGGGCAGCTCGGAGATCCAGTGATCGGTCGTGCCGGCGACGAGCTTCATGATGGGCTTGGTGTCGAGACCCACGGTAGGATGGCTCGAGCGCGGTGCGAAGCGATCTCCCTTGGGGAAGTCGGCAGGGCTGGGCACCGAGCCGGGAACCTGGTGGAGCCGCTTGCCATCGTGGGCCTCGATGGAGAGCACCGAGCCCAGAAGACCCTGCGTGTACTCGTGGCGCGGGTTGGCGAGGAGCTCGCGCGTAGGCGCGCTCTCGACGACCTGGCCCGCGTACATGACCGTGATCTCGGAGGCCACCTCGGCAACGAGCGCAAGGTCATGCGACACGAAGATCATGGCGAAGCCGAGCTTGCCCTGAAGATCCTTCAGCAGTTTGATGACCTGCTTCTGAACCGTGACGTCGAGGGCCGTGGTGGGCTCGTCGCAGATGACGAGCGACGGGTCGCGCGTGAGTGCCATGGCGATGACGACGCGCTGGCACTGGCCGCCGGAGAGCTCGTGCGGATAGGACTCGAGCGTGCGCTTGGGGTCGAGGCCCACGAGATCGAGGAGCTCCTCGGCGCTGCGGGCACCCCCGCGACTCGTGAGCTGCTTCATCTGCGCGGAGATGAGCATGGACGGGTTGAGCGCGGAGAGCGAGTCCTGGTAGACCATCGCGATCTCGCGGCCGAGGAGCTTGCGGTGCTCCTCCTCGGTGAGCTTCAGAAGGTCGGTGCCCTTGTAGAGCACTTCTCCCGTGATCTTCTCGCCGGGGTCGGTGAGGTTCATGATGACCTTGGTGGTGATGGACTTGCCGCAACCCGACTCGCCGACGAGGGCCATGCACTGGCCGGGGCGCACGTCGAAGCTGACGTTCTCGACCACGTTGACGTCGCCGTGGTTGGGGAAGCCGATGCAGAGGTTCTTGACCCTCAAGATCGGCTCGACCGCGTAGTCGGGTTCGTTGCGGTCTTTACGCGCAAGCTCCACCTTGCGCAGCGCCCCGAGCCTCTCGGCGAGCGTCTCGGCCTGGACGGCGTAGGCGCGCACGGGATCGGCAACGAGCAGGTCGGCTGCACGGCGGCTCTCGGCATTGACGGCCGAGACGGGCGCGGAGGGCGCGGCCGCCATGGCGTCGGTGATGCCCTCGGAGAGGATGTTGAGCGCGAGGCAGGTGAGCATGATCATGATGCCCGGGAAGAGCGCCTGCCACCAGCGGCCCGAGAGGACGCCGTTGCGCGCATCGGCGAGGATGTTGCCCCACGTGGGCGTGGGCTCGGCGATGCCTGCGGAGAGGAACGTGAGGGACGCCTCGAAGATGATGGCATCCGCCACGAGGGTCACGGTGAAGACCATGATGGGCGCGGCGCAGTTGCGCAGCACGTGCCTCATGAGGATCCACGGAGCACGGGCACCCGAGACGATGACCGCGCGTACGTAGTCCTCGCCGTATTCGGAGACGATGTTGGCCCGGACGATGCGTGCGATCTGGGGCATGTACATGAATCCGATGGCGAAGATGATCGCCGGGACCGATTTGCCCAAGATGGTGACGAGCACGGCCGCCAGCGCGATGCCCGGCACCGACATGATGATGTCGAGGATGCGCATGATGACCTCGGAGATGCTCTTGCGCGCAACTGCGGCGGCAGCGCCGATGATGGAGCCGGTCACGAGCGCGAACAGCACGGATCCGAAGCCGATGACGAGCGAGATGCGGCCGCCGTAGAGGATGCGCGACAGGATGTCGCGGCCCTTATCGTCGGTGCCGAAGAGGTGCAGCGCATCGGGAGCCTGGCGTGCCACGCTGATCTCATAAGGATCGAAGGGCGCGAGCACGGAGGCGAGGATGGAGAGCAGGACCACGATCACGAGGATCCCAAGGGCGATCTTGGAGGTGGTCTTCATGTTCTTGAGGCCGGAGAGCTTGAGGCCCTTGGCTGCCATGCCTTCGAGCTCCTCGGCGTTCTCTTTCCTTGTTGCCATGGCTACACGCTCCTTATCCTGGGGTTGATGAGGAGGTAGAGCATATCGACAACGATGTTGATGACGATGAAGGAGAGCGCCACGACGATGACGACGCCCATGACGAGCATGGGCTCGTTGCCGGAA
The DNA here is from genome assembly GCA_029546925.1 of Actinomycetes bacterium. Lineage (GTDB taxonomy): Bacteria > Actinomycetota > Coriobacteriia > Coriobacteriales > Atopobiaceae > RUG721. The sequence continues at coordinate 40,092 of JAKPQM010000131.1, forward strand.
ACGCCGTCCAAGATCGCCATGCCCATGCCGGGCAGGTTGAAGATGACCTCGATGACGACGGCACCGCCCATGAGGTAGCCGATCTTCATGCCGAGCGTGGTGACCGGGGTGATGAGGGCGTTGCGCAGCACATTCTTGGCGATGATGACGCCTTTGGGAAGGCCGGAGCCCTTCGCCGTGCGCACGTAGTCCTTATCGAGCTCCTCGACCATCGCGGTGCGCACGATGCGCGTCATCTGGCCGGTGAGCGGCACCGCAAGCGATACGGCAGGCATGATCATGCGCGCCATGTAGCCGCCGAAGTCGGTGGCGGGATTGGGAAGCGGTCCCGAGGCAGGCAGGATATGCAGATAGGACGAGAAGACGAGGATGAGCAGGACCGCCAACCAGAACGAGGGTGTGGCGAGACCGGCGATCGATAGCACCCGGATGACCTGATCCGGCCATCCGTCGCGGTACAAGGCCGCAAGGATACCCAAGGTGAACGAGACGATCGTCCCCAAAAGCAAACCGAAGAAGGTGAGCTGCATGGTGACGGGCAACGCGGTGACGATACGGTCTGATACCGGACGGCGCTGGGCACTGTAGGTGCCGAGCTCGCCGCGTATGAGATCTCCCATATAACGAACGTAGCGGACCGGCCAGGGATCGTCCAAGCCGAAGTCCTCGTGATACTTCTGGATCTGCTCCGGCGTCGCAGCCTCGCCCAACGCCTTGTAGGCGGGATCAATGGGCGAGAACGACATGAGGAAGAAGATCAAGAAGCTCACACCGATTGCCATGATCGGAAGCGCGATAAGGCGGCGTCCGACAAGGCGCAAGAGGTTATTCACGCTTTCTCCTCCTGAAATCGAGTCTGACAGAGCCAGTTTGACTATTCAGCAGGGAGGCTCGGACGACAGAATCGTCCGAGCCTCCCATCTACTGCACATCAGCAGCTAGAGCGAGCTGCAAACCCCACGCTCTAGCCGTTGACCGTGGCGACATCGGTGAGGGAGACTCCCGTGGTTCCGATGCCGGCGAAGTTGGAGGTGACCTTCTGGCCAGCAGGGCTGGCATTCTCGATCCAGGAAGCCGTCGGCGTGACGACCTGGAGGACGGGATAGAGCACGCAGTTGTCGGAGAGGATATCGAATACCTCGTTCCAGCTGTTCTGCTGATCGGCACCGGACTGCTCGAGAGCCTGGGCCATGAGCTCGTTGACGCGCTTCCACTCATCGCTGTTGTTCCATGCGCAACGGGTCTTCATCCAGATGTTGTCACCGTACCACCAATTGAGCAGCAGGTCGGTGTCGCCGCCGAAGCAGGACGGGTCGCCGGGGGCGATGAGGATGTCCCAGGAGTCGTCGGCCTGATCGATGGCGGCGTAGGTTGCCGGGGACTGGTCGGAGGTCAGGTTCACCGTGAAACCGAGAGCCTGGAGATCCTGCTGGGCCTGGGTGCCCATGGAGACGACCTGGGCGTTATCGGTGGTGCGGAGCTCGATGGCGCCGGGAGTGACGCCGGACTCGGTGAGGAGCGCGGTGGCCTTATCGAGGTCGTACTCGTAGACCGTGGAGGCCTTGTGGTAGTTGGTGAAGGTGCTCGGCAGATAGCAGGTGGGCTTGTTCGCGAGGCCGGAGAAGGCATTGGCGATCATGTTGTCGGTGTTGAGGGCGAACATGACGGCCTGACGGACCTTGGCGTCATCCCATGGGGCCTTCTTGACGTTGAACATGATGAAGCGGGTGCCGAAGCCGTTGACCTGGTCGACGCGGCAGCCGACGCCCTCGATCTGGGCGATGCTGTCGGGCGGAACGGACTCGGAGACGAGGGTGGTGCCCTCGGACTGGGCCGTCACGCGTGCGGTGGGGTCGGTCATGGAATCGATGCGGAGCTGGGTATCCTGAGCAGGATGGGTGCCGTTGTAGTTGGGGTTGGGAACCATGACGACGTAGGTGTCGGAAACCTCGTCATACATCCAGGGGCCGGTGCCGACGGGCTTGGCGGCAGCCTCATCTGCGGTGAGGGTCTGCGGCATGACCTTGATGATGCCGAGGCGCTCCTTGAGCAGCGAGAACTTGGGGATGGTGACGGTGACGGTGAGGGTGGTGTCATCCTTCTTCTCGATGCCGGTGATCATGGTGAGGAACGAGACGTACATGCCTCCCTCGGCGGTTGCGCGCGTATAGGAGAAGATGACGTCCTCGGGCGTGACGGGCGTGCCGTCGGAGAAGGCGGCGCCGTCGCGCAGGGTGATCTCGGCATGGGTGTCGTCAACCCACACGGGTTCGCCGACGCAGAGGCCGTCGCGGGTGCTGTAGTCATGGAAATCGATATCGTAGATACCCTCCATGACGTTGGAGTTGGCGCTCAGGCAGAACGCCGAGGAGCAGTTGGCGGGATCGAAGGAGCTGGGGCCGTATGCGGAACCCACGGTAAGGACGGCACCGCCCGTGGTGGCCTCGGAACCGCCTTCGGGTCCGCCTTCGCCACCTCCGTCGCTACCCCCGCCGCCACCGTTGCAGGCAGCGAGCGCAAGTGCTGCGCCACCCGCAGCGCCAAGGAACGCGCGACGCGTAAGCTTTTCGTTCATATTTGCCTCTTTCTTCCTTCCTGTTGGCTGCTCCCATTGCAGCCATAGACTGTTTCCAGTCTATTTCGAGAGGTCATATGCATAAAGTTCCTTCCGACAGACGGCGGCAATACGCCCGCACGCGGGAAAAACGGGGGACGTCAATTGACAGAACGAATAAAAAGGTATAGTGCATGGATCATTTCCTTGCCATGCGGATGAATCCCCGGGGGGTTGAGCGCTATGCTTGCCTATCCCGCGCGGACTTCCTGATCTTCTCGTGGTAGAAGAAATTCACGAGCACAGGCGGAGCTTCGAAGGCGCGGCTCAGGGTGTCGTCGTTCACGACGTACTCCAGCCCCGCATCCGCAGCATACGCGCGGAGCTGGGCGTCGAGCTCGCCCCAATAGCCGCGATCGCCGTAGATGTAGATCTGCTCGTACAGTCCCCGCAGCTCGGGATGCTTTCTGGCGATGAACGCCATGATGTCGGCTTTGAAGCTTCCGCGCAGGTTGAGGTTCTCGAGCCATACCAGGTTGCAGATGCCACGGGTCCTCTCGATGATGGCGATGCAATCGGTGATGCCGGGGAAGATGGGCGATATGAAGCAGGTCGTGCGTATGCCGGCATCGTGCAGCTGCTCCATCGCCGCCAAGCGCCGCGCTATGCTCGCCGCCCGATCCATCTCCGCCCGGAAAGCCTCGTCGAGCGTGTTGATGGAGAAGCCCACGCGCATATCGGGGAAGCTGGCGAGAAGATCGAGGTCGCGCAGGACGAGGTCTGATTTGGTCTGGATGGAGATCCTGGCGCCCGAGCCGCGCAGCTCCTCCAGCAGCGTGCGCGTGCGGAGATAGGTCTTCTCGAGGGGCTGGTAGGGATCGGTGACCGAGCCGATGAAGAACTCCTTGCCCGCATACTTGGCGGGATTCTTGATGGGCGGCCAGTACTTCACATCCACGAAATCGCCCCATGGCTCCATATGGCCGGTGAAGCGCTTCATGAAGCTCGCATAGCAGTAGCGGCACGCGTGCGCGCAGCCCACATAGGGGTTCACCGAGAA